>VGYW01000038.1 GCA_016872875.1 Planctomycetota bacterium | reverse complement strand
CTCGTTGAGGCACGAGGCCAGCGCGAGGAACTTCCGGCCAAGCTCGGCTTCCCTCATCATGCCGAGAGTATATGCTATCTCGGCCTAGGTTGCAATAGTTATTTCATGGCGGCTCCTTAGGCCGCCCGTCTATCTGCCGGGGGCACCTAACGTCAAGTTCCCCGAAATGAACTGCGCGTGGAGGAAGACATCGAGCGGGACCACGTGCTCCACCGTGGCCAGCTTCACCCTCCGCTCGAGGTCCTGAAGCGTCACAGTGATCTTCAGGTCGGCACCGATCACCTGCATGTCCCCGAAGAAGACGACCTTGACGCCCGCCATGCGGCCGAGCTGAGGCGCCGTGCTCGGGTCGATCCAGGCCGACATCTCGCCGACCAGGATCGTCTTGCCACGGTCAGGCACCCCCTTCAGGACGTCTATCGCCTTCTTCCGCTCCACGAAGGCGAACAGGCCGGTGCTGCCGGCCGCGAGGTTCTGCTCGACCTTGCCGGAGAGATAGGCCCCGTACTTGTTCGGCACCACCACCCGCTCGTCCAGCGGCGCGGCTGCCAGGAAGGCGAAGTCGGACACATAGGTGAAGATCGGCTTCGGGTACGTGGCAAGCACGGTCCCTTGGCCCACCTTCTCTAGCAGGTCGCGGGCGATGTGCAGCGCCGCCCGCTCGAGGACCACCTCAATCGAGGGCGGGGCAACCGGGCCTATGGCGCCAGGCTCAGCGGGGGGGAGGAACAGCCCCGCCAGGTCCTTCTCCCCAGGGTCGAAGGCCAGGGTGAACTTCACGCGGCCCCCCTCCTCGGCACGGCCCTCCTTCGGGAGGAGAATGTCGAACTCAAGCTCCGCGCGGTGGATCGTCCTGTCCTTCGCATACTGCTGGGGATAGAGGTAGTTCTTGCCGTAGACCACCATGTCCACGCGCTCGGTGCGCGCGAACTTGGCGATGAGCTCGCGGCGCGCCTCGGCGCTCGCGCCCAGGCTGCCGTAGGTGTGCTTGAGATACCAGCTCACGCCCATCTTGAACTCGCGGACCTGCACCGTCTTGGGCGCCAGCTCCCGCAGGCAGTTGCACAGGTACTCGCTCAGGCGCCGGTTCCCCTCGCTGGCGTACGCCAGCCCCTTCTCCACGATGTCGGTCTCCACCGTGAAGACGCCCACGGCCTTGGCTTCGGCGGGGAGGCGTGCGAGTATTTCGGGGGCCAGCTTGGCCGCCGCCTGGCGCAGCCGCTCGTCGGCCGCGAGCCCAGGCGTGATCCCATACGGGTCCTCGTAGGGCTGCCAGAGCGCGTAGCCGAGGCCGAACAGCGGCGTGAGCAGCGCCTCGTACCACGCCATCGGATACCGCTCGAGCGTCTCCTCGTAGACGGACGCGCCGGCGTCGTCCACCACCACCACGCGCGGCGGCTCGCCCCCCTTGCGGAACGACAGCCGCGACCCCGAGGGGAACACCCGCAGCCGCCCGCTCTCCCAGTAGCGGCGGTCAGGCTTGTCGCACGGCACCGAGAACTGCTTGTAGCGCGGCGAGTTGATCTGCACCGTCACCCCTTGCCGGCACCCCAGGAGCACGAGGAGAAGGCAGAAGGCAGACGACAGATGACAGATGGCAGAAGCCATCGGGTGCCGTCGTCTGCCGTGTGAGGTCCGCAGTCTGTCGCGGGAATCCAGCTCGCTCATCGGCGTCCCCCTACTCAGGCCATGCAACAGGCAACAACCGTGGAGCTGCTTGCGAGGCGCGCAACGCACCCCGGCGCGCGGGCCAAGATGTCCTTGGGATTGATGCAGGCGAGAGCCTCCCAGTGGTGCCACGCCATGCCCGGCCTCCTCTCCGCTGAGGGCTGCCAGAGTATACCATCGCTGCGCAGCCCTGTCAAGCGGAAAGGGCCGGGAGACGGAAGGAGCGGCAGAGGAATCCCTCTGCCGCTCTTGGAGGGCGGAGGCTCATTCGCTGATGAGGCGGGTCATGTCGCGGACGGGCAGCGAGAGGCCGAGGTGCACCGCGGAGGCGCGGGGCGGCGCGGCCACGTTCCGCTCGCTACAGTGCGGGCAGATGCGGTTCCAGGGGCCTTCCGACAGGAAGCTGTGGCTGCACGACAGGCAGATGCGGAGGGCCATGTGGGGTCCGCCCCTGGCCTCCACCGCGGCGGTGCGCCGGCGGGCGCGCGCAGCCGCACTGTCGCGATTCACGATCCGCGCACAGCGGTCCGAGCAATACTTGCGACGGCCTTCGGGCACCGGCGCTCCGCACCGGGGGCGTTGGCAGAGCACGGCGCACCTCCTTTCTCCCTCTCTATATCATTTAGTCGTTTCAGAGGCCCAAATGTTTCAATTCCTTTTGGCCCTCTGAAGACGACTTATGGCACGCCTTGGGACCGCCCCCGGAATCCTATCTCTTATACCCCCAAGGACATAGCCTCGTTGTCACCCCTCTGTAACGGCAATGTAAAATTGTGTAACCACAAGGCTTGCGCGCCCATCGGAGGGGATGAATGGATGAATGGATGGGTGAGGAAGATCTGGATGAATGGAGAAATGGACGGTTGGATGGATGCCAGAGAGGCCGACTCTTTCATCCATCCATTCATCCATCCATCCACTCATCCCCCTTGGTTGCGCCATAGGCCTGCCCAGAGGGACCGACTTCACACTTGACTCCGCTTCCCCCCAATGCTAGACTCCGCCCGACCCGCTTCCACTGCGGGCTGAAGAACCGATCGCGCCCCTTGTTTGGAGGACGCAGGATGTCTGTCAGGGTCGCCTTCATTGGCTCGGGCGGCATCGCGGGCTACCACCTCAGCCACCTGGTGAAAATCCAGGACGTGCAGCTCGTGGGCTTCTGCGACACGGATGCCGCTCGCGCCCAGGCCAAGGCCAAGCAGTTCAGGGCGAAGGCCTACCGCGACCACCGCCGCATGCTCGACGCCGCCAAGCCCCACGCCGTCTACGTCTGCACCCCGCCCTTCGCCCACGGGCCTTACGAGCTCGACGCCGTCTCACGCGGCTGCCACCTCTTCGTCGAGAAGCCCATCGCCACCACGATAGAGGCCGCCCTGAAAATCCGCGACGCCGTCCTCGAAGCCGGCGTCGTCTCCGCCGTCGGCTACCAGGACCGCTACCAGGAGATCATCGCGAAGCTCAAGGCCATCCTGAAGAAGCGCAAGGTGGCCACCGCGATGGGCTACTGGATGGGCGGCATGCCGGGCGTCGCCTGGTGGCGCGTCAAGGCCCAGAGCGGCGGACAGCACACCGAGCAGACCACCCACATCTTCGACATGGTCCGCTACCTCTTCGGCGAGGCGAAAACCGTCTTCGCCGCCGCAAGCCGCGGCCTCATGGCCGACGTGCCGAACTACGACGTGGAGGACCTCTCCGCCGCCACACTCGTCCTGCGGAGCGGACTCGTCGCCACCGTCCACTCCGCCTGCTGCCTCAAGGCCGGCGGCAAGTGCGGCATAGACATCTTCTGCACCGACGCCCGCATCGAATACGTCGAGCGAACCTCCGTCACCGTCCGCGAGGCCAGCCGCACCGAGGAGTTCCGAAACGTCGTCGACTACGGCCAGGCCATCGACGACGCCTTCATCACCGCCGTCCGAACCAGGGGCAAGGAGAACAATGTCCTCTCCCCCTACCCCGACGCCGTCAAGTCCCTCGCCCTCAGCCTCGCGGTTGACAAGTCCCTCGCCACGGGCCAGCCGATTCAGCTTTGAGCCGTAGACCCTTCCGTTGTGGGGGATGAATGGATGAGTGGATGGGTGGATGGGTGTCAGACAATCATCCATTCATCCAACCATCCAATCATCCCCTCTGATTGCGGCCAGGGGCCGCGTTCAGCAGGAGCACACCCATGCCCGACCCGCTTCGCGTGACCATCTGGAACGAAGGCCGCCACGAGCAGAAGAACGAGAAGATCGCCCGCATCTACCCCGAGGGGATGCACGGCGCAATCGCACGCTACCTGCGGGGCGCCGACGGCTTCGAGGTCCGCACCGCCACCCTCGACGAGCCAGACCACGGCCTCGGCGGCGATGTCCTGCCCTCCACCGACGTCCTCGTCTGGTGGGGACACATGGCGCACCACGAGGTCCAGGACGCCATCGTGGACAAGGTCGTTGCCCGCGTGCTCGACGGCATGGGGCTCGTGGTGCTCCACAGCGGCCACTACTCCAAGCCCTTCCGCCGGCTCATGGGCACCTCGTGCAGCCTCAAGTGGCGCGAGGCCGGCGAAAAGGAGCGCATCTGGGTCGTCGAGCCCGGGCACCCCATCGTCCAGGGCCTCGGCGAGTACATCGAAATCCCCCACGAGGAGATGTACGGCGAGCGGTTCGACATCCCCGAGCCCGACGCCCTGGTGCTGATCAGTTGGTTCGCCGGCGGCGAGGTCTTCCGCTCAGGCTGCTGCTTCCGCCGCAACAAGGGCAAAATCTTCTACTTCCGCCCCGGCCACGAAACCTATCCCACCTACTACCACCAGGGCGTCCTCAAGATCATCGCCAACGGCATCCGCTGGGCCGCCCCCGTGCCCGGCCCCGACGTCTTCTTCGGCAACTTCAAGCCGCTCGAGAAGCTCGAAACCGCGTGAAGCGCCCGATAGGGCAGAGCAGCCTGATCCGTCGAATCAATCGAATCAATCGAATCAATCGAATCAATCGATTCGGTCGAGGCCCCCGCGCAGGACAAGCCCCTTGCCCGCCGCCCCCTTGCCCCTTCGTTCTCCGCTGCGCTACCCAGGCGGCAAGAGCCGCGTGGCCAAGCTCCTCGCCCCATTCATCCCGCCCGACCACGAGGAGTACCGCGAAATCTTCTTCGGCGGCGGCGGACTCTTCTTCCACAAGCCCAAGGCGCCCCGCAACTGGATCAACGACCTCCACCCCGGCCTCTACGCCTTCTGGAAGACCCTCCGCGACGCCTACCCCGCCTTCGCCGCCCTCTGCCGCGAGCAGGACGCCTCCAACCTCCGCGCCACCTTCCAGAAGTGGATTGACCGCCGCGACCTGATGGAGGCCCGCGGCGACGACGCCCTTCTCGAACGCGCCCTCCAATACTACTTCATCAACCGCACCGTCTGGTACGGCCGCGTGGTCTACGACCCCGCCCGCCGTTCCCGCCTCTACTTCAGCAACCCGGAGGGCTGGGGCAACCTGGAGAAGAAGCTCGCGCACCTCAAAGCCTGCTCCGAAAAGCTCCAGGGCGTCCACATCACGAACCTCCCGTTCGAAGCCTGCCTCGCCGACGCCACGCCCCGCACCCTCATCTACGCCGACCCGCCTTACTACCGCGACAGCCTGGACCACGCATGCTCGAAGCTCTACGATGGCCACTTCACCATCGAGCAGCACGTTCTCCTCCGGGACCTTCTCGCCCTTTCGTCCGCTAGGGTCATGGTCTCGTACGACGCCACAGGGGATATCCGCAAGCTGTACCGCGGCAATAGAGGATGGCGGATCCATAAGCTGGAGTGGAAGTACTGCGGAAGACGCGCGCTCACGAACCATGAGCGAGAGGCAAAGGTGAAAGAGGCCAAGGTGACCGGGCAAGAACTCTTGATCGTCAACTACTGACCGGAGCAGGCGTAGGGGCACTGATCCCTTGCGCGCCATAGGAAGCCGAGTATAATGGGTTCCGATCAGGCTACCCGGGTGAAGGGGACCCGAAATGTCATCAGGAACCAGTTCGATGGCGGGCCTCGATGCGGATCCGCTCAAGCGCGAATCAGCGTTCCTCTATGGCCTTCTTGAACTGATTGGCTGCCTGGACGTACGGGCTGCCATGCAGAAGGTTGCGGACCTCGGCCACTTAGTGATCGGGGCGCGGACGTGCAACGTGAGGCTTCTCAGCCAAGCTGGTGACACACTTGATCTCGTAGGCACGCGTGGCGCAACATCGGAGGAACACCTGAGGAATTGGCGGCCTTTGGGGTGCACAAGCAGCGTGGTGGGCGTAGTGTTCAGGACAGGCCAGCATTACGAGCAGGACAACATCCAAGGGGACCCACACTATGAGATGAAGGAATTCGCCGCACGCAGACAACTCGTTGCACTTCGGGCTGACCCCATCATGCTTGACGGAGCCGTCGTAGGAGTGATCACGCTCTACTTCCTGAGGCCCGAGGAACTCAGCCCTGAGCGGCGGATATTGGCCAGTATGCTAGCCCGCTTCGCCGGGAGCGTCCTGGAAATGCAGCGCCGGGAGCAGCAATGGACAACTGCAAGCCCTCAAGGGCTTGCGGATCCTGAGCTAGCTCAGGCGCAAACAGTGCGGGAGGCTGCCTCTACCGTGGCGCAGCGCGCCCTAGCTGTCTCAAGGTGCCAGGCGGCCGGGGTGCTTCTCCCCCGAGGAGAGATTGGAGGCCTTGAGAATGAAGGCGAAGCAGGTCATGTGGAGCTCCTCGCCCACCCGGGGGTCGCGGCCCTCGCGAGAACGGCATTCAGCATGGACGCAGTGCAGGATAGCCCCATTGAACCCCGCAACGACCTGCTCTTCCCAGGAAGGCACGTCAGCGCCTTCCCATGTTCGGTGGGAACCCAGCGTGTCGGCATTCTGACGGTCGTAGGCGTACAGGAGGGCCCGCTCGATCCCAGTGTCTCCCGGTCTCTGGTCTACCTAGCCGCTCGCTCCGCTGGGGTTCTGCTGCGGCTACAGGACAGAGAGTGGCGGCAAGCCATTGATGAGTTCCTGGCAACCCTGGGGGTGGGAACGCAGGAACGGCTCGATCCGGACAACCTTCGCTCCTTTCTCTTGGACTACACCCGAAGGCGTCTGGGAGTAGAGGGAGCGGTCCTTTACCTGTGGGACCCGGCGGTCCAGAGGTATACCCCGCGAACGGCGAGAGGCCTGAAGAACATCCGCAGGCCCATAGATTACGCCAAGGACGGATACGCCTTGGGAGAATGGTTTGTGGGCGAGGTGGCGCAACACGGCAGTCCCGTGTTTCTCAGGAACCCGGAAAGGGAATTGGTTGACCAAGATCCGTGCCTCAGCTTGGTCCGTCGGCAGACTCACACGCGCGACCTGACACTATGTGTTGGCATTCCCATCCATATGCATGGGACCGACGTGCCAGTTGCCGTCGCCGTGTTTGCGGACGGTCGTCCGGGGGCCGGGCCGCTGCAAGGTATAGGAGATCTGCAAGGGGCCGGCCTATTGTCTTTGATCGAGCAGGGTGGCGCCATGGCACGGGCGGAGGAGATCCTCGGACGACAAAATGAGTTGTTCTATGCCGCGACTCACAAGGCAATGGGTCCTCTGGCCAAGATCATGCAGGCCATCGAGGTGATCGACTGGCGCGGCTGGCGCTCATCGGATCTGCCCCAACTGGCCAAATGGGCCGAGCAGGCAATGCGTAACGTAGAGCAGTTGTTGCGCGTGCAGAGAGCCCTATACCAACGCACGGTGGAGCCGAAGGACACGGACGTTAGTTCACTAGTGGCCGGGGTGGTTGAGGACTTCCGGCTTGTGGCGGAGGGCCGTGGTTGCACTCTCGCAGCGCAACTACAGCCTGAGTGCCATGCGCTAACCGTCGGATCCTATGCTCAAGATGTATTTGACATCGTGCTGGACAATGCCATAAAATATGCTCCGGAGTCCGGCGGCTGCGTCCAAGTTCGCCTCTCCGCTGTGGGCGGCGTTTGCGAGTTGAGTGTGGAGGATAACGGGCCGGGCTTGCCCCGGGAAGTGCGCGAGTCGCTGACCGCCGGCTCAGGTGTTCAGTTGCGCGCCGGGTACGGCTTTCAGCGTGGCATGGGACTGGGCCTCTTCGTGGTTATGTCTTACGTGCGGCTCCTCGGGTGGGACGTGCAGATCATCGACCGCGCGCCGTCCGGCACATCATTCGTATTCCGCATGGGCGGGTTACCTCAGAACCCTGATGCTCAAGGCGCTGGGCAATGAAGAACGCAGGGAGCACTCAGAAGATTCTTATTGTCGATGACGACCCCGATTACTGCCGCTGGATTGGCGATTACCTGGGGGCGCACAATCACCCCGTCATAGCTACGATGACAATTGCAGACGCGCTAAAGACCTTGGGAACCGAACAGGTCGGCTTGATCGTTCTGGATGTCCTCTTCGGGGAGAGGTTCGAGCGTGCCGGGATACAGATGGCCCAGGAATTGCGCCGGCACGAAGCTTGGCGCTCTATCCCGATCCTCTTCGTCTCTGTGCTTGCCCCGGGGGAAGTCTTGCGCGAGCTCAATGAGCGCAGGGTCGCCGTTGATCAGGACAGTGTTAGGATTATCCAGAAGCCCTTTGCCCTTCCAGATCTACTGGATGGTGTCCAACAGCTTCTGGCCTGTGCCAGGACTAAGGCGCGAAGCAAGGAGGAGCACGCCTGATGCCCGGATCATGTCCCCCTCAGATGGCCTCCGATTGCTCCACGCTCTTGGTTGCGGAGTCCGAGTTCGCTAGGTCCGTCAACTCGGGGACTGCGAGAGCGGAGATTCTCTCATCGCTACTCGGCAGGTGGTACCAGCTTGGCTATGCGAAAGGGATGATTCTCACCCTCAAGCCGTGGCGCGGGATTCGCCCGCAGCTCGTCGCGGAACAGGGCGAGGGGCCGACGCGGTATTGGCCTGCGATTCGCGAACTCAGCGAGATAGACCGGGCGCACTCGGGTGGCCTTTGGACATGGGACCTGCATACCCTGGGGGCAACGAACTCAAGTAGGTGCATTTCCTTCTGTTTCTCGTCACCGGACAAGGGCAATGGCAGGGGTGCGGTCGCGCTAACAGGCTTGGACCCGATTCGCCCCGAGCCGATGTTGGAGCTTAGGAACGTCTTTTCAGATCCCATAGAGAGTCTCCTCATCCGGGATGGAATCCTTGCTCGTAGGGCTGCCGGGGGACCATTGCTGGACATGGCTGACTGTATCTCGGCCACGCTTGGAGAGGCGCAAGCGGTCCTGGCTGGAATCGGCAACAGCACGGGAACGGACGAACTGGTCGCCAGGGCCCAGCGGGCAGAGCTTCTGGTCAAGATACGGGAGCTCTGCCGCTACACGCACATTGACAGTGGTCTTGCGGAGCTGTCGTCCTCTCTACTGGTGCTCGCCCGCACAATGCGCGAGCGCCCGCCGGCCGCTGCCCAGATTGGCGCGCTCCGGTACGCCTTTGAGTGCATGAACGCGATCGCGCTCCCGCACGGGGTCGTTGACGAGTGCCTCGATCGCCTCGAAGAAGCCGGCTTGGACGTGTACGACGCCTTCGGAGAGGATGAGGATGACCAAGACTAGCCTTCAAGCCGCCACAGCCAAGGCATTCCTCGATACGACCGTCCCTTGCGACCGCATATTGGGTAGCAAGGCTCGAAGGGCCGCAGTGGAGGGCAAGCTGAGCCGTTACGCCAGCATCGCCACATCGAGGTTTGTTCAGCTTGAGTTCGCACTGGGTGCCTACCGCCGGCTCTGTGATTTCCAGGAGAGGACGAAAGCTGCTACCAACGTGACCGACCTGCTCTGGGAGGCCGCCAGGTATGCTGCTCTTCCGCCCCCCAACAGGTATCGCCGCCTCGGCCAAGTGATGATCAACGCGATCTTCTTCTTCATCGAGGAGCTGGAGGCGACTGGCCCTTCGGACGGCACGCTGCTCGAGCAACTGAGGGCCGACCTGCGGCATCGTGTTCGGAGAGCCTGGCGTAGAGCATTCCGCAGTGTCGAGCGCATCCTGGACCCGTCTGCCTGCCTTGCAGATCTCCCGATGCCGCGCTGGGACTCGGCAACAGGGCGAATGACGCGTATGGCGGACGAGGCATATCTGGAGCAGAAGGCGGGCCTGCTTGCGGCATTCATCAGGATGGAACGCGCCCAGTTCAGCGCCATTCTCCGAGCCCTTGCCACAGCCGATGCGAAGCAACAAGATGAGGAGACGCGACGACGGGTTGAGGCGATTGGGAAGATCCTCGACGACCAAGAGACCCCGACAGGGGACGACGTCAGAGACGTGGGTGACGCCCTGGTTGCGGTCGAAAGTCCGCGCGATCACGTGCTACTCAACAACAACCGGAAGCACTTCGACCCTATCACACGCGCAATCGGGAAGGTCAGCGAGTCGTCCTTCGATCCTCCAGGCAAGCCCTGACCGAACCTCCGCGACCTCCTGGCCGCCTAGCCCGCGAAGATCATGGTCTCCTACGACGCCTGCCCCGAGGTCCGCGCCCTCTATGCTGGCCGCCGCTGGTGGATCATCGGGCTTCAGTGGAAATACTGCGGCCGCTACGCCATGTCCAACCAGCAAAAGGCCGCCAGGCAGAAGGAGCGAAAGGTCACTGGCACCGAGCTCCTCATCGTCAGCCGCCGCTGAGGATGCCCACGGCCGCTGTTTCGGCGCGGGGCGCAACCTGCGCCCCCCAGGGGGCGCGAGTTGCCCCCGGACGGCTTCTGGAGAGTAGACATTCGCCGGAGCCGTGATATGGCGATGGGTGGGGCGCGCGGCGAGTGTAGCGCTCGACTCGCCCGGCCCCACCCCCGAGCAAGAGGGCCACTTCTTGTGGGAAGCGAGTGGCCCTCTTGCACACCTCGCGGCGATGACAGCGACGACGATTCAGGATGAAGGGCGGGCGCCTGGCCTTCTCTGTCATTCGACATTCAACATTCGACGTTCGACATTCGGCGTTCCAGTTGCCACATGTGCGCGACGCGCGCACGAGCCATGACTGAAGGCTCTAACCGCCGACCTCGCTTGACTCCTCGCTGCCCTGACCCTATATTGGTCCTTGTTGGGGGAAGAGGCGGCCTTTTCAGGAGGAGACCGATGGACGTCGTGTTGAGCTTCATCCAGAAGCGTCGGAGCATCCGGCAGTATAAGAAGGGCGCGGAGGTGAGCGACGCGCAGGTGGAGGCCCTCCTGCGCGCGGCCATGGCCGCGCCCTCGGCCGGCAACCAGCAGCCATGGCACTTCGTCGTGGTCCGCGACCGCGCGAAGCTGGAGGGCATCATGAAGGTGCATCCCTACGCGAGCATGCTCAAGACCGCCCCGCTCGCAATCGTGGTGTGCGGCGACCTCGCCCGCGAGAAGCACGCGGGGATGTGGGTGCAGGACGTCTCGGCCGCCACCCAGAACCTCCTCCTGGCCGCCGCGAACATGGGCCTGGGCACCTGCTGGTGCGGCGCCCACCCGCGCCCCGAACGCGAGGCCGGCCTCCGACAGCTCCTCGGCATCCCCCAGAACGTCGTCCCCTTCGCCGCCATCGCCGTCGGCGTCCCCGCCGAGGAAAAAGGCCCCGCCGACTACTACGACCCAGCCCGCATCCACCGCGAGGCCTGGTAATCCAGCGGTCACGCGTCACGGGTCACGCGTCCAGGACACACTCCCCACGAAAGGAACAGACTGTTGGAGTACCGGCAACTCGGTAATAGCGACCTGAAGGTCTCCCCGATCATCTTCGGCGCGTGGGCGGCGGGCGGCTGGTTCTGGGGGCCGCAGGATGACGACGATTCGGTTCGCGCCATACAGGCGGCCATTGACGCCGGCATCAATTGCATTGACACCGCGCCCATCTATGGCATGGGGCATAGCGAGGAGGTCGTCGGCAAGGCCATCAAGGGGCGGCGCGACAAGGTGTTCCTCGCCACCAAGTGCGGCCTCCGCTGGGACACGCCCGGCGAGGGAAGCAATCCCTGGACATACAAGGGCCTCGACAGCACGGAGTGCACCGTTGTGCGCAACCTCCGCAAGGCCGCCATCGTCGCCGAGGCCGAGCAGAGCCTCAAGCGGCTCGGCACCGATGTGATTGACCTCTATCAGTGCCACTGGCCCGACCCCTCGGCCCCCATCGCCGAGACGATGGAGGCGATGGTGACCCTGAAACAGCAGGGGAAGATTCGCGCCATCGGCGTGAGCAACTTCACGCCCGAGATGATGGCCGAGTGCCTCTGCCACGCCCCCCTCGCCAGCGACCAGCCGCCCTACAGCCTGCTGCGCCGCGACATCGAGGCCGACGTTCTCCCCTTCTGTCGCCAGCACAACGTCGGCGTCATCGTCTACAGCCCCCTCGAGCAGGGCATCCTCACGGGCAGGGTCACGATGGAGCGCACCTTCCCCGAGGGGGACTATCGGAGCGGCCGCCCCTGGTTCCAGCCGGCCAACCGCCGCCGCATCCTCGACGCCCTCGAGAAAGTGAGGCCCATCGCCGAGGCTCACAACGCCACGCTCGGCCAGGTGGCTGCCGCCTGGATCATCGCCCAGCCGGGCGTCGCCGCCGCAATCGTGGGCGCCCGCAACCCTGACCAGGCCCGCGAGAACGCCCGAGCCGCCGACATCCGCCTCTCCGCCGCCGACCTTCAGACCATCCGCTCCACCTTCGAGGCCCTCGGCAAGCCCCAGTGACACCCCCATGCCTCCCGACGAACCCTGCACCCCAACCGAACAAGACCTCCTGAAGAGCCTCCGCAAGAAGCTGGCGCGGCGCGCCGGTGGCACAGGCGTCCCGCCTGTGGGCGACACAGGCAAGATGCCTGTGCCACCAACTCCTGCGTCACACGCCATCGTCTACCGCCGCGACCTGCCGCTCGACGCGCCCCGACGCCCCGCAGCCCCCGGCCCAGGCATCTGCATCCCCATCGAGAAGTGCATCGAGGGGCGCGAAACGCCGTGCTCCGGCGCTCCCCCCTTCTACCTGATCGAGGGGCCAGCCACGGGCAACCAGGCCCTTGCGGAGGCACTCGCCGAGGCACTCCCGCGGGCATTCGCCGCCATCCCTCTGGTGGAGTCGCCCCCCCTCGCGCCACGGGACGCCTGCTTTCTGGACATCGAGACTACCGGCCTCGGCACCGCGACCGTGTTCCTCATCGGCACGCTCCTCTGGCGGGATGGGCGAATCGTCTGCCGCCAGCTCCTCGCCCGCTCGTATGCCGAGGAGGCGAGCATCCTGGCCGCCTTCGCCGAGGATGCCCGCAGCGCGCGCATTCTCGTCACCTTCAATGGCAAGACCTTCGACGTGCCCTCACTCCGCGCCCGCGCGGCCGCGGCGAGGGTCGCGCTGCCAGAGGTGCCGCTCCACTTCGACCTCCTTCACGCCGCCCGACGGCGATACAGCGAGGCGTTGCCCGACTGCCGCCTTGTGACCCTCGAGCGCTGCGTGTGCGGGCGCCACCGCGTGGGCGACATCGCGGGGGCCGACATCGGCCGCGCCTACCACGACTTCGTCCGCACCGGCGACGCCCGCGAGCTCGCCCTCATCGTCCAGCACAACCGCGCCGACCTGCTCACGCTGGCCGAGCTGATGGCGCGAATGCTCTTGACCCGTGACCCGTGACGCGTGAGAAGATGAAGAGATCGCTGCCCAGGATGGCTGTGCTCTTGCTCGTCCATGCAGTCGCATGGGGCGAGGACTGGCCGACGTACATGCACGACAACCAGCGGAGCGGGGTGACCGGCGAGCGGCTGCCCCTGCCGCTCCGTGAGGCGTGGACCCACGCCGCGCGCCACGCCCCGCGACCCGCCTGGCCCGCTCCCGCGAAGGTTGACTACTGGCACAAGCTCACCGACCTGGCCGCGCGGGTGACTTATGACCGCGCCTTCCACGTCGCCGCTGTCGGCGACGCCGTCTACTTCGCTTCCTCCGCCGACGACAAGGTGACGTGTCTCGACGCTGCCACGGGGCAGGTGCGGTGGGTATTCTTCACCGGCGGACCGGTGCGTCTCGCGCCGGCGGTCGCGGACGGCAAGGTCTACGTCGGCTCGGACGATGGCTGGGCCTACTGCCTCGCGGCCGAGACCGGCGCCGAAGTGTGGAAGCACCGTGCCGCGCCCGACGCCCGCCAGCTCATCGGCAACGGCCGCCTCATCGCCGCCTCCCCTGTCCGCACCGGGGCGCTCGTCGAGGACGGCGTGGCCTTCCTCGCCGCCGGCCTGTTCCCCACCGAGGGCGTCTCGCTCGTGGCGTTGGACGCGCGCGACGGCTCGCCGCGGTGGAAGCCGCGGCCCCTCGACCTGTCGCCCCAGGGGTATCTTCTCGCCGCGCCCACGCATCTCTACGTGCCCATGGGCAGGACGGCGCCCGCGATGCTCCGCCGAGCCGATGGCGCGCCGGCGGGCAGCGTCAAGGGCTCCGGCGGCACCGATGCGGCGCTCGCCGGCAACCTGCTCCTCAACGGCCCGGGGAAGACGGGACAGGTGGAGGCTTGCGACGCCGCGACGGGCGAGGTGGCCGCCACCTTCAACGCCCACCGCGCCATCGGCACCGACAAGGCGCTCTATCTCCTCACAGGCCGCGAGTTCCAGGCCCTCGACCGCGTCCGCTTCTTCGACCTCTTGGCCCAGGGCCGCAAGCTCGCCGCCCGCCAGAAGGCCATCGAGGACCGCCTCAAGAAGCTCGGCAAGGACGACAAGGGCGCTGAGGGCAAGGCGCTGAGGGGCGAGCACGAGGCCAACAAGGCCGCGATGGCCGCGCTCTCGAAGTCAACGCAGGACTGCTTCCTCTGGAAGCGTCCCTGCCCGCACCGCGCCGCGCTCATCCTGGCGGGCGACGCGCTTTTCGCGGGCGGCGAGGGCGAGGTCGCCGCGTTCCGGGCCTCTGACGGCGAGCCGCTCTGGGCGGGCAAGGTGGCCGGCACCGCCTACGGCCTCGCCGCCGCCCACGGCCGCCTCTTCGTGAGCACCGACGCGGGCTCAATCCACTGCTTCTCATCGTCGTCGTCCTCGTCGTCGTCGTCGAGCGCCCCGCCCGGCAGCCCCTACGCAGCCGACGGCCTTTCGCCGCTGTATGCGAAGGCCGCATCGGAGATCGCCGACAGATCGGGCGTGAAGAAAGGCTTCGGCCTCGTCCTCGCCTGCGGCGAAGGCCGCCTGGTCTACGAGCTGGCCAGGCTGACTGACCTCACGCTCATCGGCATCGAGGACGACCCCGGCAAGCGCGCCGCCGCAAGGCGGGAGCTCGACAGGGCGGGCCTCTACGGCGCGCGGGCCTCCGTGCAGGGCGGGCCGCTCGCGTCGCTCCCCAGCGGGTTCGCCAACCTGGTGGTCTTCGACCGCGTGGCCAACCCGACTGCTGCGGCGCCGGCCGATGCAACGCGCCTTGCGAGGCCGTGGGGCGGCGTCCTCTGCCTCGATGGCCCTGCGAAGCTCGTCCGCCGCGGGCCGCTCGAGGGCGCGGGCGAGTGGACGCACCTCTACGCCGACCCCGCCAACACCGCGTGCAGCGGCGACCGGCTCGTCGGCGGCGCGATGCGCATCCAGTGGTTCGGGCCGCCCGGCCCCAACCCGATGGCCGACCGCCACCACCGCGCCGTGCCGCCGCTCGCCGGGGGCGGCCGCCTCTTCGTCCCCGCCTACAACAAGGTCATAGCGGTGGACGCCTACAATGGCACGCCGCTCTGGGAGGCCGACCTCCCCGATTCAAGCCGCCTGGGCGCGCCGAAGGATAGCGGCCACCTCGCCCTCGCCCCCGACGTGCTCTATGCTGCCGGGGCGGAGGACTGCGTGGCATTCGACGCCGCCACCGGCGTCGTCATCCGCCGATTCCCTGTCCCGCAGCTCGACCCCGGCCGCCAGCACGCCTGGGGCTACGTGGCGACCGTGGGCGATTCCCTCTTCGGCTCCGGCCGCAAGAAAGGCGCCTCCCTCCGCACCATGGGCCGCACGGTCATCGAAATCCAGTTCGGCGACTTCCAGGACATCGCGACCAGCGACTTCCTCTTCTGCCTCGACCGCAAGAGCGGCGAGAAGCGCTGGGCCTACAAGGGCGGCGTCATCCTCGACCCCGCCATCGCCATTGCCGACGGACGCGTCCACTTCGTCGAGAGCGCCAATCCCGCCGCCATTCAGGACTCCGACGGGCGGATGAAGCTGGACATCTTCCTCGGCTCCGGCGCCACACTCGCCGCCCTCGATGCCGCCTCGGGCCAGACCCTCTGGAAGAAGCACGTGGACCTCCGCTCCTTCCAGCACGTCATCTTCCTCAGCGTCGCGGATGGCACCATCGTAGTCACCGGCTCGAAGAACAAGAACGGCACCGTCTGGTACGAGCTGTTCGGCTTCGACGCGAGGACGGGCGAGCAGCGCTGGCGTCGCGAGCAGGACAACCGCAAGAAGCCCGGCGGCGACCACGGCGAGCAGACCCTTCACCCCGTCATCGCAGGCGGCGTCGTCTACGCCGAGCCGTGCGCCTACGACCTCAAGACCGGCGAGCCGCTGCCCGGCTGGGCGTTCGACCGCGGCGGCCACGGCTGCGGCACCATGTCGGCCTCCGCCCACCAGCTCTTCTTCCGCGCCGCCAACCCCGCCATGTTCGACCTGCGCACCCGCCAGGCCAGCAAGCTCACCACCGTCAGCCGGCCCGGTTGCTGGATCAACATCATCCCCGCCGGCGGCCTCGTCCTCGTCCCCGAGGCCAGCTCCGGCTGCACCTGCCCGTTCCCCGTGCAAACCTCGTTCGCCTTCGCACCCAGCGGGAGCAAGTGACACAGGCTGAGTGGGTGGTTCGCAGTTCACGACTGGCCCCCGGCGGCAGGCATTGAAGGAGGACAGGAACATGAAGAAATGGCTGACCACGCTCCTCCTGCCGGTGTCCCTTTTGCTTGTGCCCGGTTGCGCCACACTGGTGGCCCGTGCTGATCCCGAACCCGGTGACCCCAGGTATCTTTACCCCGCGGTGGAAATGGACCTCAAGGGGCTCTACGACTGTCGGCCTTGGCGGCCCGCGCAGGAGATGCACTGCATGTGGGAGTTGATCTTGCCTTTCTTTGCCCCATTCCTCATCTGCGACCTCCCGATTTCCTTGGCAGCGGACACGATCTGTCTGCCCTACGACCTCTACATGGTGACGCTGGCGGGCAAGTCGAGAACCGTGGAGCCCAAGACGCCCCCACAGCCGGCCGCAGATTCGGGCAGCGCTCCACGTTGAGAAGAGGCCATTGTGGACTTCGATTCCTTCGTTGAGCATTTGCGGTCCTCAGCCGACTACCGCGGCCAGATCGTGCATGTGCATCGCGTGGCGGGGCGTGAGGCGCGGTTCGCCGAGCCGCAGGAGCCGTTGTCGCCGGCCTGCGCGCGAATGCTCGCGGGAATGGGCATCGAGCGGCTCTACCTCCACCAGGCCCAGGCCCTCGACCTCGCCCGGGCGGGACGCGACTTCCTGGTGACGACCTCCACGGCCAGCGGCAAGACGCTCTGCTATCTGCTGCCGATCATCGAGCAACTGGAGCGCGACCCCGAGGCCCGCATCCTCGCACTCTATCCCACGAAGGCCCTCTCGCAAGACCAGCTCCGTGTGTTCCAGCGCGCCCTCCGAGCAGCCAAGCTCCCGCAGGGCCTGGCCCGAGCGAGGCGAGGGCTTCGCAACCTGCGGGAGGTTGCGGTCGGCGTGATTGATGGCGATACGCCGCCAAGCCATCGCCGCCAGTTGCGCGACAAGGCATCCGTCATCATCACCAACCCCGATATGCTCCACGCCGGCGTCCTTCCGCAACACCCCCGGTGGGCGGGACTCTTCGCCAACCTCCGATACGTCGTCGTAGACGAGCTTCACACATACACGGGGCTGTTCGGGGCGAACGTGGCGAATCTCTTCCGCCGGCTCGACCGCGTGTGCGCCCACTATGGCTCACACCCCCAATTCCTGGCCTGCTCCGCCACGCTGGCCAATCCGCTGGAGGTGGCCTCACGGCTGCTTGGCCGGGGGGAGATCGGTCCGATCCGTCGGATCAGTCCGATCAGTCTGATCAACGAAGATGGCTCGCCGGCCGGCCCCCGCACCTACGTCCTCTGGAACCCGCCGGTCGTCCGCACCACGCAGTGGCGCTCACGCCGCTCGGCTAACGTGGAGGCCCAGGAGCTGATGACCGCCCTCGTCCTCGCGGGCACGCCGACCATCACGTTCTCGAAGGCCAAGGTCACGGCGGAGCTGATCTACCGCTACGTCCGCGAGGCCCTGGAGGAGGCGGCGCCCCAGGTTGCGGACAAGGTGACTCCCTACCGCGCGGGCTACCTGCCCGCCGAGCGCCGAGAGATCGAACACAAGCTCTTCAGCGGCGAACTCCTCGGCGTAAGCTCCACCCGCGCCCTCGAGCTCGGCATTGACGTCGGCTCCCTCGAGGCCAGCCTCATCGTCGGCTACCCAGGCACCCTCGCGTCCTTCTTCCAGCAGGCGGGCCGCGCGGGCCGACGCGACAGGCCGGCCCTCGTCATCCTCGTCGGCCTCGACACCGCCATCAACCAATACGTGATGCGGCACCCCGACTACCTTTTCGGCCGGCCTATCGAGGAGGGCGTGTTGGAGCCCGACAACCCTCACATCGTCGTCAGCCACCTCCGCTGCGCCACGCACGAGCTGCCTCTGCCCGATGATCAGGTCGCCCGCTTCGGCCCCGCGGCCCCCATCGCCCTCGACGTGCTCGAAAGCCAGGAAAAGGTCTACCATGACAAGGAGCGCCGCTCCTGGCACCATAGCGCTCCGGAGACCCCCCAGCACGAGGTCTCGCTCCGCGCGATGGACGACCGCAACGTGGTCGTCGTGGATGCCGCCTCCGAGCAGATCATCGGCGAAATGCCAAAGCTCGACGCCCCAGTCTACGTCCACCCCGAGGCCATCTACCTCCACCAGGGCGACACATACTTCGTCGAGCAACTCGACCTCGACCGCTCCTTCGCCCGCGTCCGCAAGGTGGACGTTGACTACTACACCCAGCCCCTCGGCGGCACGGACGTGCATCACATTGACCACCAGCTCCGCGAGCGCCCCTTCGGCACCGGACGCCTCTGCTTCGGAGAGGTGACCACCCACTTCCATACCTGGGGCTACGAACGCATCCATTTCTACACCCTCGACGCCATCTCGCGGCATCCCCTCGACCTGCCGACATTCGTCTTCGAGACCCACGCCTTCTGGCTCGTCCCGCCCGAGGAGCTTTGCCGCCGCGCGCTCGCACAGGACATTGACCCCCACGCCGGCTGCCGTGGCATCGGCTACGCCACGCGCATGGTGCTGCCCCTCTTCGTCCGCTGCGAGACTCTCGACTTCTCCCACACCGTCGGTGCCATCAACGCCCCGTGGAACACGACCTTCATCTACGAGCGTTACCCCCTCGGCCTGGGCTTCACCGAGCGCGCCTACGAGCTTGCCGGCCGCCTCATGCCCGCCGTCCTCGACCACATCCGCCGCTGCGACTGCGCCGATGGCTGCCCCTGCTGCGTCGGCAAGCCACTCCGCCAGGACGTCACCTGGAACGTCGAGCGTGGCGAAGGCTCCATCCCCTCCAAGCGAGCCGCCCTCTTCATGCTCGAGAACCTCCTCGGCGACGGTTCGCGCCTCGATGAGCCGGACAGCGCCCAACCGGGTCCGAAATCCGCAATCAGCAATCAGAAATCAGAAATCGGGCGACAGCTCCGCCGTCGCCTCGACCACGCCCGCGAGCCCCTTCTCCCCCACCCCCATCACCCCATCGAGCACGACATCCAGACCGGCTTCCCTCAGACCGAGGAGCGGTCGAAGCTCAGCAACGCCGACGTCGCCCGCCGCGTCTTCCGCAAGCTCCGCCACGACAAAGCGGTCGCCCGCGGCGAGCCCAGGCCTACCCCCGGCACCCCCGAGCCGCAGGTTCCCGCCTCCTTCCGCCCCCCGCCCCTCGCCCCTCGCCCCTCCCCTCCCGCCTCCCTCAAAGCCGGCGACCCCCTCGCCGCCCTGGCCCGCCAGCGCAAGAAGCACCTCCCGAAACAGCCCTGATCCGATGGTTGCTTTGCCCCCGAAATCTGCTATCCTGTGCGAACCGAGGAGCGCCACGGATGAGCACGCCGGACACTGAGAAGCCCGCGGCCAGCGATGCGACGGCGCAGGGCTGGTCCGCACCCGAGCCGAGCCGCCCACGGGCCAGCGAGCTCGTCATCGCCGCCGTCATGGTCACGCTCCTTGCCGGGCTCGTCTTCTGGGGCAGCGCGGCCGTCGAGGGCGAGCCGGTCGTGGTCCTGGGCCAGGTGGAGCCGGCCAGGGCGCTCGACGCCAGCGCGGTGCCCTCGGGGGCGTTCGTCACCGTGTCGGGACGGCCCGATGGGACGCGCGCCGTGCCCCTCTACGCGATGGGGCCGGGGCGGGGGGAGGGGGCGTTGCTCGTCCTCCGCGAGGAGCCACGCCTCGTCCTCCGCTGCCGCGGCGACCACCCCCTCGCCGAGGTCCTTCGCCGCCACAGGACGCTCCCAGGCGGAACCACTCTCCCCGTGCGCGAGCTTGAAGAGGTCTGGACCTTCGCCGGCCGCATCCACGACGCGAAGGACTACTCGGACCCCGAGATAGGCGCATCGGGCGTCTCCGTTCAGCAGTTCGCCGCCGAGAAGCTGGGCGTCAAGGACGGCGAAGCGGTCCGAGTCCTCGCCGTCGGCACCACTCCCGCCGACCTCCGCCGCTCGGCCCGAACCGCCCTCTTCTTCGCCGTCGGCATGACCCTCGTCGCCATCGTCCTCTGGACCCTGGCCATTCACTCCATCGTTCAGAACCGCAGGGAGCACGAGGTGAAAAATGAGGCACCGTAGGGTGTGCATACTTGCACACCATCTTCCGCGTGCAGGTATGCACGCCCTACCCGCCGTCACGGGCACCTTCTCGATTGTGGCGGTTGACGCCCAGGCGGGCGAGTGCGGGGCAGCGGTGGCGAGCAAGTACCCCGCCGTGGGGCGGGTGGTGCCCTACGTGCGGGCCGGCGTGGGCGCCTTCTGCACCCAGCACCACGCCGAGCCCGCCTGGGGCGAGAAGGCCCTCGACCTCCTCGCCCTCGGCAAGCTGCCCGAAGAGGTCCTCGGCATCCTGCTCCGCGACGACACGAAGCCCGGCAAGCGCCAACTCGGCGTCATTGATATGAAGGGCCGCGCGGCCAACCGCAATTGCTGGGATTCAGACCCAGCGGGCGTCTGGTGGGGCTGCATGGCGGGCCGCAACTATGCCTGCCAGGGCAACACCCTGGCCGGCCGCGAGGTCATCACCGAGATGGCGCGAGCCTTCGAGGAGACCGACGGCCCCCTCGCCGGCCGCCTCATCGCCTCCCTCGTCGCCGCCGACCAGGTGGGCGGCGACCACCGCGGCCGCCTCGCCGCAGGCATCCGAATCGCCAAGGCCGGTGTTCCCGGCTACTCGCTCGAACTCCAGGTCGAGAAGAGCGACGACGCGGTGAACGAGCTCGCGCGCCTCTACGAGAAGAGCGTTTCACCACAGAGGGCACTGAGGACCCATCGCGGCAAGCCGCAACCAAACGCGGAGGAAGAATCTTTCCGGAAAACAAGATTCTGCATGTTTGTAGCACAGAGTTAAGACACAGAGAAGGCCAGGCAGAATGATAGGAGAACATCGGATCTGGCTCGGGATCATTTTGCCAAGGTCCTTCTTCTTCCCGCGGGATTGAGCCACAGCTCGTGCAGGGGTCTCAACCATGATCTCTCAGCGTCGGTCCTCTTCTCAGTGTCTTATCTCAGTGCTCTCAGTGTCCTCTGTGGTGACCCTTCTTCTCTTCTCCTCCGCCCTCGCCGCCGAGCCGCTGGCGACGTTCGAGTGCGTCGAGCGCCTCGGCCGCGACTGGCGCCGCACGATGCTCACCTACCCCCTCAAGCTCGACCCCGGCAAGGCCCGCCCCGGCCAGGTCCGCCTCGTGGACGACGCGGGCCAGGAGACCCTCTGCCAGCTCTGGGACGTGAAGCTGCACCCCGACGGCTCCGTTGCGTCGGCCCGCCTCTCCTTCATGGCTGATCTCAAGAAGGGCGGCAGCTTCCGCTACCGCCTCCTGCCCGAGAAGCCCGCCGTCTCCAAGACCGGCGCCAGGGTTGCGCAACCGGTGTCCGCCGGCCGGCACAGGCGGTGGCTGTTCCTCGAGAACGGCCTGGCGGCCATCGAGCTGCCGACGAAAGGGGACTTGGGCAGCAGTGCGCAACCCAGCCCACTCCGCAACTTCGGGTCAAGCAAGAGCAAGCAGTTGTTCCGTGTGGGAAGCCGGGTCTGGGCGGAGAAGCCGGAGGAGATGCCGAAGGTCGCGCGGTCATCCTGCACGATCACCGCGGAAGGCCCGGTCTTTGCTGAGGGCGTCGCTCGATACGACTTCGAGGGTGGCGCATTCTACCAGTTCACCGCCCGCGTCATCGCGGACGAGCCGGCCGTGCGGATTGACGAGCAGTTCGACATGAAGCGCGTCGGCTCCGGAAAGGCGTTGCAGATGGTCTTCGACATCTCGGACCTGTTCGGGTCAGTCTATGCCTTCTGGCACGCGCCCGCGGGACGGCTGGCCGGGCACGACGAGGCATTCGACGCGCAGCTCGCCGAGGCCGGCTTCGAGACGAAGCCCTACGCATCGAGCGCCTTTGGCAGCCGGAAGCTCACATTTGACAAGGACCTCGACAAGGTCTTCGACGTGGCCGTTTGGTATCCCTGGCATCCCGCGGCCCACTACTTCGGCCTGCTAGCGCTCAGGGCGGCGAAGCCGGGCCGCGACGGGACCGACTTCCTCGGGGTCGTGCCCCTCCACGCGGGCACGTGGCGGAGCGCGCACCAGCAGTTCCAGTCGTCGTCGCTCTACACGCGCAAGGGGGGTGGCGTCGAGCTTCGCTGGCCGCTGGTGGCCGAGCCGCACCCGAACACGCTCCTTCACACGGGCGAGTACGACCCCGCGCTGCCGCTCAGCTTCGTCCGCCGCCAGTGGGCGCTCGTGGCCGGGCCGCTCCAATTCCACGAAACCCTTCACCCCTTCCGCGCCGAGGAAGGCTACGTGAACCTCGATAACTACAAGGACTGGGTGCTCGATTGGCCGGCCGACCCGAAGGTGACATATCCCCGCTTGGTTTTCAGCAAGGAAGATGTCGAGCGGCTCAAGCCCAACCTCGCCGCGACGCCCGGCGGCGACGTCCTCGGCAAGTTCCTTTACTTCAATCACGACGAGAAGCGCTTCGGGGAGTTGCTGCGGAGCTTCATGGCCCCCAACGAGTGGTCGAACCCCCTCGGCCAGACCCTCGCCGGCCTTGCCCGCGGCGGCGACGCGCGCGACACCACCTGGGTCTCTAGTTACCGCCAGACCCAGATGGCCGGCTGGGCGGGACGAATGGATGAGCTGCTCTCCAGTCCCAAGCTCACCGACGAGCAGCGGAAAACACTTCGCGCCCACCTCGCCGCCGTGTGCAGCCTCCTCTCCGAGCCCGACTTCAATCCCCGCGGCTCGATGATTCACCTGGGCAACCCGAACATGCCGATCAACCGCTTCATGGGCCTCGCCTTCGCCGCCGCTCTCATCCCCGACCATCCGCGGGCGAAGGAATGGCTCGACGTGGCGGCGAGATACCTCCGCTACAAGCTGGCGATGAACACCGGCCCCACGGGCGCCTGGAGCGAGCTGCTCACCTACTTCGGCGCGAGCGCCCCGCACGTGATGCAGGCGGCAACCGTCCTCGGCCGCACGGGCCGGCTCGACGACTCCACCGCCCGCCTCGCCGCCATGCCCGCACGCTTCACGCTCCAACTCCTCGCCCCGAAGGACCCCCGCTTCGGCGTCCGCTCCCTGCCCAACTGGGGGCACGAGGGGATTGACCTGTGTACCCACTGGCTCGTCGCGGCCGGCCTGATGCGCACCCTCGACCCCGACCTCGCCAAGGCCCTCGCCTGGGCCTGGGACCAGACGGGCCGCCCGATGGAGCAGCACCACGACGCCGGCTTCGCCGAGCGCGTCATCGCCAACGCCGATCTTCTCTCCCAACTGCCCGCAGGCTACGTGCCGAAGGAGCTGGCGAGCACCTGGCTCCCTGGCTTCGGCGCAGTGCTTCGCGCCCACGCGGGCGACCCGAACGAGACCTTCTTCGCGCTCCGCCAGGGTTACCTGACGAGCCACTGCGACGCGAACCAGGGCGACTTCATCCTCCACGCCAAGGGCGCCCCCCTCTCCACCCTCAGCCTCCACGGCTATGCCATCCACGACAACCGCCCCTTCTGCAAGCTCTTCAAGGAGTTCGGCTGGCACAACCGCGTCCGCTTCGGCGCCCGCACCAACGACGGCGGCTGGCCCGGCGGCGGCCCCATCTCGCAGCTCCACGCCCACAGCTTCACCCCGTCCGTGGACTACCTCCGCGGCGAGGGCGACTACGGCCCCCAGCGCTGGACCCGCCAGGTGCTCTTCCTCAAAGGCAAGACTGCCAAAGGCCCCAACTACTTCGTCCTCCGCGACAGCTTCGCGCCGCTCGAAGGCGACGCGAGAGCCCTTCAGCCAAAATGGTGGTATCTCCGCACGCCCGGCAAGAAGGAACTCGTGAAGGCCGGCGAAAGCGGCCTCGACTACACCAGCCCCTTCGGCCCCAAGCTCCATGCCCGCGTCCTCCAGCCGGCGAGCGTCTCTGCTGAGACTCGCGATGTCGCTCAAGCCGGCCCGATCTACAACCGCCCCGCCCTCTGCTGGCAGAAGGCCGGCTCCCCCGTCCTCAAGGGCAGCGAGACCAGCATCCAGGTCGAGGAGACCATCTCCGTCACCGCTTTCGGTCCGGTCGAAGCGGGCAAGGACATCGCGGTCGTGCTCTATCCCCAGGCGCCCGACGAGGCTCCGCCCAAGTGCGAGGCCCTCGCCGATGGCGTCGCCCGCATCGCCACGAGCGAGGGTACCGACTACATCTTCGCTTCGTCGAAGCCGCTCACGTTCAAGGAGGGCGATGCTGCCTTCGAGGGCATCGCGGGCGCGGTCCGCATCTACCCGAACGAGGTTCACCTCATCATCGCCGAAGGCCCGGGCAGCGTGTCGTTCAAGGGCACGACCCTTCGCAGCCCGGTCCCCGCGCACCACGTCTTCTCCGTAGCCGACCTGGCGAAGCCGACCGTGATAAAGGTGCACCCACCCTTCGACCGTGAGCAAAAGGTCGTGAACGGCGGCAGCGACAAGCTGAAGGCATGGGGCTGCGATGGCCCCTACGAAGTCACGTTCGGCCCCGACCGCATCACGGGCAGGACGGGCGGCCTCGGCCGCTTCCTCTACCTCACCCGCCCCGCGGGCCTCGACCGCCTGCCCATGCTCGTCATTGATGGCCAGACGTTTGCCCCCGGCACCTCCGGCGACACCCTCATCGTGCCCATTCTCCCCGGCGACCACACCTTCGAGATCCGCGCCCTCGACCCGCCGCCCATCTGGCGCAACTGGCAGGCGTGGCCAGATGAAGCGACGCGATGAACCGGATTCCAGAGGAGTCCTCACATGATCACGCGAGAGCAACTGATCAAACGGCTTCAGGAGATTGAGGCCGAACTCGCGGAACTGAGGACAGCTCTGGAGCAGGGCTGGGATGAAGCCTCGCCCGAGGACCGCACCAAGGCGTTCCTTGAGAAATGCGGAGGCTGGGAGGACGACCGAACTGCCGAGGAAATCATCGAGGACATCTACTCCTCCCGCACCAGTTCGGACCGGGGGGCGGGAATCTTCGATGAGGACGCATGACCGCAGCGCTCAACGTGTCCTGATCCGTACCCAGTAGTGAGGAGGAATGAGAATGCCAGAGCAGGAAACCCCTCAGGGGTTCTTCAGCGAGTTCGATCTCGCCGAGGCTCGCAAGCAGCCATGCCCGAAGGAGCCCGCGGCACATCAGCATGAGGCGCTTGCCAAGCTCGACCGTTGGTACGCAACGAAGCCCTTTCCCCAGGCCGGCGGGATTCTGGTCCTCCCGACCGGCGCGGGGAAGACCTTCACAGCCGTCCGTTTCCTCTGCCGGGGGGCCATCTCGGACGGATACAAGGTCCTCTGGCTGGCCCACGCCCATCATCTCCTTGAGCAGGGTTTCCGCTGCTTTGGGGATGGGGTTGGGCTGATCGCCGAGCCGGCCGCGTCTCTTGCGGTTCGTGTCGTGTCTGGCACACCCGGCCACTTCCCAGTTCACTCCATCAAGCCCACTGACCATGTGGTCATAGCGACGCTCCAGACCATGTGCCGCGCTCACGATGCCAAACACCCGGCTCTGGAGAGCTTCCTGGCCGCCTGCGGCGGACGCCTCTTCGTTGTCTTCGACGAGGCCCACCACGCGCCTGCACCGAGCTACAGGAAGCTCATGTTCGCCTTGCGTGAGCGTCTTGCCGGGATGTACCTGTTGGGACTTACGGCGACCCCAACATACACCGACGAAGCGAAGCGCGGCTGGCTACCGAGGATCTTCCCGCAGGGGATCATCCATGAGGT
Organism: Planctomycetota bacterium; assembly: GCA_016872875.1. The sequence goes on along the minus strand of VGYW01000038.1, from coordinate 5,699 downwards.
GACTCCTGAAGTCCTGATCGCTCAAGGCATCCTCGCAAGACCCATAGCCGAGGAGCCGCGGACGAACTTCACCCCCAAGTTCGACGAACGGCAATACCAGTTGTGGGTGGGGACCCACAGGGACCTCCCGGAAGACATCATCACGCAATTGGCTGAGAGCAGAGGACGGAACCTGGTCATCGCGAGCACCTACGTGCAGAACAGGCAGAAGTACGGGAAGACCATCATCTTCGCCGATCGCTGGCCCCAGTGCGAGCAGATCAGCCAGTTCCTCTCAACCAGAGGAGTCCGCACGGGAACGATTTATTCGCACGTTGACGCCGACTTGGGAAGTCCTGAAGCCAGGAATGCGCGCTCAAGGGACGAGAACGCCAAAGTGCTCAGTGACTTCCGGGCCGGCAACCTCGACGTCGTGATCAACGTGCGGATGCTCACCGAGGGAACGGACGTGCCCGACGTGCAGACGGTCTTCCTCACCCGTGGCACCACGAGCCAGATCCTTGTCACCCAGATGGTGGGAAGGGCGCTCCGAGGGCCGAAGTTTGGGGGCAAACCCGAAGCCTACATCGTGTCGTTCGTGGACGATTGGCGGCAACTCATCAACTGGGCCGAGTTCGGGCAACTGCCAATCGGCCCCCCTCCGCCGCCGGATGGCGTGTATGGCAAGCGGCCGCCCCTCCATCTTATTTCCATCGAACTGGTGCGACAGCTCGCCCGTCAGATGGATTCCGCGGTGGACGTCCCGGTGAAGTACATTTCCCTGCTGCCGATTGGATGGTACCGGGTCCAGTATGTGGCGCGCGACCCTGGCAGCGATGACGATGAAACTGTCCGTCAGTTGATCCTGGTCTTCGAGCGCGAGCAAGAGAGCTTCAAGCGGTATATTGACGCGCTGGCGGCCCAGCCGCCCCTGGACTTCGAGGCTGAGGAGGTCCACTTCGATGATCTTTCCGGGAAGATCGCAGAGTGGCAGGACCTTTTCTTCCCGAATGCACAGGAGCACTTCGGCAGCGACCTCAAGCAAGATCTCTTCAGCATCGCTCGTCATATCGCACAAAACAGGGTCGCTCCCGCCTTCTTTGAGTTCGCTGAGCGCGATAGACATGACATGGACCGGTTGGCTCAGCAATCGATCGACGAGAGATGGGACAGGCTGCAAGAGGATCAAGCCCTCTCGCTGGAGTACAACAGGCCCGATCGCTACTGGAGCACGATCTACTACACCTACGACCTCTTCAAGGCGCAGTTTGATGCATGCGTGAGAATCATCCTGCGGCACGGCAAGGAGCGACCGCCGCTCCCGGCGCCACCCAGAGGAGAGACGCCCCCCATTGTAGAACCGCCGCAAGAGGTGAAGGAGCAAGTCAAGAGGCGGGATGGGTATCGCTGCGTGTGCTGCGGAAATGGCCCGCGAGGGAGTCTTGAAGTTGACCATGCGAAATCCACCTACTTCGGCGGAACGAACATCCTCGATAACCTCCAGACTCTGTGCCGCATCTGCAACAGGGAGAAGGGCACAGAGACGATGCTGTTCCGAGACCCACAAACGGACCTCTCTGGCCCCCCAGCCACCTTCCCAGGGATGGAGCTGCCGCGCGAGAGCGAGGCAGGTGACGCGGAGCAATGGAGGATGTTCCTGCAAAGGGCAGTGAACTTCTTCTATCGGTGCGGCGCGGTGAGCCTTGTGAGGATCGGGAAGCGAGGATCGAGCTTCTACAACTGGGGCATCGAGTTGAACACGGGCAATCCCCCGGATTGGCTCGAGTCACACCTAGCCGGCCTGCTGGGCCGCATAGGGGCAGCGAGGGAGAGAGCCGGCTTCCGAGGGCCGGAATCAATCTCTGTCTGGGCTCCCGGCACCTCTGTGCTCACCTGCTCAAGAGAAGGCGGGGTTGAGACGGCGCAGCCTGGGGAACTGCCAGGAGGGCGAGACGACTCGCAAGTCAGGGATTGGTTCTTGAACACGGACCAGACAGAAAGGGAAGGAGCTATCGAGAGGGTGCTCGATCAGTCGGTGATTGCCCTTTGCGCCTATGAGAACTGCGAGCAGCTTCTCAACGGACTCCGAATGGGCGACCGCGTGTTCGCCTATGCGAATGGAGTGGGCGTGTTGGCGATGGCCCGCGTTGGCAGACGCAAGGCGTTCACTTCCGGCGATGTGTATCGCAAGAAGACTGCGGGCGAGTTCCACCGGCGCGTCACGTGGGAGATCATCGTGAACTGGGAAGATGCATTGAAGCCCAAGGAAGCCAAGGAGGCAGGCTTCGTCCTCCCTGTTCGGCAAATGCTCTGCGGCATTGAGGACAAGGCGTTCGCCGACTGGATGGCCGCGCAATTGCAGGCGCGCGCCGAAGAAGCAATCAAGGCTCAGCCGTCGTGACAATGCGATGCGATCAGGCGTCTACATCGAGCGGGCCCCCATCCCTGGCCGGAGGGCAAGCGAGGGAGTGCTCGACGACGACGACGAGGACGATTGAGGAGTCCAGGAATGAGAGTGCTCTACATTGACCTCGATTGCTGCCGTGCCGATCACCTGGGCTGCAACGGATATGGGAGGCCGACCAGCCCGAATCTCGACGGCATCGCCGCCGAGGGGGTGACGTTCACGCACTGCTACTGCGCGAACTCGCCCTGCCTGCCCTCGCGGGCGGCGCTGTTCAGCGGGCGCTTCGGCTTCAACAACGGCGTCGTGACCCACCACGGCACGGGCGAGAGCTTCCGCTACCACGACCTCTACAACTGCCATTGGCGCGACAACTCCCGCCCCATGCTCGCCATGCACCTGTGGCAGCAGGGGATGAAGACCGTGACGTTCAGTTGCTTCGCCGACCGCCACAACGCCTGGTGGTTCAACGCCGGCTGGGAGGAGGTGCACGCCTTCACCCGCAAGCGGGGGCAGGAGCGCGCCGACGAGGTCAACGCCGCCTTCCTCCCCTGGCTCCGACAGCACGCACGCGAGGACAACTGGTTCATCCACCTGCACTATTGGGACATTCACAGCCACTACCGCGTGCCCGCCGAGTGGGTGGAGAAGTTCCGCCGCCTCCCCGGCCCCTCCTGGCCTGATGCGGCGACGATTGACCGCCACCAGGCATTCTACGGCCCGCGGAGCGCCGTGGACCTCTACACCGGCTACGAGGGGCGCAAGGGCGACGGCTACGCCCGCCCCGTGGACCACATGCCCGACGCCATCCGCACCGTGGACGACCTGAAGCTGCTGGTGGACGGCTACGACGCCTCAATCGCGTACGCCGACTGGCATGTGGGCGAGGTGCTCAGCGCCCTCGACGAGGCGGGCGTGCTCGACCACACGGCCATCGTGGTGAGCGCCGACCACGGCGACTCCTTCGGCGAGCACGGCCAGTACATGGACCACGGCATGGCCAACGAGGCGGTCCACAACATCCCCATGATCGTCCGCTGGCCAGAGGTCACAACCCAGCCCGGCCGCAACGAGGCGATGGTCTACAACCTCGACCTCGCGCCCACCCTCTGCGAGCTTCTCGGGTTCCCCGTACCGGCCCGCTGGGACGGCCGCTCGTTCGCCCCGGCCCTTCGCGGCGAGAGCTTCGCGGGCTGGCCATATCAGGTGTGGGACCACGGCATCTACACCCTCACGCGCGCCGTCCGCGCGCCCGACTGGCTGATGATTCGCGTGCTCCACCCCGGCCTCTACCCCTACGACGAGCCGGTTCTGCTCCACGACATGCGGAGCGACCCCCACCAGGCCATCAACGTCGCCTACGAGCGTCCAGAGATCGTCGGCGAGTTGTGCGCAATGCTCGCCGACTGGCGCCAGCAACAGATTCAGAAGGGATCGCCCTGCGACCCCCTGGAAGCGATGGTTCCTCAAGGTGTGTTCCCATACTACACCCCAGAGCAGATGTTCGCGCGCCTCGAGAAGACCGGCCGTGGCCGCCAGGCGGTCGAACTCAAGCGCCGCCTCAACCGCTACGACCAGGGGCGGCACTCGTGAAGCTGCGATTCAGACGTGAGCTCAAGGCGAAGGACATGGGCAGCCACGAACCTCTTGAGGATGCCTGGCGAACGGTTGGCCTGACCTCCCAGCGCTGCCTGGCCTGCGACGTCTGCTGCCGCTTCGCGTCGCCCACCGCCTCATTCATCCCCTTCTTCACCGCGGCGGAGGCCCTCAATCTGGGATTTCGGATTTCGGACTTCGGATTTGCAGAATCACAGGTAGGGAGTCCGGACCCCGGAATGCGGCCGGTTGTGGAGCCGGATGGCGAGTGGTGGCGCTGCCCGTTCCGCGAGGCCGCATCTCAAGCATGCACGATCTACGGCCGCCGGCCCCTCGACTGCCGCCTCTACCCCTTCGTCCTCATGTTCGACCCCGAGGGCAGAGAGATCTGGCTTGGCCTCGACCCTTCCTGCCCCTTAATCAAGAATCCGCTCGTGCCGGCATGGCGGCGTGCGGAGGAAGAAGTTGCGAGCCTGCTCGACGGCCCCCTCGCCGCCGCCATCGTCTCCTCGCCCGGCATTGTGAGCTGCCATCAGGGCCACGTTCGCCCCCTGCGTGTCCTGCCCGGGCTCACGCGGCGCATCTGCCGCCCAGATGTCGGCCTCGCCCGCCTGGTGGCGAGCAGCCATGTGGCGTTCGAGCCGTTCTTCACGGCGCGCCCGACGCCTCTCGCCGCCCATGCCTTCCCCGCAATCTACCTGTGGGCCGACCTCTTCAACCTCCACTGGCGGGCAGAGGCCGACTGCCTCCTCATTTTCGCTGAATCCGACGGCGTGAGCTTCCTCACAGCGCCCCCGTTCGGCAAGGGCGACGTGGCGAAGGCCCTCCGCGTCGCCGCCGACATCATGGCCGCCATCAACGGGTCCCGCGGCGGCGCCCGCGCCCAGGAGGTAGATGAGGAGCTTCTGCCCGCCTTCGCCGCCGCGGGCTGGCAAGTCGGCCACCGCGCCCAGGAGTACATCTGCGAGACCGCCTCGCTCATCGAGCTGAAGGGCCGCCACTTCGACGGGCGCCGCCACGATATCCGCCGATTCGACAAGCACTGCCCGGGCGCCGTCTGGCGCCCCTACGCCCCCGCCGACTTCCCTGCCTGCGTGGGCCTCCTCCGCCGCTGGCAGGCCGAGCGAGCCGCCGCACACCCCGACCCCCTCTACCGCGACCAGCTCGAAGCCACCGCACACCTCCACCTCCGCACCCTCCGCGAGGCGGAGACGCTCGAATTGTCGGGGTTCGTTGTGGAGATCGGGGGAGAGGAAGAGGGAGATTCGAGGACGACGGCGACGACGAGGACGAGTTCGGAATCTGAAATCCGATATCCCAAATCCGAAATCCGAAATCCCATTGCCGCCTACACCTTCGGTTTCCTCCTGGCCGACGGCCTCACCTTCGCCGACTTCCTCGAGGTCGCGGACCTCAGCTACCCCGGCCTTGCCGCGTGGACCTTCCAGCGCTTCTGCCGCGAGGCCCGCGACTACCCCTGGCTCAACCTTGGCACCGACTCCGAGCTGCCCAACCTCGCCGCCTCCAAGCTCGCCTGCCGCCCCGCCCGCATCATCCCCTCCCACATCCTCAACGCCCCGCCGCGACCCATAGCTAGCCCAGCTTCCGCAGTCGGGACGATTTTGACTGCTTTCTGAAGTTCTTTCCGGTCGTAAGTGATTGGCACTGTTGAGGGGCGTGTCTGGAAAGGCCGTGTAGTGCCAACCTACCCTCTTGAGAT
>VGYW01000037.1 GCA_016872875.1 Planctomycetota bacterium | reverse complement strand
GCCGAGTTCGAGAAGATCGGCTGGCGGGGAGCCGAGCGCACACGGATAGAGGCGTCAAGAGAGAAGAAGTAAGGTAAAATGATTACGGGTAAAATGATAAGAAGAAGATCGGAACTTGGGAACGAACCCAAAGAGAGCGCGCAGGCTGCTTCCCGGGCTCGTGTGATCTCTAGATCGATTCCGTTCTTCTCTTATCATTTTACCCGTGATCATTTTACCTTCTCTCTTTTTTCCTCCCTCGCCATCGGCGTGTACCTCTCGTCGCTCGCCCTGGCCGGCGGGCTGGACGAGTTCAGGGTCAAGCGCGAGGCGGTCTTCGAGTTCGCCGAGAGGCCGACCCTCACGCGAAATGGCGATCAGGTGACGATCGCCTTCGCCTCGAAGGGCTTCTGCGACGTGACCGTGGCCGTCGAGGACGCGGGCGGGCGCATCGTGCGCCACCTGGCGAGCGGCGTCCTCGGCCCAAAGGCCCCGCCCCCGCTTCAGAGGGATTCGCTGAAGCAGACGCTCGTGTGGGATGGCAAGGACGACCAGGAGCGGTACATAGACGACAAGGGGAGCCTGGCGGTCCGCGTGTCGCTCGGCCTCAAGCCGGCCTTCGAGCGGACGCTGCTGTGGGAGCCGAAGCGGCGGATAAGCGTCGGCCCGGGCATGCGGCCGGGCAACGACACGGAGTCCATCGCGGTGCCCACGCCCCTCATCCGGGCCGCGCCCGAGGGCGTATACGTCTTCGAGGGGCACGGTGTTGACCACGTGCGGCTCTTCGACCACGAGGGGAACTACGTCCGCACCGTCTATCCCTTCCCTGCGGACAAGGTGGACAAGGTGGTCGGCCTGCGGCGCCAGGTGTTCCCCCAGGATGGCAAGAGCCTGCCCGTGAAGACCGGCTTCCTGGACTCCACGATGCTGACGAGTGGGCTGACGGGGACCGACTACAGCTACTACGGGCCGATGTTCGGCAGCGCGGCCACGGCGATGGCCGTGCGGGGCAGCCGCCTGGCCCTCTTCCACAAGCGCCTCAACCGCCTCGGCACGGATGGCACGAGCAGCGGCCTGCCCATCGAGGGGCCGGCGGCCGACTACTCCGTGCGACTCACGGGGACCAACATCGGCAGGAAGGACTACCGCCCCAGCCCGGTGAGCGCGGCCTTCAGCCCCGACGCGAAGTGGCTTTATCTCGCCGGCTTCCAGTGGCGCCACGGCAGGTCCGGCATTGACATCGCCAAGGGCTGCCTCCACGGCGTCGTCCGCCTGGCCTACGAGCGCGACGACCCGCCCCAGCCCTTCGTCGGGAGCATGAAGCAGGACGAAAGCGGCACGGACAACGCCCACTTCGTCAATGCGACCTCCGTGGATGTTGACGCCAAGGGGCGGGTCTATGTGTCCGACTACGGGAACGACCGCATCCAGGTCTTCGCGGAGGATGGCAAGTTCCTCAAGTCCATTCCCTCCTTCAAGCCGGCGCGGGTGGTGGTTCATCAGCGCACGGGCGAGGTCTATGTCTTCTCCTGGTGCCTGGACAGCCTGGAACTGGCCCACGCGCACAAGCGGTCGCCGATCCACGTCGAGCCAACCCTCACCCGCTACGGCCCGCTGGAGAGCCCCGCGAAGCTCGCCACCTACCCGCTCCCTCTCCTGGGACACGAGGGCAAGCCAGATTACCTCTGGGAGGTCTGGGGCGGGCAGGAGTACTACGCGGAGCTTGACTCCTGGACCGATCCGCCCACCATCTGGCTCGTCCCCGCCTCGCCGGGAGGCAAGCTGAAGTGGGCGGACGTCGGCATCCGGCTCCTGGCCATCGAGGGGGGGAAGCTCGTGGAGAAACGCGACTTCGGCAAGGAGGCCGTGGCCTCGCTCGTGCGAGTCCACCCGCCCATGTTCTGGCGCCAGCGGCTCTACGTGAACCCGAAGACCGGGATGCTCTACGTCGGCGAGGGCCAGACCGCCTGGTGCAAGGCGTTTTACGAAGTGCTCCAGATTGACCCCGAGACCGGGGCGGTCCGCCGGGTCAAGCTGCCCTTCGACGCCGAGGACATGGCTTTCGACCAGGACGGCCTGGTCTACCTGAGGACCTACACCTTCCTCGCCCGCTACGATCCGACGAGTTGGCGGGAGGTGCCATTCGACTACGGAGAGAAGCGGGAGAATGTCGGGACTGGCGCCAGCACGCCCGTGGACTACGAGCGGGCCAGGGTCACGTCGGGCATCCCGCTCTACGGGATGTGGCACCTGGGCGGGATGTACGTCTCGGCGAAGGGACACATCGCCCTCCAGTGCATGACCACGAAGGGCGACAGCCCGCCTCCGCCCGCCTCGCGCACCGACGAGAAGCGGCTCGGCGCCGTGCCCTGGCGCTCCGATGGCATCGCCTTCCAGCCACGGCTCTACCCCGGCAGGCTCTGGGTCGGCGAGGTCCACGTCTTCAACCGCCACGGCGAGCTGGCCTACCTCGACGCCCTCCCCGGCCTGGTGCCCCTCATCCTGGGGATCGGCCTGGACAAGGACGACAATCTCTACCTCGTGGGCTCGCGGGCGCGGGTGATCGAGGGGAAGCCCTACTTCAACCTCGCCACGGGCACCCTGATGAAGGTCAAGCCCAACCAGGCCAAGCTCCTCACCGTCCCAACCCCCTTCACCCCCATCCCGCTTTCGGATGACCGGCGGCCGAAACGTGAGCCCGACGTCACGAACGGCTGGGGCGACGCCTGGGCCGAGGGCGCCGAGTGGCTCTACGGCGGGGTGGGCTGGAACGGCAAGCTCAACGGGCGAGCCAGCGGCGGCTGCGCCTGCTGGAACGCGCGCTTCGCCCTCGACTACTTCGCCCGCTCCTTCGCCCCGGAGACCATCGCCTACAAGGTCGCCGTCCTCGACTCCAGCGGCAACCTCATCCTGCGCATCGGCCAGTATGGCAACGTGGATGACGGGACACCCCTGGTGCCCAAAGGCGGGCCGACGCCTGTGGGCGGGGCCTCCGCGCCCCGCGTCCGCTCCATCGGCGGCGACGAGGTGGCGCTCTTCCATCCCTGCTACCTTGCCACCCAGACCGACCGGCGGCTCTTCATCGCCGACCCGGGCAACTCGCGAATCCTCAGCGTGGCGCTCGGCTATCACGCGACCCAGAGGGTCAGCCTCAAGGATGCTACGGAGGCGGGAAGAGAAAAGGTAAAATGATTACGGGTAAAATGATAAGAAGAAGAACGGGACTTGAACAGAAACCCAAAGAGGACCAACCGACTGCTTCCCGGGTTCCTGCACACCCAAGCTCGAATCTTCTCTTCTCCCATCATTTTACCCCTAATCATTTTACCTTCTCTCTTTCTTCCTGCCTTGCCATCGCCACATGCCTTTCGTCGCCGGCGCTGGCTGCCGACCGGGCCGAGTTCGCCGAGAAGCCGCGGCTAAGCCGCAACGGCGACCTGGTGGCTATCGCCTTCGCCTCGAAGGGCTTCTGCGACGCCACGGTGGCGATCGAGGACTCGGCCGGCCGCATCGTGCGCTTCCTGGCAAGCGGCGCGCTCGGCCCCAATGCGCCCGCGCCGTTCCAGAAGAACGCGCTCAGGCAGTCGCTTGTCTGGGACAGCAAGGACGAGGGGGGGCGCTACGTGGACGACAAGGACGCCCTGAGCGTCCGCGTGTCGCTCGGGCTCAAGGCAAGGTTCGAGCGGACGCTCTACTGGTCGCCCAAGCGGCGCACGCGCGACCCGTGCTACCTGGACAACAATCTGGTGTTCGCCGCGGCGCCCGAGGGGGTCTACGTCTACGACGGCGGCAACGGCGACCACCTCCGCCTCTTCGACCACCAGGGCAACTACGTCCGAACCGTCTACCCGCCGCCCGCGGGCAGGCTCAAGGACTTCGACGGCCTGCTCTGGCGGGAGTTCCCCCAGGACGGCGCCCGGCTGCCCCTCAAGTGGGGCCTCAACCAGAGCACGTTCCTGACAGCGGGCAACCTGGAGGCCGGCGGCAGCACCTGGCCGGTCGGCGGCGGAAGCGAGGTGCGGACGATGGCCGCGCGCGACGGCCAACTCCTCCTTGCTTGCCAGCGCATCAACCGCCTGGCGAGCGACGGCGGCACCGGCGGCCGCCCGCTCGCCGGGCCGAACGTCTTCATCCCAGTCCACGTCCCAGGCGTCCACGAGTGGCGGGGCGGCATCGTCAATGTCCCGCCGACCGATGCGGCCTTCAGCCCCGACGGCAAGTGGCTCTACCTGGCGGGCTACGTCTGGACCCGCTCATGGCGGAACGGGGGGCTCTGCGGCGTGGCGCGCATGCCCGCCGATGGCAGCGGGAAGCTCGAGTGCTTCGTCGGCACCCTCGAGCCCTACAAGAAGGGCACGGAGAACGGGCAGTTCCGCATCGCGGCCGGACTGGACGTTGACCCGCAGGGCCGCGTCTACGTGGCCGACCACGGCAACAGCCGCGTCCAGGTCTTCGACCCTGCCGGCAAGCACCTCAAGAACATCCCCGTCGAGCACCCCGCACTGGTCAGGGTCAGCCCCAAGAACGGCGAGGTCTACGTGTTCGGCTGGGACGTGCCGCACGGCGACCTCTACCAGACGGCGTGGGACGGCCGCGAGGGGGCCAACCGCAAGTTCCCGAAGTTCAGCCGCTTCGGGCCGGTGGAGAACCCTGAGCTTAAGGCCACCTACCCGCTGGACGTTGCGAACTGGGGCATCAACGACGCCCCAGCCTGCCGCGCAACCGTGGACTTCTGGGCCGAGCCGCCGACAATCTGGCTCTGCGACACCGGCCGGGCCAGCTACGGTTGGGAGCAGCACAGGCTCGAGAGAAGCTGCGCCAGGCTCCTGGTGGAGAAGGATGGGAAGCTGGCCGTCGTGCGGGACTTCGGCGCCGATGCCAAGCAGGATGTCACTTGGCTCCGCGGCGCCAGGCACATGAAGCAGCGGCTCTACTTCAACCCCAAGAGCCGCAAGCTCTACGTCGGCGAGCTCCATGGCCCCTGGCCCTTCCACGTCACCTCCATCCACGACCTGCCGGTCATTGACCCCGACACGGGGAAAGTGCAGGTCACGAAGCTGCCCTTCGACGCCGAGGACATGGCCTTCGACGCAGACGGGCTGGCCTACCTGCGGACCGCCGACGCGGTGGTCCGATACGATTCAGCGACCTGGCGGGAGGTCCCGTTCGACTACGGCGAGGAGAGCCGCGCGGTCACGGCCCTCGGCCTCCCGCACGCCACGGCCCGCGTGGCTTCGGCGGCCACATTCGCGGGCGTCCTCGGCATCGCCTCGGGCCAGATGGGCGGCATCGGAGTCTCCCCCAAGGGCCACGTGGTCGTCTCCGTCTGCAATCCCGAGGCGACGGCCGACCGCAAGAATGAAAAGAGCGCCTTCCGCGACCTGGTGCGCCCCTACGTCCCCCAGGTCTACCCAGGCCGCTGCCGGCCCTGGGAGGTCCACGTCTTCGACAGGCACGGCAAGCTCCTCCACCAGGACGCCGTTCCCGGAATCGGGCGCATGGTCGGCATCAACATGGACCGGGACGACAACATCTATGTGATGCTGGCGGGCATTGGCAGCGTGGCCGGCAAGCCATACTTCAACCCGCTCTCCTGCTCGATGCTCAAGCTCAGGCCGGGCACCAAGTTCATCTCCACCAACGCCGTGCTCCCGCTGCCCGACGGCGCGCGGCCCAAGCGCCCGCCCGACCTCACAGACGTGGACACCTGCGGCACGGTCTGGGTGGACCGCCCCTGCTGGATTCGCGGCGGGGTTGCCTTCGACGGCAAGCGCGTCAAGTGCCACTGCGGCTCCCAGAGCCGGCCGGCCCTCGACTTCTTCGCCCGCTCCTTCCTGCCCGAGGTGGACCACTACAGCGTCCTGGTGCTCGACTCCGCGGGCAACGAACTCCTGCGCATCGGCCGCTACGGGAACGTGGATGACGGGACGCCGCTGGTGCCGGAGGGCGGGCCGTCGCTTGTGGGCGGGGCCTCCGCGCCCCGCCTCCGCTCCATCGGCGGCGACGAGGTCGCCCTCATGCACCCCCAGATGCTCGCCGTGGACTCCGACCGCCGCCTCTTCATCAGCGACCTCGGCAACGCGCGAATCGTCAGCGTGAAGCTCGGCTACCATGCCACCGAGAGGGTGCCCTTGAAAGAAGCCCCACACAAAGCTGACGACGCCAGGCCCCACACTGGACCACCCCCGCGCCCCTGACACTTGGCCCACTGCGGCTGTTTTGGCCATCCGGACGCATCCGGGGCCGTTTCTCCCATAGTGGGCCAACTGCGCCACTGGTGTTTGGCCCACTATGGCCGTTCCGCCCATGCTTGGGTGTCACGGGAACCGGGCCAAATGACAGATGAAGATGTGACCCCAAGGACCACGTCTGAATCGCAGCTCTGCAAGCAGTGGGGTTGACTTGCCAGAGGCGTCAAGGTAGTATGGCTTTCGCGTGGCCCGGCGGCCGGAAGGTCCGAGAGTTGAAGCCCAATGAGAATCCTCCCCTGCCTCGGCTTGTCGCTGGCCCTCCTTGCATCAGGGACACGCCAGGCCGAACGGCTCGGCGCGGCTGAGCTTGATGAGTTCAAGGTCAAGCGCCAGGAGGTCTTCGAGTTCGCCGAGAAGCCGACCCTCACGCGCAACGGCGACCAGGTGGCTATCGCTTTCGCCTCGAAGGGCTACTGCGACGCGACCGTGGCCATCGAGAATGCGGAGGGCAAGATCGTGCGCCACCTGGCCAGCGGCGTCCTCGGCCCCAATGCCCCGCCGCCGTTCCAGAAGGACTCTCTCAAGCAGTCGCTCGTGTGGGACGGCAAGGACGACCAGGAGCGTTACATTGACGACAAGGAGGGGCTGAGGGTCCGCGTGTCGCTCGGGCTGAAGCCGGCGTTCGAGCGCACGCTCTTCTGGAGCCCGAAGAAGCGGATTGGCGACCGCCCGCCGCTCCTGTGCGCGGTGGAGGAAGGCGTCGTGGTCTTCGATGGCCTGGGCGTGGACCACGTGCGCCTCTTCGACCACGACGGGAACTACGTCCGCACCATCTATCCCTTCCCCGCGGGCAAGCTGGACCAGGTGCCCGGCCTCCGATGGCACACGTTCCCACAGGACGGCGCGCGGCTGCCGCTGAAGGACGGGTTTGTGCAGGCGTCGCTCCTCACGTCGGGCACGAGCGGGCTGAGCGACGCCGAGAAGCACCGGGGCGGCGTGGGCGCCACCGCTATGGCGGCACACAATGACCGCATCGCGCTGGCCTACCTTCGCCTCAACCGCCTGGCGAGCGACGGCTCGACGGGCGGCCTGCCACTGGCAGGCCCGAAGGTCTCGTTCGAAGGCCGCATCAGCAGGGACCACAAGGAGACGCTCGAGGTCGGCCCCACCAGTGCCGCCTTCTCGCCCGACGGCAGGTGGCTCTACCTCACAGGCTACGTCTGGATATGGCTCGTCGGCGGCTGGAACCCGCAGAGCGGCTGGTTCAACGCGGTCCTGAGGCTCGACTACGCGAAGGACGCCCCGCCCGAGGTCTTCCTCGGCTCCGCGACGCAGTGGGAGACGGGCAAGGGCGGCGGGCAGGACTTCCGCATGCCCACCGCCGTGGCCTGCGACGCCGCGGGAAGGGTCTACGTGGCCGACTACCATAACGACCGCATCCAGGTCTTCTCCCCCGACGGGAAGCACGTGGCCACGGTGCCCACGAGCCGCCCCGCAAAGGTGCTCGTCCACCGGGTCACGCAGGAGGTCTACGCCTTCTCGTGGCCGATGCCGGGCGACAAGAAGTTTCCCCCCAGTTGCACGCGGTTCGGCCCGCTGCCGGGCCTCCAGAAGCTCGCCTCCGGGCCGCTCCCCCTTCCGCCCGCCGAGCGCTCCCTATCTTCCTTTGGCCAGGACTACGAGGTGGCGCTCGACACTTGGGCGAAGCCGGCCACCCTCTGGGTGGTCGCCCGCAAGCCCGCCTGGTCGCGGGCCGACATCTCCTATTGGGGCACGGGCACGGTCACGCGGGCCGCCGAAGACGCCTGGACCGGCGGCAGCATCGCCCTGCTCGTCGAGAAGGACGGCCAGTGGGTGACAAGGCGGAGCTTCGCCGAGGATGTCAAGAAAGAGGTCGTCCGCGTGCGGCCGCCCGACTTCGGCCGCCAACGGCTCTTCTTCAACCCGAAGGATGAATGCCTCTACGTGGCCGAGGACCGCGGCTTCGGCAAGAGCTTTTGCGAGCTGGTGAAGATTCGGCCCGACACCGGCGAGATAAGCCTCGTCCAGCTCCCCTTCGACGGCGAGGATATGGCCTTCGACCTCGACGGCCTCATCTACATGCGCACGGACACGCTGGTCGCCCGCTACGACCCTCAGACCTGGCGCGAGATTCCGTGGGACTATGGGGAGGAGCGCCGCGACGTCTTCTTTGATACGATGACGGGCGGGAAGCGCACACCGAAGGTGGTCTCGGGGCTTGCCACGCCCGGCAGCCGCCCCGTCTGCTGGCACCAGGGGGGAATGTGGGTGTCGCCGAAGGGACACCTGGCGATGGCCTGCTGTAGCCGCGCCACCCCGCCCAGCATGGAGGAGTGGAAGGAGCGAATCAAGGCCACCGTCGGCCTGCCCTACACCCCTCAGCTCTACCCAGGCCGCGTGCGCTGGAACGAAATCCACGTTTGGGACCGCCACGGCAAGATGCTCTTCGAGGACGCCTTCCCCGGCATGACCCAGATCAACGGCCTGTTCCTTGATCAGCACGACGCCCTCTACGCGATGGCCTCGCCCGCGCGGTTCCTGAACGGCGAGAAGCTGCTCAACGAGATGTCGGGCACCCTCGTGAAGGTGCGTCCGAAGCGTGCGAAGGTCATCGGCACGGGCCGCCACGCCCCTCTGCCGCTGCCCGACTCCGCGCGGCCCGCCCGGCCGCCCGATGTCTACAACGGCCACCTCGGCACCGCCTGGATCGAGGGCGCGGAGTGGCTCTACGGCGGCGTAGGCTACTGCGGCTTCAACACCTCCCGCGCCGGCGGCGGGTGCGACTGCTGGCACTCGCGCTTCGCCGCCGACTACTTCAACCGCTCCTTCGCCCCCGAAATCGAGCGCTACGCCGTGGCCGTCCTCGATTCCAACGGCAACCTCATCCTCCGCATCGGCCGCCACGGCAACGTGGAGGACGGGAAGCCCCTCAAGCTGGCGGGCGGCCCCGCTGCGCCCAGGCCGGTCGGAGGCGACGAGGTGGCCCTCTTCCACGCCGCTTATGTTGGCACGCACAGCGACCGCCGCCTCTTCATCGCCGATGCCGGCAACGCCCGAATCTTGAGCGTGAAGCTCGACTACCACGCGACCGAGAGGGTTGGGCTCAAGGACGCGCCAGACAAGGCAAGAGAAAGGTAAAATGATTACGGGTAAAATGATAAGAGAAAGAGGAGAACTGGGGAACAAGCCGAGACAGGGTCGGCCGGTTGCTTCCCGCTTCCTTCTGGTCCCCAGATCGATTCTGTTCTTCTCTTATCATTTTACCCGTAATCATTTTACCTTCTCTCTTTCTTCCTGCCTCGCCATCGTCACCTTCCTCGTTTCCATCACCGCCTCCGGGGCGGAGCCAGCCCCCGCCCAGGGGCTCGCCGGCGCTTACTACGCGGGGCGGAACTTCGATACACTGCGCGGCACACGCACCGACCCGGCCATTGACTTCGCGAGCACGGAGAAGCTGGCCGCCGAGTTCGGCGGGGCCGAGGGCCTCTCGGTTCGCTGGACAGGCCAGGTGAAGGCCGACGCGGACGAGGTCTACACCTTCCAGGTCGCATCCCGGGCCGATGTCCGGCTTTGGGTTGATGGTACGCTGCTGATAGACAACTGGCGGCGGCGAAGCCGGGAGAAGGACTCCGCGGAGGCCGCTCTCAAGGGCGGCAGGTGGTACGACCTCCAGCTCGACTTCAGCCAGGGGAAGGGGAGCACGCTCCTCCAGCTCTTCCACGGCTCCGCGAGCACGCCCAAGCGAATCATCCCGCCCACCCACCTGCGCCCCACGGCGGACCGCGGCGAGACCTACGCCGAGCCCTACGTGGCGCCCCCCGACTTCCTCGATGCCGCCCACTCGGATATGGAACGCGCCCTCCGCGAGGCGAAGGACAAGGTGGACGAGACAATGAAGCTGTCGTTCGAGCCCACCTTCTTCACGCTGACCGATCTTTGCGGCTACTCGAAGCCCGAGCCGCGCTCGACCGCGCTCGTCCGCGCCGCCATCGAGAAGGAGCAGCAGGGCGAATACCGCGAGGCCATCGAAATCTACCAGAAGACCCTCGACGAGCACCCCGACGACCTCTATCGCGTCTCCAAGTACGGAATCTACGTGCCCGTGAGCCAGTACTGCCAGCGCCGCCTCCTCCGCTTTCCCCGCAAGGACCTGCTCTTCTACCGTGCGAAGCACGACGCCCGCGCCCGCGAGGCATTCGAGCAGGCGCGCCGCAAGCACTCGCTCGAGGGCCTGGCCGAGGTGGCCGACTCCATGCTCGCCACCTCCTACGGCGGGAAGGCCCTCCTGAGCCTCGGCGACGCCGCGTTCGACCGCGGCCACTACCTCGAAGCACTCGGCCACTACTCAACCGTTCAGAGCATCTTCCCCGACAAGGAGCTGCACACGCCCGAGCTCGAGCTCAAGATCGCCTGCTGCCGAAAGATGCTGGGCGAGCCGTCTGGGGCCAGATCCGAAATCCGAAATCCGAAATCCGAAATCGCAAACCTCCTGGAGTCGATGCGCCCGGAGGTGGTGCCCTTCCACACCCAGGCGGCCAGCGCCCCGAACGTGGCCTGCGACGACTACACGCTCTTCCCGCCCACCGACGACCCGCTCGCCCTCAAGGAGCCGGTGTGGAAGCACGGGCTCGCGGGCAGCCGCCGCGACTTCTACGTCTTCACCCAGCCCGTCGTCACCGCCAACAGCGTCCTCTACCGCCACAAGAACATCATCTACTGCCGCTCGATCCTCACGGGCGAGCCGCGCTGGGTGAATGATATTGGCGGCCGCGTCACCTGGCAGAACCGCACCGAGCGCCAATACCCGCAGGAGGACCTGTTGGCCCAGGACGGGTTGGTCTTCACGCCCATACACAAGGTGGGGCCGACTCTCGCGGCCCTGGACGAGACGACGGGCGAGCTGAAGTGGGCCTACGGCCCGATGGTCGCCGCCACGCGGGAGGAGGCCCAGATGCGCTTCGAGGCCGCCCCCGCCGGCGGCCCGCGAACCGTCTACGCGGGCTACGTGCTCGACGACATCGAGGGCGACACCCACGTTGACACCGAGTACGGCGTCATCGCCTTCGAGAGCACCACGGGGCGGGTCCGCTGGTGCCGCCCCATCGCACGCCTGAGGCCGGGCGAGTTCTCCGCACAGGTGGCCGAACGGCGCCGCAACCGCATCCGCAGCTTCACATCCCCGCCCCTCTACCACCAGGGCACCGTCTACTACAACACCAACGCCGGCGCCGTGGCCGCCCTCGACGCCCTCTCCGGCCAGGTGCGGTGGGTCATGCGCTACCCCTACTACGCCCTCCCCTATAGCGTCCACGACGCCACGCGCGAGTTCGGCTCCGACCGCTTCCAGTACAACCCGCCGTGGCCCCACAGGCCCATGTTCTGGTACAACCAGCGCCCGCTCCTGGTCGGCGAGCGGCTCTACGTGCTGCCCGTGGACGCCCGCCACATGCTCTGCCTCGACCGCCGCACGGGCAAAGTCCAGTGGAGCAAGCCCAAGGGCACCCGCAGCGACTTCAGCCCCGAGAACCCGGTCTACGACGGCGAGCATTGGGAGGAGGGCGGGGCCACATACGTCCTCGGCCCCATCCGCACCGGCGAGCTGGCCATCGTCTACCGCAGCCGCCAGGCAGCCGTCCACCTCGTGGACCCCGCCACGGGGCGCACCGTGTGGGTCTCCCCCGACCTCTTGCTGCGCGACGACCAGCCCGTGATGAAGTACCAGACCGGGCTCTACACCTGGGCGGGCATCGTGACCAACCAGCGTCTCTTCTGCACCTCCGCCCGCCCGTTCCTCTCAAGCGACGGCCGCCTCATCGTCACCAGCCACGCCCTCATCAACACCGGCTCCTACGGCCTGACGTTCGGCTACGGCTACAACATCTGCGCCCTGGACCTCGAGGCGCGCAAGGTGCTCGACAAGCGCCGCTACTACACTGGCGAGGTCTTCGCCATCGCCGACCTCTACATCCACAAGGTGGTCCCCGAGGGCCTCAAGGGCCTCAAGGAGCTGCCCCACAAGGACGAACGCATCAAGAAGCAGATCGCCGAGCTGGAAGAGATCGCCGCCGACACCGTGCCCACCAACCAGCACGGCCCCTTCCTCCCCTTCTCACGCCTCACCTTCCAGCGCTATGGCGTCCCCTTCGAGCTTCGCACCGGCCCGCGCTCTATGGAGATGGTTTACGACCGGGCAGCGGTCGAGGCCGCCGTTGCGTCCCGCAACGACCCCGACGGCGTGTTCGCCCGGGCCGAGCTGGCCCTCGGCTCCAGCCGCCTTGCCGACGCCGCGGGGCTGATGAAGAAGTGCCTCGACTCCGTCTCCTCGGAGGACGTTGATTTCCGCGCCGCCGTGAACCAGCAGCTCTACAAGGTCCACAAGGGCCTCGCCCAGAGCGGCGTGCGCGCCGGCGTGCCCGCCCGCGAGCTCGAGCACGCCATCGGCATGCGCCGCACCGTGAGCACCCAGGCCGAGGAGATCGAAACCCTCTTCGCCCTCGCCGAGGCCTACGAGCGCAAGGGCGACCTCAAGACCGCCGCGGCGCAACTCCGCAGCATCGCCAACACCTACGGCCACTGCGAGTACCCCGTCCCCTCGCTCCTCGCCGGCGACCTCGCCCAGCTCCTGGCCGCCGCGAACGGGACCTTCGACCGTGGCGAGGCATTCGTCGGCAAGACCCTCTACGCCCCGCAGTTCCAGCGCAGCCTGGGCCTCATGCGCAAGGGCCTTCCCCTCTACTTCAGCACCCTCTCGCCGCTGGAGAAAGACCTCACGGTTCGCGCGGGCGAGCTCGCGGCCCAGCGCCTCGTGCGCCTCCTCAAGCTCTCGCCCGAGGCCGCCGCCGAGCACGAGGCGGCCGCGGGGAAGGCCCTCGAAGGCCGCCCGCGCGACGAACAGCTCTACCGCCTCTGGGAGTTCCCCGCCACCCGCGCCGCCCAGAAGGTCCTCGACTCCCTCTTCGATCTGAAATCCGAAATCCGAAATCCGAAATCCGAGATTGCCGCCGCTGCGCGCCGCCGCCTCTGGCGCCTCGCCGACGCCGCGCGCGTCTGTGGCCTCACGGTGCCCGAAGCGCACAGGCAGGGGGTTTCGGCCCCGCCCCTCGCCCCTCGGCCCTCGCCCCTCGCCCTGCCCCTGGCCGAGCGCGAGATTGACCTTGCCGACGAGCAGGGCACCGCCTGGCTCGTCCTCCAACGCCACGGCCAGAGCGAGGTCCGCCCCGAACTCCTCTTCCTCGGCGGACGCGTCCAGAAGAAGTTCGACAGCAAGTTCGTCCTCGCCTGCGTGGACATGTCGAGCGGCAAGCTCCTCTGGAAAGGCCGCGAGCGGCGGGGAGAGGGCTGGTCCGACGAACTCCGCCTCAAAGGAAAGGGCAACGAGCCCGGCTTCTTCGAGGCGTTTGTGCATGGCAACCTCGTCGTGGTCCACGGGCTGTACGATGTCCTCGCCTTCCACCTCGCCAGCGGCGAGCTGGCCTGGCGCTACGAAGTGCCCTTCGATTTCGAAATCCGCCACGCCGTGATGAGCGGCAACCTCCTCGTCCTGGCCGGCCAGGCCGAGACCCTGGCCCTCTACGTGCCGACCGACGACCCGCGCGGCGAAGTCGCCTGGCAGGAGAAGGAGGCGGGCGACCTCTACGCCGCGCCCTGGTTCCACGGCG
This sequence comes from Planctomycetota bacterium, assembly GCA_016872875.1. Next base: position 18,026 of record VGYW01000037.1, on the reverse strand, counting down.
AACGCCTCGTCAGCCTCCGAAAGCTCCCCTTCAACGTCACCGCACGCTTCCGAGCCACGGGCAAGCTCATCGGGCGCCTCGCCCTCCCCGACCTCTCGCTCCAGGACGCCCACCCGCTCCTCGAGGACGGGCCGAAGACGCTTCCTGCCGCCCACGACGGCCGGCTCCTCGTCGTCACCGACGGCTGGTACTACATCGCGGTTGACACCGACCGGATGAAGATCGCTTGGAAGCGCCTCATAGACCAGAGCGACCCGACCCGCGAGCCGGCCATGCGCCTCGCACTCAAGGGCGAATACCTCGCCGTCACAAAGGAGGACTTTGATAGAAAGGCCATCTACCTCCTCTCCAGCAGCACGGGCGAGGTCCTCTGGCGCACCGAGCCGAAGGAGGCCCGCTCCCCCCAGCCGCTTTACTCCGTGGCCATCGAGGGCGACGCCCTCTATGGGCTTGGAGTCCACCCCGGTCAGGGCTTCTACTTCACCGGCCTCTCGTGCCAGACTGGGCAGCCCCTCTGGCCCCGCCGCGAGGAGAAGGACTACCAGGGCAAGCCGAGCGTCGCCCTCCTCCCCCAGCTCCACGGCCCGCACGCCGTCGCCCTCGTCAAGGACCGCCAGGACTTCGAGCTCAAGGTCTTCGACGTTCGCGACGGCCGGCTCCTCCACCGCACCCGCATGGCTGGCGCAGGCGACTTCGGCACCCACGGCCGCGTCTCCGCCACCCTCCAGAACGGCGCCCTGGCCATCCTCAGCAAGGACAAGCTCAAGCTCGGCGCCAGGCAGTAGCGGGCCTTCAGCGGGTTGTAGCGCCAGAAGGGCCAACCACAACGCCTGCCCCGCGGGAGCGGTGTGGTGGGTTCCGGAGTTGTTCAACTCCGGAGCCCGCCGCCCGCGCCCCCCACACCGCGGGCGATGCCCTCCCGCGGAGTCGCAGGCCCGCCGGAGGGCCACCGAATTGTCAGAGAGCACGTGCAGGCCCCATTCGGTATGTTCCACCCCCGAAGGGTCAGCAGTGACTACAGGGGCTCTCGGAACAGCCATCCCTGCAAGAAGACAAGCCGGGGGATTGCCGGCGTCCCGACTTCTCCTCTCCACCCTACGATGGAGACGAGCGCAGAGGAGCTCTGAGACCGCCGATGGAACGCCCAGCCTCAGTGCGTAAGTGTCTGGCGCTGCGATGGATATGGCTCGGCAGGGCGCAGGAGGAAAAAAGCCCTGAGAAAGCTCTCAGGACGCTTTGTACATGCTCAGGGGCATTCTGGCGCGGGAAAGAGAGATGTTGCACTTCACCGCAGGTTGGCGGGTCCCGAATCTTGCCCAGCGCGGCAACTCAAGGGTAGGAGAGCGTATTGCCCAAACGCGCCCAGAGACGACGGAGGGGTTGGTAGTGCGGCCTTCAGGCCGTCCAGACACGGGCTGAAGCCCGCACCACAAACTCGCCTGCTCTCCGGTAAAGTAAGTGAATAGACTCGTCGGACTTGGAGCCATCCTATGGAGCTGCCGGCGGCCCGTCGTCTCGCCGAGCTTTTCAACCGACTTTCACAGCACGCCATCGGCAGGTGCCGGAGCCGCGGCAAGCATCCATGTGCGCCTCCCTCGCGTGAAGAGGGTTAGGACATGATTTCAGAGACTGTAGGATCGTTACAGGGTCCGCGCCGGATGATGCGCGCCCAAGCAAGGCTTGGGCGTGGCACCCACGGGGAACCTGGCGGAGAAAGGGGTGCCACGCTCGGCCGCGATGCCACGGCACGATGTCCAGGGGCCGCTGAAACCCGACATCGCAGCCCGACGGTTTGGACATTGGACACCGGAGGCCAAAACGGTTATGCTCATTGCCGATGAGCAAGCTGCGTCCCCTTCTCCTCTTCGGCACGCGGCCCGAGGCCATCAAGATGGCGCCGGTCATCCACGAGTGCCGCCGGCGGCCCGGGGCCATCGAGCCAATCGTGGCCGCCGCGGGCCAGCACCGCGAACTCCTTGAGCCTATGGTCGGGTACTTCGAGCTGCGCCCCGACCGCCGCCTGGACGTTATGCGCCCCGGCCAGCCGCTGGCCGAGCTGACCAGTGCGAGCCTTCTGGCAATTGACTCGCTGCTCGCAGAGCTGAAGCCCGATTGCCTCGTGGTGCAGGGCGACACGACGACCGTGATGGCGGCCTCGCTCGCCGCCTTCTACCGCTCCGTGCCGCTCGCCCACGTGGAGGCGGGCCTCCGCACCGGCAGCCTGAGCGCGCCCTGGCCAGAGGAGCTCAACCGCCGCACCGTGAGCCTTTCCGCCGCTCTCCACTTCGCGCCCACGAGGCGGGCCGCCGACGCCCTCCGCGCCGAGGGCGTGCCACCCGCCGCGGTCCACGTCACCGGCAACACCGTGGTGGACGCCCTGCTCTGGACCCTAGCCCGCGAGCGCGGCCGCGCCGAGCACTGGGAGCGCGAGTATGCCATGCTCGGCCCGCGCCGCCTCGTCCTCATCACGGGCCACCGCCGCGAGAACTTCGGGGCCGGCCTCCAGGCCATCTGCCACGCCATCGCCACCCTCGCCGAACGCTTCCCAGACGTCGAGTTCCTCTACCCCGTTCACCTGAACCCGAACATCCTTCAGCCGGTTCGTGCCGCCCTGTCGGGCCGGCGAAACGTCCACCTCACGGAGCCCGCGGCCTACCCGGAGTTCGTGTGGCTCATGAGCCGCTCCACGCTCATCATCACCGATTCGGGCGGGGTCCAGGAGGAGGCCCCCTCGCTGTGCAAGCCCGTCCTCGTCACCCGCGAAGCCACCGAGCGCCCCGAGGCGGTCGAGGCGGGGGCCGCCGTCCTCGTCGGTGCGTCCTCCGAGGCAATCGTGGGCCACGCCACCCGGCTCCTCACCGACGACGGCGAGTACGCCCGCCGCCAGGCCCCCGCCAACCCCTATGGCGACGGCCAGGCCGCGCGCCGGATAGTGGATGTGCTTCAGACGATGAGAGGATGAATGGATGGGTGGATGAATGGATGAATGAGAAGGAAGGAAGAGGGCGTTCGTTTCCTTCTTTCATCCAATCATCCATTCCTCCATTCATCCCCCCTGTGGAGAGAGAAACCCGACATGACTGACACGGCCTCTCCGCCTTGGCGCAGACCCCGCAGCAGGATCCTCGTCGTCCTCCCAGCCTACAACGAGGAGGCCAACCTCGGCACGCTCCTGGAACGCATTGACCAGGCGATGTTCGAGGACGGCGCCGACTACCAGGTGATCGTGGTGGACGACGGGAGCCGGGACGCGACGGCCCGCGTGGCCGAGGACCACGCCCGCCACATGCCCGTCGCCGTCCAGCGCCACGAGGCCAACCAGGGCCTCGGCGCGACCATCCGCGACGGATTGCTCGCCGCCGCCGCCCAGTGCGCCGACGACGACATCGTGGTGGCGATGGACGCCGACAACACCCACACCCCCGGCCTCATCCACGGCATCGTCCAGCGCATCAAGGAGGGGAACGACGTGGTCATCGCCTCGCGCTATCGCCCGGGCTCCTACGTCCGCGGCGTGCCGCTCCACCGCCGCGTGCTCAGCTTCGCCGCGAGCCTGCTCCTCCGCCTCGTCTTCCCCACCCACGGCGTGCGCGACTACACCTGCGGCTACCGCGGCTACCGCGGCCGCGTGCTGAAGGACGCCGTGGCCAGGATGGGCAAGGGCCTCGTGAGCGAGGACGGCTTCCAGTGCATGGTCGACATCCTCCTCAAGCTCCGCACGATGGGCGTCATCTTCGGCGAGGTGCCCCTCATCCTCCGCTACGACCTCAAGGGCGGCGCCAGCAAGCTCCGCATCGGTCGCACAATCCTCCGCACCCTGCGGCTGGCACTTCGCCGGAGGCTGGGACGATAGGAGGAACTGGAACCCAAGATGCGACCCCCAAGCTTCGACCGCCGAGCTTGACAACCTGCTGTAGTTTGCTAGAATGTGTTTGTGGGGTATGTGGTGATCCTTGGGCAAGCCTACGCTGAGTGGAAAGGAGGGCAGCCATGGGGTTGGGCGGATCACCCTTGGGGTACTTGGGGGATCAACTCCCCTCCAGTTCGGGCACGACGAGCCGGTCCGCACAGAAGCCGCCGGGGCCAACGGGCAGGGAACTCGCCAACTGCGCCGGCTCGCTTGTGCATCTCCACCCACTAGCGTCGCCCACCGCCAAGGAAATGCTCTCGAAGACCAAAGCCTCGAAGGCACTGCTCAAGGAGTACCTCGTTCTCGTCTACAAGCAAGACCCCGCGAAGTTCGAGGAACTCATGTGCATCGTACGGATACTCCTCGAGAACGACGAAGCGCACGAGAAGACGGGCATCTGGCTACGCGACAGTAACGCCGAAGTGGAGGATTCGGACGGAAAGACGGGTATTCGCAAGTTCTTCTTCGATCCCGGGGGCTCGACCCACAAATTCAACACGGCCCAGATCGACAAGGCCATCCACGCCAAGGAGAACCACATCCAAAATCCCGGCACGGCTGCCACAGAGTTGGTTGCTCGATGGAAGGAGGAGGTCGCCCGGATGAAGGCCGAGAAGAACAAGCCCAAGTGGAGAATGGGGTTCTGCGATGAGTGGGTTCCGGACCATGTTGAGACGCTCAGACCCGCTCCCCTGGGCTGGCAGTACTACAGGATTGAGGAAGGCAAGGCGCAAATGACGTGGCGGACAAGTGTGAAGGTGGTCCCGCTTGCCCCCAAAGACAGGCAACATGTGTTCGTGATCGTTGCGGACCGCAAGCCCCCCATTAACATACCAAAGCGCGCCCACGCTACCTTCAGGATAGTGTTCGACTCTTGGTGGAAGGGGGGCCCGGAGATCGACGAGCTGGACGCCTTTCTGGACCGGCGCAAGCTGGTGCAACCCGGCCAGAACCCGCGCCTTCCATAGTGACGGCCGGGAGATGGGGCGCCAAGCCTTCTCCTTTTCGACTGTTCCAGTCCTGCGTGATTGCACGGGAGGTGGACAATTCAAGAGAAATGTGACACCGACCGGTTCGTCATGGTCTCCTTCCCTTTCGACGCACACTATTACAGGTCCGCCTACCGCGACTACGCGCGGCAGAACCCGCCGCGGAAGCTGCGCTTCTATGCCCGGATGGTGGAGCGCCACCTGGCGCCCGGCCTCCCGCGGCGCATCCACGACCTCGGGTGCGGGTTCGGGGACTTCCTGGCTGCGCTGGACGAGTCGTGGGAGGTCTGCGGCTCGGACGTTAGCGAGTTCGCCATCGCCCAGGCCGCCGCACGCCACCCGCGCGGCGCCTTCAAGGCCGCCAGCGCCACCGACCCCGCCCCCTTCGCCGGCACCTTCGGCGTCGTCACCGCCTTCGACCTCCTGGAACACGTGCCCGACCTCGATGCCGCCGCGGCCGCCGTCACGGCCCAGCTCGCGCCCGGCGGCTCATTCATCTTCGTGGTGCCCGTCTACGACGGCCTCAGCGGCCCCCTCATCCGCGCCCTCGACCGCGACTCTACCCACCTCCACAAGTGGCCCCGCCGCAGTTGGCTCGACTGGGCCTCGACCCACTTCGAGGTCCTCGATTGGGTTGGAATGGTCCGTTACCTCTTCCCCGCGCTCGGCTACCTGCACATTGTCACCCGCCTCTTCCGCCGCCACACCCCCGCCATCCTCGTGGCCTGCCGCCGCGCATAATCGAGCGCCAGAACAGGGACAAGGGAATGGGGACAAGGGAATGAGGAGCAGAGGGCCACAGGGACGGAAGGACCGGCCGCAGCATAGCGGGCGAGGGGGATGCCGGGCTGACCCCTGAGTGCCGTGCCATGCTGCCCTGGCCCGTCTGACTCTCTTTGGTTCTGATTCCCTTGTCCCCATTCCCTTGTCCCTCTTCTGGCCCCGGGTGGGGCTTTCGCCCGATGCCGGGTTCCGTGGTTTGCCCGCTAGCTGAACAGGCGGACCGCCCGATGGCCCCGCCGCAGACCCTCTGGTCCAATAGGGGAACCGCTCGAACACCGCGGCCGCGGCCGCGGCCGCCACTGATTGTGTTGGCACTGGTTGCGCGCCGGCACCTCACCGGCTCAGGCCACGGACCACCCAGTCCGCGGCCTCCTGCCACATGGCCTCTGTGACCTCGTGGCCGGCGTCGGGGACCGGGAGGAAGCGCAGGCGGCCGCGGCCATCCCCATACAGCGGCTCGAGGTCCGCCACGAAGCGCCGCACCGACTCGATGTCGATGTGCTCGTCGCGGCCGCCGTTCGTCAGGAAGAGCGCCTTCGGGGGGATGCGGGCCAGGCGCGGGCGCGGGTCGAGCGAGCCGACGAGCTCGTGGAGGCGGGGGCCGTAGGTCGCCCTCTTCGCGTCCTGCGCGGGGCCGGGCGGCACCTTCGTCACGTCCCACCAGAAGTCCACCGAGCCGATGATGCTCGCGACGACGCCCACGCGCGGCTCGCGCCACGCGAGGACCATGGCCGTGGCGCCGCCCATCGAGACCCCCGCGGCGGCCACGCGGGAGGCATCAACGTCGGGGCGCCGCGCCAGCGCGTCGAGGACGGCCGGCACGTCCCTCGCCGTGTGGGCGATGGAGGTCTGGTGCACCCAGATGCTGTACTCGACGCCCAGCGAGGCGATCTTCTCGCCGTGGAAGACGCCGGCCACGGAGCGCTCGCCGTGGAGATGGCAGTCCACGGCCACGGCGAACACGCCGCGTGCCGCGAGGCCGCGGCACCAGGGCTCCAGGCTCTCCTTCGCGCCCCTGAAGCCGTGGAACGCGAGCGCCAGGGGGCACGGCCCGCCCGCCGCCGGGCGGAGTGCGATTGCCGGCACCGCCTCATCGGGATCGAACCCCGGCAGGCGCAGCCTCTCGCGCACCAGCCCGCCGGACAGCTCCCTCCGCTCCATCACCTCAGCCTCCTGCATGTCAGCCGCTCCTGGGTCAGTCTGTGCGAACCCGTGTCAAGCGATTCCTCGGAGGAGGAAGTGAGCATGTGTCGCCTGTCGGGATGGTTCGACCCTCACAAGGTCCACGGCTCGCGCATGGCGCGGGAGAGGCAGCGGTTCGCCTCGGCGTCGCCCGGGAAGACCTCCCGGGCGGGGTCCCAGCGGAGCTTGCGGCCGAGGCGGATGGCAATGTCGCTGAGGAGGCACACGCTGTTCGACCGATGCGCGACTTCGGCCGGGGCAACCGTCTCCGCCCGGCTGCGGACGCATTCGAGGAAGTTGGCCGAGTGGTTGTTCGAGACGGCGAGGCGAACGTCGTTTGGCTTCATCTGCACCTTGAGGAGCGACTTCGGCTCGGCGTCCTCGGACACGGCGTTGCCGTAGGCGAACGACCAGCCCTCGGTGCCCTCGAAGCGGGCGCCCACCTCGGGCGCCGCGCCCCCCTTGTCCGTGTCCTTGAACAGCACGCGGACGCCGTTGGCGTAGGTGCAGACGACGTTCCAGTGGATCGCCGTGTCATTGTAGCCGTCGGTGGGGAAGACGCCGGTGCCCTCGATTTCCACGGGGCCGGTGCGGTCGGTGCCGTTCCCCCACTGGGCGATGTCCATCGGGTGGACGCCGCAGCCGGAGATGAAGCCGGCGGAGTAGTCGCTCTTGTAGAACCACCCGCCGCCGCCCGTGGACTGGCCGACGTAGGGCGACCAGGGCGCGGGGCCCAGCCAGAGCTCGTAGTCCAGCTCGGGCGGGACCGGCTGGGGCCGGGCGATGCCGCTGGGCACGCTGCCACGCTCGCACGCGCGGATGGTGTGGACCTTGCCGAGGTAGCCGTTGAGGGCCAGCTCGCAGGCGTGGCGGAAGCCGGCGAAGGACCGCTGGTGGGTGCCGTGCTGGAAGACGCGGGCGTAGCGCCTCGCGGTATCGGCCAGCGCGCGGCCCTCCCGAATGGTCACAGAGAGCGGCTTCTCGCAGTAAACATCCTTGCCCGCCTTCATCGCGGCGACCGAGATGGGCACGTGCATGTGGTCGGGCGTCGCCACAACCACCGCGTCAACGTCCGAGCGGCCGACCACCTCGCGGAAGTCGCAATAGGCGTTCGGCCGTCCACCGAAGCGCTGGCGGGCCGCGTCGGCACGGTTGTACCACACGTCGCACACGGCGACCGGCTCTGAGCGCCCGGGCTGTATGAACGATGGCATCAGGCCCCCGCCGCGTCCCCCTAGGCCGATGAACCCCATCCCTATGCGCTCATTGGCCCCGAAGGCGGCAGCCCGAATGAACCACGGACCCGCCACGGCCGCGGCCGAGGCCGTAAGAAACCGCCGCCGAGAGAGCTGTGCGAGCTTCACGGGCCAACTCCTTTGGACAAGGCCAAGAGATTCTAACCGCGGATTACGCGGATGGCCGCGGATAGGAAGACCCGGCAGAGCGAGGCCAAGCGCTCAGGCTGCCGGTCTTTCCTTCCCATCCGCGCCCGTCCGCGTTATCCGCGGTCAAGTCTCTCCTCTTCTCTCCCCGGTTCACCTCAGGACGCCGACGTCTCCCGGACGATGCGTTTCCATTCCAGCTTCGCGCGCTTGAAGTTCAGGAGAAGCGCCACGTTCAGATTGGTGATCGCCAGGTAGCCGATCATCTGGGCCACGTGGTTCTCATTGAACCCCGCGACCACCTTCGGGTCCACCACCACCAGGCCGTCAACGATCATGTCGGGGATCAGGGTCCCCACGAGTTCGCCTCGATAGTATACCGGGAACTGCCTCTGTTGCTCCACCGTGTGCCTCCGGTAGCGCAACTCGACCGCCAGAGCGTTCTCGTAGGGCTTCTCATCGAGGCCGGGCTTCAGTTCGTTCAGAACCGCCATCCCCGACCCGATTATGTCCTCCGTCAGCTCCTCGTGCAACAGAGCCTTGTCCATGGCGTTCTCCTGGTCTTTCTTTCCCATTCGCGCCCATCCGCGTAATCCGCGGTTAAGGCTCTTCTCTGGTCTTGGCTCAGCGATGGGCGTGGTTGATGGCGTCGCGGAGGGCGCGGGAGTAGAGCTGCTCGAACTCGAAGGCGCTGCGGAGGAGGCCAGAAGGGGTGTCGTAGTCGAAAGGCTCCAAGAGGGCAAGGAGCTGGCCCGGTGGCACAGGCGTCCCGCCTGTGTGGCCCACAGGCAAGATGCCTGTGCCACCATCAACAAGCCCCTGCGGCCGGGGCGAGATGAGGAGGGTGGAGGGGAAGCGGCGGAGGCCGTGGGCTTTGAGGAAGGGGGCGTGGTCGGGACGGTCGGCGTCGAGGCGGACCTCGAGTGTTACGGACCTCGCGAGGTCCGTAATGGCCGGGACGGCGTTGAGCATGGCCTCGAAGCGGCGGCTGGCGAGGGACGAAGAAGCAAGGACGTGGCAGAGGACCATGCGGCCGGATTCCTTGGCCTGCTGGAAGGCGGACTTGATATCAGCGTTCTGCTCGCGCGCCCCTACCCCCTCTCCCTCTGGGAGAGGGCCGGGGTGAGGGTGTTTGCCTTCGGCAGCAGGGGAAGGCACCCTCACCCTAACCCTCTCCCCAGGGGAGAGGGGAACGCTGTCGAGGACGAGGACCAGGCGCGGGCGAAGGGCGGGGTCAACGGGGTAGTCGGAGGCGGTCATGCGCACGTCGTGCTTGCCCATCGTCCAGTCGTCGCCGGCGGGCTCGATGGCGATGCCGTGGTTGGGCCAGGAGCCGTCGAGCCACTTCTTCGCGGCGGTCGTGAGGTCGAGGGCGAGCCAGCCCGTCTTCTCGATGGCGATCAAGTCAATGGGCTCGGGCTGGCGGTCGCTCGGGCCGGCGTAGAGGGGCTGCTCCCAGTTCTCGGTGTCGCCGATGGGATAGAGCTTGCGTCCGCCGAGGGGTTTCACCTCGTTGGTGCCGTTGAGGCCGCCCATGACGCCGACGACGCCCTCGCTCCAGCGGCGCTTGAGGGCGATGACGCGGTAGTTGCGGTCGGCCTTGCGGTCGAGCTCCTCCACGTTGAGCATCAGGAGAGCCTTGGCGAGCTTGGCGTCACGGGGGAGCATCGAGAGGTCGAAGGCGATGAGGGTTCTTCGGCCCTCGCCGCCGAGGTGGAGCTGGTAGCGGAGGTCGTCGCCGTAGGAGAGGTCGGTGCCGCTGTTGGTGCATGAGCCGCCGAAGCTCTTCTCGCGGCGGCCATCGCCGAAGTAGACGTCCCGTGCGCCGTCGTAGGAGGCGATGCCGAGTTGGGGCAGGGGCGCGCCTTGCCATAGCTCGACCACGGTTGCCTGCGGGTGCGTCTTGCGAAGGTCGGCGGTCGCGGGCAGCTCGGGGACGGGCTTGCCGAAATCGGGGTTCTCGAAGGCGAACGGCATCCGTTTGACGAACGTGCCCAAGGAACCGGCGTCGAGCGAGAGGACGACGTGGGAGGGGCCTGGGCGATGGGACTTGGTGAGGAGCGAACTGCTCCTCTTGCAGCCGCCTCAGTAGTCACGGAAGACAACGGGCGTGATGTGAGGGATTGGATGGGTGGATGACTGGATGGGTGGATGGGTGTCAGAGGAAGAGCGGGCACGAATGTCCCCTTCGCCTGGCGTCTCGATCCAGCCGCGAAGGCCGCGGACGCCGCCCGAGACCCAGCACTGGCCCTGGGCGAAGACCACCGACGGCGAGGAGCCGGCGAAAAAGGGCACGGCGCCGTCAAGCTCGATGTGCGCGCCCGGCCGCAGCGTGGCCCCGACGCCGTTCCCGCAGGCCTTGCGGCCGCCCCTGTGGGTCACGAGAAAATCCTCGTTGCGGAGGGAGAGTTCCTCGCCGCCGACGCGGAAGACGGGTGCCTCGCTCTTGAGGGTGCCCCAGGGCACGGTGCCATCGGAACAGGAGAGCTTGACCCGCCACGAGCCATCCTTCGCCGCGGCCTTGAGCTCGAGGAACGAGGAGACGACGGCGAGGGAGTAGTTCAGCGTGGGGTCTGGCACGTCGAGCTTGCGCTCCTTCACCAGGTCCTTGCCCCAGGCGGTGACGGCGAAGGTCACGAGGGGCTGGCCTTTCACCTCCTTCATCGGGCAGGGCTTGTCGAGCAGGAAGCGCTCCTCCGGCTCCGTGATGTCGCGGTTCGCATTCAGGTCAACGTAGATGCGGTCCACCCCGGAGCCGAGCCCCTTCGACTCGTCGGCCACGAGCGCGACGATCGTCTTCCCCTCAGGGCCGAGAGCCACGAAGCGATAGGCCGGCTTGAGCGAGCCATAGGTCGGCTCCTTCAGAGTCCGGTCAATCCTCGCGTGGTCAAAGGTCGGCTGTGGCTCGCGGCAGGACAGCTCCACCGCTACGGCCAGCCGCGCGACCAGGAGCGCAAGAAGCGCCAGGGTTCCATTCACGGCCTTCTCCTACAGCGACCGAGCGAGAGGTTCAGCGCGACCATTTGAGTGACGGCGTGCGTCCGGACTCCACACAGTCGGCGAGGTAGAGATTGATGAGCTTCTGGTACGGGATGCCCGTCTGCCGGGCGAGCTCCTTGAAGTAGTTGACGATGGGAACGCCCATGCGGATGGTCACCTGCCGCGTGAGCCGCTTGGCAAAGCGGTTCGGCCTGCTCTTCATCTTGGAGAGATCGTATTCGCGTCTCATTCTTCACCTCCTGGGTAATGTGCGCGTTCTTGCTTTGTCGCCTTTCGGGCAGAGATGATTCGGATGACAGATCCTGGCTCTCGGTACGTGCAGCTAACCATGAGGATCCTCTCCCGCCAGCTCTGCCCGAGAATGAGGAAGCGTTCCTCAACGGCGGAATGCTCCTCATCGTAGAACTCAGCGGCTTTGGGGTCGAGGAAAACCGTGGAAGCTTCCTCAAAGGAGACTCCGTGCTTCCTCCGGTTAGTTCTGCCCTTCCAAGGATCCCACTCGAAGTTCACGTCATCCACCATGGGAGTATACCTACATTGTATCTACAAGTCAAGCCACCTTGCGGGGCGTCGGGAGCCGGTCCACGCGCGGCTACTCCTCGAAGATGTCCTCCACGGTCTCGGCGGACAGTACGATCGCCAGGACATTCCCGTCCCTGGATTTGCTCCGCCCCGGTGCGGCGTCGGCCGGGACGAATAACACACTGCCCCCGTTCGGTAGGGTGATCACGGCGTCGAGTCGTGGCAGCGGGGGTTCGGCGTCAGGCGAGCGATATACGCCCTCGACGATCGGGGTGATCTGCTTGCGATCAGGGCTCACGAAAGGTTGCACCCAGATGAAGATGCCCGGCGGCTCGTTGCCGACCTCGGGCTTCCCGTCCTCTGGGACTGTGCGAATGTAGCTGTACTTCGTGATCATCTGGATTACCGCGAGCTGTGCGTTGAAGCAGGTCAACCGCGGGGCGCTTATGATTGTCCCCTTGCGCCGTTTCACGATCGCATTCATCAGTTCAGCGATCTGCGCTTCCCGCACCGGGGCATATGAGCCAGAGCTCGCTTCGCCCTCGGAAGACCCTACTGGTTGAAGGGGGAGCTTGAGGGCCTCAAGCTCAGTTCGGCGGATGACGATGAACCGCGCGAACATGTTAACCTGGACCGTTCGCATCTTGCGCTGGCTATCGAGGAGCTTCTCGATGGCGTCGAGGACGGGCGGCGTATTGGTTGCCAGGAGCCGGCCATTGCGGTAATCGAGCGTCCCCTTCGGCTGCTCGCCCCACGTTTCCGGCGCGACGACATGGCGGATGTAACGGCACCAGCCCTCGCCGGTCTTCTCGAGGTCTTCGGGTATCGCCAGAGGCCCAGGCGGGAAGCGCGCAGGGGACGCCCTGAGAAGGGAAGAGATGTCGAAGAGGCGGGCAGAGAGAGTCTGCTGCACGACCAGGACGGCCTTGTCGCGGAAGACGAATCCGCAGCGTCCAAAGCAGACCCAGCGCAACGCTTTCTCGGCAGGGACCGTCATCTTCGGAAGACTCACGCGGCCTGCCTTCGCGTCCACCGCTGGGTCGAGGCGGATGGGCACTTCGGCGAGCCTGGAGACAGCGGCGATGGCGTCGTCAAGGCTCGCGTCGCGGAACTCGACGGTGATCGGCAGGCGCAGCTTGGCGCGCAGCTCCAACTCCCACGGCGCCATCGAGGGTTGGGCCTTCGCTGGCGCCTTGGCGGGCGGCTGCGGCGCGGCGGGTGGCGCGCAGCTCGACGCTGCGAGGAGCAGCCACAGTGCCGATGCCGCGATGGCAGTCTTCTTCATCTCGGGTCTCCTTGCCAGGGGTGCGGGCCGGGATTGTAGCTCCATTCCGCAGCCCCGAAGGGGCGCCATGGTAAAGCCCAGGGCAACGCCCTGGGTCCAGACGCACGCGTTGGCAAGCCCTGAAGGGGCGAGATAGAGCGCCGCTATGCCGCCCTTTCAGGGCTGAGTCTCGGGTGGCCGCGTTCCCAGGGCGTTGCCCTGGGCTTTACCATACGAGCCTTTCAGGCTCCAGAGAAGACCCGCCCAGCTACAATTCCGGCTCGCACCATGAGCGTGCCAGTGCCTCAAGGGACCTCGTAGACGTGGAGCGCGACGGGGCCGATGCCGTAGCCGTCGCGGCCGCCGTGGCGCTGGTAAAGGTCGGCGCCGCGGAAGTCGTCGGTGAAGAAGCCGTCGGAGGCCACGAGCTCGCGGTCCTCGAAGACAACGCGCACCTTTGTGCCGGGCTTGAGGCCGGGGACGCTTAGCTTGACCTTGGCGAGTTGCTCCGGCGGCAGGACGAGCGAATCGCCGATGAGCACCTGCTCCTGGCCGTCGGGCAGCGAGATGGCCGTCTGCCCCCACTGCACGCCCCCACCCTGGTTGGCACACGCCACCCCATCAAGTACTGCGCCGACAGGGGCGAGCGTTTCAAGCGGCACGTCGAGCTTCACCCAGTTGCCCGCGGCGGGGAGCGGCCCCATCGCGGCGGCCTGGTCGGGGATGTAGGGGAGTGCTTTGCCGAGGAGCTTTTCGTCCCAGCCGATGAAGCCGGCCCAGTTGCGGTAGAAGGCGTGGAGGAAGGCCGAGGCGAGCTTCGGGTCGCTGCGAAGCGGCGCGATGTCGAACTTGCCCCAGGCCGCCGCGCCGTTCCAGCGGCCCTGGGTCTTGACGAAGAGCACGAGATTGTCGGGCGGCGCCTTGGGGTCGAGCTTCACCAATTGGGTGAGCCTTGCGCCCGCGGGGAGCGCGATGGGATTGGGCATGTACTGGATGCCGTGCAGATGCGAGAACGGCCCGCCGCTGAGGGTGAGGGGATGGGTGGTGGCGGCGACGATGTAGGTCTTGCCGCCGTAGCGGCGCGACCAGTGCTCGAGCCAGGGCTCGACGCGGACAGCCGCCCCCTCTCCCTCCACTTCCGCTCCCTCTCCCTCGGGGAGAGGGCCGGGGTGAGGGTGCTTGCCTCCGTTTGCAGGAGAAGGCACCCTCACCCTAACCCTCTCCCCAGGGGAGAGGGGAATGCCGAAGTTGACCTCTACTCCCTCTCCCTTGGGGAGAGGGCCGGGGTGAGGGTGCTCGCCTTCGTTCGCAGGGGAAGGCACCCTCACCCTAACCCTCTCCCCAGGGGAGAGGGGAATGCCGAAGTTGACCTCTACTCCCTCTCCCTTGGGGAGAGGGCCGGGGTGAGGGTGCTCGCCTTCGTTCGCAGGAGAAGGCACCCTCACCCTAACCCTCTCCCCAGGGGAGAGGGGAATGCCGAAGTTGACCTCTACTCCCTCTCCCTCGGGGAGAGGGCCGGGGTGAGGGTGCTCGCCTTCGTTCGCAGGAGAAGGCACCCTCACCCTAACCCTCTCCCCAGGGGAGAGGGGAATGCCGGAGTAGATGATGGGCTTCATGAACTCCATCTCGGCGTGGAGGCCGCGGAAGAGAGACTGGTCGCCCGGGCCGTGGGCGGTCTGCCAGCCTGTGCAGCCGCGCATCAGCTCGACGTAGGTGTGGTAGCGCCAGCGCTCGTAGGGCACGCTCTCGTACATCTGGGGGCGGAGCCACACGGCCTTGTCCTTCCCGCGCACGATGGGGGCCAGGTCGACGTGGAGGGCGGCGGGATAGAGCGGCTCGGTCTCGGGGTCGTAGATGTCGTAGAAGGGGACTTTCTCGAACTCGAAGAGGTTCCAGGCGCCGCCGTGGCTGACCATGAGGGGCTTGCCTGTGGCCTTGCGGAGAAGCTCGACGGCTTCGGCCATGCCCTTGAGCTGTTCGGGCGAGGCGGCGTGGAAGAGGCCGAACGCCTCCTCGACGCCCAGGCAGAGCGATGCGACCATCGGGGCGGACTTTGCGAACGCGGCGAACTCGTCGAGCTTCTCCTTCCCGCCCGCCTTGGCGATGAGCTCCTCGACCGACCAGACGGGGTTCGGGACGATAAAGAACGAGGAGCAGTAGAGGTTGTCCTCCTTCCAGGGCTTTTCGAGCTTGGTAGGGAGCTGCGGGTCGGTGGCTTTGGAGTAGCCGGCCACGTAGCGGAGGCAGTTGAAGTCGTTGCGGAGCCGCGTGTAGGAGGCGGAGCCGAAGCGGTCGTAGTAGCTCCAGCCCGCCAGGTTGCGGAGGTCGCGGTACTTGCCGGACCCGGGGTCGGCCGGGCCGTCGTAGACGGGGATGTGGCCGTAGACGACGCCCCAGGGCATCCAGGGCTGGCCGTTTATGTAGAAGAGGCTGCCCTTGACGGCGGCGGAGGCGATGGGGGGCTGGGGCGGCTCGTGGTTCAGGCGGCAGAAGGGCTGCGAGACGACGGGTCCGAAGCCCTCAAGCGGCTTGCCATCGGCATCGAGAATCGTCGCGCGGATGAGCCAGTTACGCTGCGGGTCGCTGAACGGCTGGAGGGGCAGCGAGAAGATATCGAGGTCGGTGAGGAGCAGGTTCGTGAAGTCGTCGCGGAGGTCCACGGGAATCCTCTCGCGCTGTGCGGCGATGGCGGCGGGGGTGGCGGGGACGGTGAAGCTCTTGAGCACTTCGCCGGTGCCGCGGCGAAGGAGGTCGAGGCGGACGGCGCCGACCCGCGCCATCGAGGCGGCGGCGAGGCCGAGGTTCATCCGCACGAACTGCTTCTGGTCGGGCAGCAGGTAGAGCGCGCCGAGCTCGAGGTCAATCGGGGTCGTCCAGGTGCCAAGCCACAGCTCGGTGGAGGCGACGGCCCGTTCGCGGGCGTCGAGAAGCGAGAGCTTGCCGCGGTACTCCGTGTAGGCCGTGGGGCATGGCTCGGGGAGCGTGTAGCGGATGGCGTTCCAGGCGGTGGCTCGCCCCCGCTCGGTCGCGCCCTTGAAGAGGGACTTGGTGCCCGATGGGGAAATGAGTTCGAGTTGGGGCGTGAGGGTTCGGCTCCCGCGGCCGGCGATGGTGAAGCGCATCTGGTTCTCGCCGAGCAGTTGCTCGCCGAGCTCAAGGCAGGAGAGTTGCGGCCCGGCGCTCCCCTCGCGCTCGCTGGGCGGCCGCACGCCGCGCGCGCGAAGCTCCGCCGCACTGCTCTCAGGCTCGAAGACCCGAACGTCGTCCCACCAGAGTGTTCCGACGACGTTTGCCTGGGGCTGGGAGCCCGTGTCGTCGAGGGTGTAGCCGTTGACGCCGCGGGCCGCGAGGAGGAGGCGGAACGATTGCACGGGCTCGCGCGGGCGGAAGACCTGGCGGATGCGGCGCCAGTCGTCCGTGCCGAACGAGATGGGCGCCTTGTGGATGAAGTTGAAGCCGTCGAGCCGCCGCCCCTTCTCGTCCACCGCGTCAATCTGGAGGAAGTTCAGGTGGTCGGTCTTCACCCAGGCGCCCACCTCGATGAGCCGCGGCTCCGCCTGGTTCAGCACGATAGGCTGGGAGGCGACGGCCTTCTGGTCGCCGGCGGCGACGATCATCTTCATGCTGTGCGCCCCGCTGCGGGCGGCGAGGGAATCGGGGACGACTGGCCCGCGGTTCTCGAAGCTGTGGTTGTGCCAGGTGTTGAACATGTAGTAGCGGCCCGGCGGGAAGTAAGCGTAGGGCTCTGGCCGCCCCCAGCCGGCCGGCCAGACCGACCTGTCGAGCTCCTCGAAGCCGCCGTTGGCCAGCAGGTTGGGCGAGGCGGGGGGCGCGTCCGACAGCTCGACCCGCTGAAGCTCGATGTGGCCCGTGGGCGACTTGAACCGAATGGCCACGCTCACGGTGGCGGGCAACAGCACGCCCGACCTTTCCGCCTCCTCCTTCTCCTTCGGGTTCTTCAGGGCGGCCTCAAGCCATTGGCTCGCGGGCAGCCTGAGGGTGAGGATGGTCGAGCCCGACGACACAGCCTGGAGCGGTGCAGAGACGGAGACGGTCGGCGGGGCGTGCGTGCCGTAGGGGTCGCTCACGGACATGCCGGCCGGCGGGCAGAGCGCCAGCTCGGCCACGGCCGCGTTCTCCGGCACCTCGCCGCCGTAGGCCACGTAGAGGCTCAGGTCGCGCACCACCGCGAGCGGCCTGCGGCTCCGCACGGGCGCGACGTGCGGGAAGCCGCCGGCGTCGGGGAAGCCCTCCAGCCTCCGGTCGTCGTGAACCAGCACCCAGTTCACCCGCTGGGCGACCGATGCCTCCGGGCCGCGCAGGATGAGCTTGCGCCGCTTGGCGAGCTCGAAGCACTCGGGCGCGGCGTCGGCGTTCAGCCACTCCCAGCTCCCCTTCAGCCACCAGCCATCGGGATTGTAGTCGCGCCGATTCTGGTATTCCGACGAGTAGCTCCAGTGGTGGTTCTTCGTCTCCGGCAGGTGGGTGGCCCAGTCGTCCTGGAGGCTGCTGTTGCGCAGCAGGCTGCCGGGCACCTCCGCGCGAGCGGTGGACGGCAACAGTGGGAAGATGACCAGGCCGCACACGCACACAACGCGCCGCATCGAGTGCTCCTCAGGGTTCGTCAAGCCCTCCGCCGAGGTCAAGTGCCGAAGCGCGGATTCTACTACCTGAGTCAGCACTCTTCAACCCCTGAGTGAGCCGCGGGCGCAGTGGTGACCCCAACGGACTGCCCCGCAGGCTGCTCGCCTCTGTCGCGCCAACCCCCCGCGGCGAGGGCCGATGCCTCCGGAGATAATTGCAGAGTCATATGACTCTGCAATTATCTCACCACCGTACAACCGCAGATTCGGGGCAGGGATCCGGCCACCTAACACTACAACGCTAAAAAAGGCCTAAAGTTTTCGAGGATTTCCCCGATTAAGTACTCCGGGGGGACTGTTTTCAGGCCAGAGAGCCCCGGAGAGAACGACCATGGATGCACGGCGTCTGAA
>VGYW01000036.1 GCA_016872875.1 Planctomycetota bacterium | reverse complement strand
GCCGTGTCGGTCTGCCAGAAGAGCGGGTTGATGTCGTCGAGCTGGCCCCGCTCGATGTCGTAGACCGCGGCCTTGGGCGGGAAGCTCTTGAGCTTGTAGTTGATGGCGACGCCGCGGCCCCACTGGGCGCCGCGATTGTAGTAGTAGGCGGCGAAGCGGCGAAGGTAGGGGGCGAAGACCGGCTGCTCGATCCACCAGTCGAACCAGACGAGCTGCGGCTGATACTTGTCCACCAGCTCGCACGTGCGGGCCAGCCAGTCGTCGAGGAACTCCTCGTTCGGCTGCATCGAGCCTGGCTGGGCGGGGCCGTAGAGGCCGGCGAAGCGGGGGTCCTGGACGTCCGAGGGGAACTTCATCCCGCCGTCGAAGAACCACCAGTGCTCGGCGCGGTGGCTCGAGAGGCCGAAGGTGAGCCACTCGTCGCGGCAGGCGCGGGCGAGGTCGCCGATGAGGTCGCGTCTCGGCCCCATCTTCGCCGCACACCAGTCCGAGAGCGAGCAGTCGTACATCGCGAAGCCGTCGTGGTGCTCGGCCACGGGGACGACGAACTTCGCCCCCGCCCTGCGGAACAGATTCGCCCAGGCCGCGGGGTCGTAGCGTTCCGCCGTCAGCATCGGAATGAAGTCCTTGTAGCCGAACCGCTCCTGCGGCCCATAGGTCTTCACGTGATGCTCGAACTCGCGGGAGCCTTGCTGGTACATGTTTCGGGGATACCACTCATTGCCGAAGGCCGGCACCGAGTAGACGCCCCAGTGGATGAAAATCCCGAACTTCCCATCCACGTACCAGTCTGGCGGCTTGAAGGCCTCCAGCGATTCCCACGTCGGCTCGAACGGCCCTTCGGCCATCTTCGGCGGCTTCCCGCCCATGTGTTGCTCCTTGGTGGTAGGGTGCCAGGTCCGTGATGCGAGGCGCCCGCGGCTTGTCTCCCTCGGGTCCACGGCTCAGCGGAGTCTCACACTGCGCAGGTTCAGAACTTGATCTTCCGGTCAATGAATCCTGCCATAGCTCTGGCTTTCATCAGATGGGGCGCGAATGCCTTCGCTTCTCCACGTTCGAGTGATAGGGAAGACAGGGCGAACCGTTCTGCAGGCGCGAGGCGAACACTGAAACCGTACTTCTTCGAGAAGTGGAAAGTGACCGTGTAGCCAGCAGCCTCTACTCGGTCACTCATGTCGGTCTCGGCATTGCGCATCTTGAGGTAGTACTTGTCAACATCCGCCAGCGCCTTGCCCACCTTCTCGGCTTCATCCGGTGACAGCCAAATGGAATCGGCCATCATGCGACCACTTCGGATGAGGACGCGAGTTGTCTCGTGTGTCTTGTTGATGATGAGTCGCGAGTCGCCGACTTCTGCGACCGTCCACTCGAAATCGAACTTCTCAACTACGAAGTCCTCTTCCTCGTGCCTTTGGCCGGCCGACGCAAGGAAGGCGGCCCACAATACAGATATCCCGAAGAAGCCTAGCCTCATGGTTGACCTCCTTCGCGAGCCTGGATCAGAGGAGTTGGGGCAGCAACTCTTGCTCCTGCGCTTCTACCCATGGTGCCACCAGGCAAGAAGCTTGGCTATGAGCAGCCATATGGCGCTGAAGAAAGTGAGCAAGATGGGCATGGGCTCTACGCTCCCGTGCTTTGACTGCTCGCACGAGCCCACTGTCCAGATCACCCCGACAATCAGGGCGATGGTAGCCAACAAGATGTGTGCCTTGAATCGCTTGGCCGTCTTCTCTATCCCCCTGATCTGGCGACCGCCCACCATGTCCGGGCTGGCAGAAAGGGGGAACCCGCACTGGGGGCAGCTCTCCGCTCTATCTGAGACCTCCCTCCCACACTCCGCGCATCTGACTAGCCCCATGGTGGTTCTCCTTACCTCCGGGCCACTGCAACCCCTTCTCGCCAAGAGTTGCTTCTCCTCTCTCCGGACGCGCTGCCGTGTCGGCCGGAGCGGGCCGCAGCCGCCTGGGATTATACCACGCGGGGCCGCCGCGTCAACCGATGCAGGCGAATCAGCGCCGCCGCGAGTTGGACTTGGGCCAGCGTCAGCCCGCGAATGCGGGCGAGCCAGTCGTAGCCCAGGGCGACCGAAGGGAGCCCTGGGTGGAGCGCCCCGCCCAAGGCAGAGCCCCCGAAGGGGGCGATTCAGGAGGGCATGAATCGCCCCTTTCAGGGGCTCATGTGTGGGTGGCCGCGGTTCCCCAGGGCTCCCTTTGGTCGCCCTGGGCTACGGCTGGGTCGCCCCCGTGGGGGGCTGACCGGGCCGGACACTGGGTGGCTACGCGCCGTCTGTGGAGTCGGCAGCTTCCGCAGGCACGAGGAGGCGGCCGTGGAGGAACCCGGGGGCCAGGTCGGCGCCGTTGTCCCACACGATGGTCTCGAGTTCGGGGTCAACGCGGAAGGCCCTGAACTTGTCGGGGTCGCGGAGCGGGGCGAACATCTCGCCGTAGAGCTCGTCGGCCAGGTCCACAAGGCCCTCCGCGCCGTCGTTGAACCGGACGCGCAGGGTGTAGTCGTGCTCGCAGTGTGCTTCCAGGACGTGGAGGATCATGGGCTACTCCAGCGGCTCGATCTGGACAGGGCCATCTTCGGTGATGTCGAGTGTCAGTCGGCTTCCGCGAAGGAGGCCCATGCCAAGGAGGGCGCCGGCCTGGATGGCGGCCACGGAGACGGGACAGGCGTAGCCGTGCCACTCCACGATTGCGCGATAGATGGCGAAGTCATCCTCGGAGCCGTCGGCAAGGGTCAAGGGCAGGTTGCCGCGGAAGGGCAGGCCCAGCCGCTCAATGGTGTCGCTCGAAAGGGCGAGGAACTCTGTGAAGCCAGTGTCAACTACGGCCTGAACCCACTCGGGCCGACCTCCGAGCGCCCGCACTTGTAGCGGAACAACCGCCTCCCTTGCCCCCGCCACCCTTCCCGTCATCATGGCCGGCCCCTCCGGGCTTGGACGCCAATCCGGCCGGCGGTTCGGTAGCCGACGCGGAGGATGCAGAACACGCTGTCGGGGTGTTTCGCCTCCGCGCGGTCCAGGGCCTCAAGGGTGGTATCACCCAGTTCGTACTCGCCCGTCTCCACTTCGAGGGCGAGGAACTTGCCCTTGTGCTGCGGTTCGAGCTTCTCGCGCAAGAAGCGGTCGTAGTATTCACGGCCTCGGCGGCCAAGCTCCCGGTGGTCCATTGTTGCGGTGGACATGTTCGTACTCCTTGTGGGGCTGACTGACGCCAAAGGCATTCTACCACGACGCAGGCGGACGTGCCAGCGCTCTACCGGCGCTCGACGAGGAGAAGCTGCTCGGTGACGTGGGTGCTGCGGTTCCGAAGGTTTCTGCTTCCCCGGAACGTGTTGTAGCGGGTCTCAATGACCTGGACATGGCCGACCTCCCCCAGCAGTTGCCGCATTGTATCAGGGCGGATGAAGCCCTCGTCATTGAAGGATAGCAGGATGAACTTGGCATCAACGGCCTGAAGAAGGTCCCTCAAGGCTGGCAGGCAGCGCGAACGGATGTTGTAGTTCGACCTTCGCCAGTCCACCGGGATGCCGGAGACATGGCTGATGTGGGTGGGCCTCTTGTAATGAACCAGCAGATTCAGCATGAAGTAGTTCGACCCGTAGGGATGTTGGTTGTACGGGGGGTCGAAGTAGGCAAGATCAAGGTCGTGGATCTCGCGCACGGCAGCATTCGCGTCTTGCTGGCACACTTCAACTTCACACTCAAAGCGGCTCAGAACGGGGACTTCCAGCCGGATCTCTCCCTTTATCCGCTTGAGCGCATCGGAGTTGCTACCGCCGAACCGGCCAATCCTGGTCTGGCGGTCCTTATAGAAACCCTTGAACACCCCTGCCGTGTTCGCGTGGACTGACGCCTCGCTGAGGAGCGGCCCAAGGACCATGTCCCGCAATTCTGGGTCCACGGACTCCAGGAGTCTCCGGTAGTTGTCAAGGCGTCGGGCGTTCCGACGGGTGTAGAACGCTCTGTCCTGACTGGTGATATGGTCGTCGTCGCGGGGCGCGTACAGCTCCTCAATGGAGCCTGGTGCGAACCCATCGCTGTCAACTCGCCGGTTCAGGTCATCGAAGATCTCGCGGAGCGCCTGCATGTCCACATCGCTGCGATTGCGGAGATAGCAGCGCGCGGCGACTGCCGCGAAGTCCTCGATGTCGTTGCTGGCAAGGTAGGTCGCGTGGGCCTTGAAGTAGCGAGATACCACGCCTGAGCCAGAGAATGCGTCGAGGACACGGAGGCGATCCTTGCCAAGCCGCCGCTTCACCAGGGTGACCACGTCGTTGATAGCGCCTGGCAACGACCGCTTGTTGCCTATGCAGGTGATCAACTGCCTGGAAAGGAACTCGGGGGCCTCGCCCACCGGGTGGTCGGTCCAGAGGGTTAACTGAGTGGCCGATGGGGCCAGGATGGCCGGTCTGTCGGTGGCTGCCACAATCTCCTCCGCACGCTCACGCCCGCTCATCAGAGGGCCAGTAGCGGAACCAAGCCAAGTCTACCCCAGGCTCATTGGCCTGTCAACAGGAGGATCGGACTCCGCAGACGGGCCTGCTGATTCTGCGGGCACCAGCAGGCGGTCGTGGAGGAACTCGGGGGCCAGGTCGGCGCCGTTGTCCCACACGATGGTCTCAAGTTCCGGGTCAACGCGGAAGGCCCTGAACCTGGCGGGGTCGCGGAGCGGGGCGAACATCTCGCCGTAGAGTCCGTCGGCCAGGTCCACCAGGCCCTCCGCACCGTTGCTGAACCTGACGCGGACGACGTAGTCATGGTCGTATTGGGCTTCGACGACGTGGAGGATCATGGCTCACTCCGGCGGCGCGACGTAGCCTGATCGCCATTGTACACTGGAAGGCTGAGCTGTGAACGTAGGGTCGCCGCAGGCCGCGCGACATGCCCTCAGCGCCCGTGGATGGCTTTGTCAAGCTCTGCCGGGGAGGGCTCACGGCCGGGGCGGGTGTTCCGCAAGAGGGCCAGGACACGACGGTGCAGGGCCTCCAGGTCCATGGTGCGCAGGCGGTCCTCGAGAAAGGCGAGGGCCTGTTCCTGGGCGACAGAGGCTGCAACGGTCGCGTTGATGTAGTTGTTGAGCGAGACTCCCTCGCGCTCGGCCAACTGCTGGGCCTTGCGCTTCAGGCCGTCACGCATGCGCAAGCCGGCACTTCGGCAGGCAACCCCGTCTTGACAATACGTGGCGGCGCAGGGGATAATAGGGGGAGAAGCAAGGGGCCGGCAGATTTCCGATTGTGGACAGGGCATGTTTGCACCCGCAATGCTGCTGCTCGTGGGGGCGAGCGCGCTCTATGCCGCGCGTGGCGTGATGGGCGTGCTCGAGTTGCTGGGACGCAGGCGTCCGGGCGCCCGGGGCTGGCTCCTCGAGGCGGGCGCGCTCGGCCTTCACCTGGCCTTCCTCGCCGAGCGAGCCATCGAGTGCCGCGGTATCCCCGCCTGTTCGCGGCTGGACTCCGTGGCGCTCTTCCTGTGGCTGACGGCGCTCACGTTCGTCGTCTGCGCGAAGCCCTACAAGATACAATCCGTCGCCCCGGTCTTCTGGCCCTGTTTCGCGGCCGGGATGGCCGCGATGTGGGCTCTGGCGGGCCGGGCGCCGGGGGAGCCGTCGGCGTTCGGGCGGCTCTGGCTGGCGTTGCACCTGGTGCCGGTCTACGTGGGCTATGCGGGCTTCGCGGTGGCCGCGGGCGCGGGGGGCGCCTACCTGGTGCAGGAGCAGTTGCTGCGGCGGAAGGGGAGCGGGGCGCTCTGGCGCCGCCTGCCCTCGCTGGAGACGCTTCAGCGGGTGGAGTGGGCGGCGTTGTCGCTGGGATACCCCCTGGTGACCGTGGGGCTCGTGGTGGGGCTTGTGTGGGCCTATCAGCGCGCCTCGCCGCTCGGGCAGGCGTGGTACGCCGACCCGAAGGTGCTGGGCGGGGTGGTGGTGTGGCTCTTCTACACGGCGGTGCTGCACCTGCGGCTCTTCCTGAGGCTCCAGGGGCGCCGCGGGGCGTTGCTGACCGTGGCGGGCTTCCTCCTCACGCTCGTGAGCTTCGGCACGGCGCACCTCTACAGCGAGCCACGAGCTTCGAGCGGCGAGCCGCGAGCCGCGAGCTCGGCTGGGCTTGCTCCGAAGCTCGGCGCTCGGCGCTCGCCGCTCGCGGCTCTATGGTCCGAGGCGCGGCCATGATAATCCAGGTCACTGGCCTGAACCACCAGACGGCGCCCGTGGGGGTGCGTGAGGCATTGGCGTTCCCCGGCTCGCGGCTGGCCGAGGCGCTGGGGGCGCTCGCCAGGACCGAGGGCGTGGCTGAGGGCGCGATCATCTCCACCTGCAACCGCGTGGAGGTCTACGCCGCCTCGGCGGAGGCCCTGGAGCAGGGCGCCGTGGCGGGCTTCCTCGCCGCATTCCACGGCGTGTGGCCTGAGACGTTCGCCCCCCACCTCTTCACCCACGAGGGGGGCGAGGCCGCGCGGCACCTGTTCAGGGTGGCCTGCGGGCTCGACAGCATGGTGGTGGGCGAGGCCCAGGTGACTGGGCAGGTGCGGGCCGCCTACGAGGCGGCCGCGGGCGCGGGCACGGCCGGGCACGTGCTCCACAGGCTCTTTCAGCAGGCACTCGCCGTGGCCAAGCGGGTGAGGACCGACACGGAGATAGGCGCGGGGCGCGCCACGGTGGGCTCCGTGGCCGTGGAGCTCGCCCAGCGCATCTTCGAGTCGCTCGCCGGCAAGACCGTGCTGGTGATCGGCGCGGGCGAGATGGGCGCGAGCGTGGTGGCCAGCCTGCGAGCCGCGGGGGCGACGGCCACGCTCGTGGCCAACCGCACGTTCGCCCGTGCCGCCGAGCTCGCGGCCACATGGGGCGGCAAGGCCGTGCCCTTCGACGCCCTCGGCGACCACCTGGCCCTGGCAGACATAGTTATCTCGTCAACCGACGCGCCCCACTACGTGCTGACTCGCGCCCGGGTGGAGGAGGCCCTGGCGCGGCGGCGCGGCCGGCCGCTCTTCATCGTGGACATCGCGGTGCCGCGCGACGTCGAGCCGTCGGTGGCCGACCTCGACGGCTGCTACGTGTACAACATAGATGACCTCGAGGCGGTTGTGGCGGAGACGCTCGCCCAGCGGCAGCAGGAGCTCGGGCGTTGCGAGGCCATCGTGGAGGCCGAGGTCGGCGAGTTCCTCGCCTGGCTCGGCCGCCTGGCGGTCACGCCGACCATCACCGAGCTCGCGGCGCGGTGGCACGAGCTGAAGCGGGTGGAGCTGGAGGCGCTCCGGCGCCGGCTGCCCGAGCTGCCGGCGGAGGCCCACGCCGAGGTGGAGCGCATGGCCGACCGCCTCGTCAACAAGCTCCTCCACCAGCCGGTCCGCGCCCTCCGCGAGGCGCCCGGCGGCGAGCACTCAGACGGCCTCCTGGGCGCCGCACTACGCCTCTTCGGGCTCCGCAGAGGCGCGCCCGAGCCGCCCCCGCGGCGGCCCGCTGAGAGATGACGGAAACCGACATGGACACAACAGAGCCAGGAACAGGAAGGCATCCCAGGTTTCGAGCCGTGTGGTTCGTCGGCGCAGCCGCCCTGGCGCTCGGGGCGGGCTACATCTACCTGTCGAGCCGGGCCTACAATGCGACGGAGGCCGCCACCGTGGCCGAGTTCGCCGTGCGCCAGCGCGTGCTCGCACAGGAGGCCGCGCGCGGCATCGAGTTCTACTTCAACACCCTCACGAAGTCCCTGCGGCCACTTGCACTCGACCCGGCGATCCAGGCCCTCGACGAGGCGGCGACCCGCCGCGACCTCAAGCTCAAGTCCGCCGAGCTCAGCCCCCTGGGCGTGTGGGACGTCGGGGTGTTCGACGCGAGCGGCAAGCTGCGCTACAGCGCCACCGACACAGCAATCGAGGGCGCCGACTTCTCCTCGCGGCGTTACTACCTGGACGCCAAGGCGGCGCGCTCGACCGACAGCCGCGTGGTCGAGTTCGTGGTCATGGAGCGCGCCGGCAGCGGGCGCAAGGGCCTCTTCGTCGGCGTGCCCATGTTCACCGGAAACATGGTCGAAGGCTCGGGCGAGCCCCCGGCCGCCTTCGTCGGCATCGTGGCCTGCGTGGCCAACCTCGACTACCTGGCCAACGAGTTCGTGGCCTCCGCCACGATGTCCGCCGGCGGCCACGCCTTCCTGCTCGACGACGCGGCCAGCATCCTCTGGTGCGTGGACCCCACGAGCGTGGGGCGGAACATCGTGAAGGACGGCGACGCCTTCCCCGAGCTCGTGGCCCTGGCGCGGCGGATGCAGGCCGGCGAGAGCGGCACCGGCGAGTTCGTCTACCACCGCCTCGACGCGGCGACGAAGCGCTACCTGCCCGACGCGACGGAGCGGAAGCTGGTGGGCTTCGCGCCCATCCGTGTGGCCGACAAGCCCTGGTCCATCGGCGTGTGGGCGCCCAAGGCCGACGCCCTGGCGCTCCTCCGCTCGGCTCGACGCGCCCACCAAACCGAGCTCGCCGTCGTCATCCTCGTCCTCCTCGCCGCCGCAGGCTCCGCCATCGTCTTGCTCTCACGCATCAACCGCGTGCTCGACCACAGGGTGCGCCACCGCACCCGCCAGATCGAAGAGTCCCAGTGCCGCCTCCGCCACACCCTCGACCAGGTGGAGGCCTCGGAGCGCGAGATGGCGGCCGCCACGAAGAAGGTCTCCGAGCTCATTGACACCGCGGCCCGCGAGCAGGTGCTCGGCACCTACTACGACAACCCCCACCTCGTGACCTGCTGGCGGGAGCGCGACTGCAAGCACTCCTGGTGCCCGGTCCACGGACGCGAGGGCGTCCGCTGCTGGCAGGTGGAGGGCACCTACTGCGACCGCGAGCGGGCCACCTCGTTCGCCGAAAAGGTCCTCAAGTGCCGCGAGTGCGTGGTCTACCGCAAGAGCTGTCCCGACCGCCTCACGGAGCTGGCCGAGGGCTTCAACAACATGATGTGCCTCCTGGCCCGCAAGGCCGAGGAGCTGCGCCACGTCCGCTACCAGGCCATCGAGCGCGAGCGCATGGCCACCATCGGCCAGATGGCCGCAGGCATCGCCCACGAGATCAGCAATCCCATGGCTTCCCTCTTCTCCCTCGTCCAGCTCCTCCGCTCCGCCCCGCTCGACGACCATGCCAAGGAGAACGTCGCCCTCATGCAGACCTGCATCGAGCGCATCGCGCGAACCGTCCGCGAGATCGTGGACTTCGGCCGCCCCGCGACCAAGGAGGAGTGGACCCTCGGCTCGGTGGAGCGCATCGTGCGCGACACCGTGAACCTCCTGCGCTACGACCGCCGGGCCAGGAGGCTCGACATCGCCGTGGAGTTCGAGCCCGGCCTCCCCAGCACCCTCATCATCGAGCACCAGCTCCAGCAGGTGTTCACCAACCTGATGGTGAACGCCTTCGACGCGATGCACGGGCAGGGGAAGCTCAGCATCCGCGGCTGGCGCGCCGACGGCGCGATAGACGTGGCGATAGCCGACACCGGCGAGGGCATGCGCCCCGAGCAGATGAGCCACATCTTCGAGCCCTTCTACACCACCAAGGCGGGCCAGAAGGGCACCGGCCTCGGCCTCGCCCTCAGCTACAGCATCATGCAGCGCCACGGCGGAACCATCAAGGTCGAGAGCCAGCTCGGCAAGGGCTCCACCTTCACCGTCTCCATTCCCATCCGCTCCCCCGCAGCCGACGACATCGAGGAGCGACGCTGAGACGTAAATGACCAATATTGGTCATTGGTCATTGATCATTGGTCATTTCGGAGTTCCCGATGCCACACGCCCGGGTCCTCGTGGTTGACGACGAGCAGCCCTTCTGCACCGTGCTCTGCGGCGTCCTGCGCCAGCGCGGGCACGAGGTCACAGGGGTCGAGCGCGCCGAGGACGCCCTCCCCGCCCTCGAGAAGCGCGCCTTCGACCTCGTGGTCTGCGACCTGCGCCTGCCCGGCATGAACGGCCTCGACTGCCTGCGCTGGACCCGCGAGCACGTGCCCGACACCCACTTCATCATGATCACGGCCTACGGCGACATCGAGACGGCGGTGGAGGCGATGCGCCTCGGCGCGCACGACTACCTCACCAAGCCCTTCCTCTTCGACGACCTGCTGCTGCGCATTGACCGCCTCATGGAGCACATGGCACTCGTCCACGACCACGCGGCCCTCCAGGACGAGCTGGACGCGCGCTACGAGCCGCGCGGCCTCGTGGGCCAGAGCGCGGCCATGAACACCGTGCGCGACCTCATCCGCCGCGTCGCACGCACCACCAGCAACGTCCTCATCGTCGGCGAGAGCGGCACCGGCAAAGAGGTTGTCGCACGCGCCATCCACCGCCTCTCCGGCCGACGCGAGCAGCGCATGGTCACGGTCAACTGCGCCGCCCTCCCCGAAACCCTCCTCGAAAGCGAGCTCTTCGGCCACACGAAGGGCGCCTTCACGGGGGCCTCGCAGAACAAGGAGGGCATGTTCGAGGCCGCCGACGGCGGCACGCTCTTCCTCGACGAAATCGGCGCCATGCCCGCCCCGCTCCAGAGCAAAATCCTCCGAGCCGTGGAGTCCAAGGAAATCGTCCCCATCGGCACCACGGTCTCGCGCAAGGCGGACGCCCGCATCCTGGCCGCCACGAGCACGGACCTCGAGGCCGAGGCCAAGGCGGGGCGCTTCCTCGACGCCCTCTTCTACCGCCTCAACGTCTTCCAGCTCCGCATGCCGCCGCTGCGCGAGCGCAAGAACGACATCCCGGGCCTCGTCCAACACTTCGTCGAGCGCCTGCGCCAGGAGCTCAAGAAGCCCGCCCTCAAGGTCAGCGACGACGCGATGGCCCTCCTCATGGCCTACGAGTGGCCCGGGAACGTCCGCGAGCTAGAGAACGCCATCGAGCGCGCCATCATCCTCACCGACGGCGACGTCATCGCCGTGGACGCCTTGCCCCTGGGCCTCCAGAGCCTCTCCCGCGGGCCGGCCGGCCGCCCGCTCGACCTCCGCAGCTTCCTGCGCCGCTGCGAGCTCGAACACATCCACGCCGTCCTCGCCCTCTCCGACCAGGACAAGGTGAGGGCCGCCAGGATGCTCGGCATCAGCCTCTCCAGCCTCTACCGCAAGCTCGAAGAGTCCGAGCCCGGCGAGCCTGATGCCCCCGCGCAGGAGGCCGAGCCCGAGCCCGCCGCCCCCGCCCCGCCCCCCTAGCAGCCCCCTGCCCCGGCCTCGCGCAGCAAGTCGCGAGGCCGGCGAGTCTACCAGACAGAAGGGCCTCTGTTCCCTGTGGTCGCTACCCCGGGTGAAGGAGAGCATGCGATGCGGAAGCTGGCGATGGCAGTCGTAGCGGTGGTGTTTGGCGCGGGCGCCCTGCTTGCGGGCGAAGGGGCGGCGCCCGAGGGCGGCCAGAAGGGCCGGCCGGGCGGCCGGCAGCGCGGGCCGGGCGGCGGGTTCCGCGGCGGCCCGATGATGGGACCCGGCGGGATGACGATGGGCCGCGCGAACCAGGAGACCGACATCTTCGACGTGGCCCGGCGCACGGCGAAGCTGGCCGACGACAAGTTGGCGGCCATCGAGGGCCTGGCCATCGAGTACGCCGTGGCCGAGCAGGAGGCCGAGGCCGAGGCACGCAAGCGGCTAAACAAGGAGTACCTGCCCAAGCTGGTCGCCCTGCTCCCCGAAGCGGAACGGCCCGGCTACGAGAAGGCAGTGGCCGCCATGACCCAGCGCGACGACGCGATCGCGGCGGCCGAGAAGGAGCTCCGCGCGGTGCTCGACAAGGTCAAGGTGGCCCAGGGTGCCGACAAGGTGAAGCCCGCCGACGACACCACGGGCGGCCCCCGCTTCTTCCAGCCGCGACGCGGCGAGGTGGCCACGCGCAAGATGGACGCCCTCCGCACCTGCTTCGTCCTGACCGACGACCAGCGCAAGCAGCTCGACACCATTGCGGACGCCAACCGCAACGCGGTGCGGGAGAAGATGCGGGGCCAGTTCGCCAACCTGCGTCCCCAGGGCGGCGGCCGCCCCGACCCCGCCCAGATGCGCCAGGCGGGCACCCTCTTCCGCCAGGCCCGCACCGAGGCCGACGAGGCGAACGCCAAGGCCGCCGTCAACCTCCTCAACGACGCGCAGAAGAAGGACTTCGCAACCGCCTGCTCCGCGATTGACGCCTACAACAAGAAGGTGGCCGACGCCGAGGCCGCCTGCCGCAAGGCAGTCACTGACGCCATTGGCGCGGAGAAGGCTGGCGCCCTGCTCGGCACCACGCCCGGCGGCGCGCCGCCCGCGCCCGGCGCGACCTTCTGAATCGTTCCTGTTGCGGAAAGTGCCGGGACGATGGGCTGCCCGCGTAGCCCGCCTCTCCGAGGCGGATTCCCGCACAGGCGGCGGGCCACCCCCCGGGGGACAGGAGGGCCATCCCCTCTCCCTTTGGGCTGGTCTTTGCCCACATCTCGAGGGCCGGCGCCGGGACCAAGCTCTCTTCTTCTTCGACCGCTCCGCTGGGACGCAAAGCGGCATCTGCGATGCCGCACTCCATACTCCTCCTGCCGCGTTTGGGGGAGGACTATGGAGTGCGGCGACGGAGTCGCCGCTTTGGATTCCCGCGGAGCGGGCAGAGGGGCGCTACCCGCGAAGTTGTGGGCAAAGATCAGCCCAAGGGGAGAGGGAGAGGAGCGCGCGGCGTAACTGAGGCTTAGTTCCAGCCGTAGGAGTGGAGGCTCTGGAGGTAGTTGACGCCGAAGTAGGTGAAGAGGGTGGCGGCGAAGCCGGCCAAGGCGAAGATGCTGTTGAGCATGGGCAGGCGCTCACTCCCCGGCCCCCGCGACCCTGCGATCAGCCGATAGTGCAGGTAGATTCCATAGACGAACCAGGTGATGAGCGACCAGGTCTCCTTGGGGTCCCAGCCCCAGTAGCGACCCCAGGCCTGCCGCGCCCAGATTGCGCCGCTGACGATGCCCACGGTGAGGAGCAGGAAGCCGAAGGCCATGGTTTGGTAGGAGAGGGCGTCCACCATCGCGCCCGCCTCGCGCTTGCGCCAGACGAGGAGCCAGAGGACCGCCATGAGGAAGGCGGCGAAGAAGGCGCCGTAGGCAATCATGCAGGTCAGCACGTGGAAGACCAGCCAGTTGCTCTGGAGCGCGGGCATGAGGGGACGGGGCGCCATGTCGAAGCGCGAGGTCGTGGCGAGTATGGCGACGACGCCGAGGCAGGCGGCCACCTCGAGGCCGGGGAAGTGGACGAAGAGGCGCGAGACGAAGTAGACGAGGCAGAGGCCCCAGGCCATCCAGGTGAGGGATTCGGGCAGGTTGGAGAAGGGCGGGTAGCCGGACTCGCGCCAGCGGACGATGATGAAGGCGGTGAGTGCGACGAAGCCTGCGACGATGGCGAGGTTGGCTAGCCAGCGCAGGGCGGTGAGCCAGCGGGGGCTTTCCTCCCTGCCGATGCGGCGGCGCGCCACGAGGATGATGGCGTGTGCCGCCGTGGGGAGGAGGGCGCCGATGAAGATTGCGTATGCGATCCGCCAGTAGGTCTCATGCATTGGCTGGTTCCTCCGTTGTCTGGAGGGCCTCGGTGGCGGGCGGGGCCTCCGTGCCCCGCGTGCTCTGCCCGTCTTCGCGGGGGACAGAGCCCCCGCCCACAGAGGTGGCCTTGCGGCGGAGGAGGGGCTGGATGTAGAAGACGAAGGCGATGCCGAGAGGCATGAGGATGAAGCCGGCGAAGACGAGGGGCACGCCGGGGTCGTTGACGACCTCGAGGGTGGAGCTGCTCAGGGTATTGGGGTCGTAGCTGGCCTGATAGAGGGTGAAGCGCCCCTCGCGGAGGGGCTCGTTGACGCGGATGACGGCCTTGCGCTTCTCGGTGCCGTCGGGGTTGAGGACGGTGACGTGGCTGGAGTAGCTCTTGACCGGCGCGGGGAGGTGCCCCAGGTAGGTGAGCTTGGGGCCGCCCTCGGTTGCGCCGTGGCCGTGGAAGGCGGCCAGTTCGGGCCGTGCATAGAGCCAGCGCACGCTCTCGCCCCTGGCGGTCCTCACCCGCACCTCGATGGCGGGATTGACTGGCTGGTCAGAGGCGGAGATGACCTTCTTCGCCTCGATGGAGTAGACGAAGTGCGGCACGTAGCGGAGGACCTCGATGGTCGTGCCGTCCGAGCCGACGGGGAGGGACTGGCCGATGAGCAGGCGCTCCTCGCGCTCCGGCTGGCCGGGTGCCGAGGCCACGAGGAGCACCTCGCGGGCACCCTCGTAGTGCTCGAGGTCGAAGTCGTCGAGGCGCAGGCTGAAGCCCAGGGGCGCGGTGCGGGCGTGGACATGTCCGTCCGGCGTGCGGCGCACTTCCACTTGGAAGGCGTCAGCCGCCTGGCCCTCCGCCATGCTGAGGGTGCCCTCGCGGCCGAAGAAGCCCTTGATGAGGGCGCCGGCCACGATGAAGAGGATGCTGAGGTGGACGACTGCGGAGCCGATGGAGCGGACCCGCCAGCGCAGGCGTGGGACCGTGCAGGCCACGGTGCTGACGACGAAGAGCGAGAGCAGGGCGAGGAACCACACGGTGTGGTAGAGGTGGCTCAGGCCGAACAGGATGACCAAGGCGCCGACCTTGGGGCCGTAGTTGGCGATGGCCTTGTGCGGGTCATAGGGCTCCTGCTTGACGAGTGTTCCGACGATGCAGGCGGCGGCGATGATGGCCATGAGGATGAGGGCGAAGCGGACGGAGCGGAGGGTGCGCCACCAGCGGGCAGGAGCCAAGCGAGCCGCGAGCGGCGAGCCACGAGCTTCGAGCTTCTCTTCAGAAGGCTCGCGGCTCGGTGCTCGTGGCTCGATGCTCTCCGCTGCCGTGCTCATTTGGCACCCCCGGATTGGGCGGCCGCGGCGGCGGCGGCGCGGACCTTCTTGAGGATGGCCTTGGCGTAGTCGAGGTTGTGGAGGGCTTTGCCGTAACGGACGAGGTTGAGGTTGTGGCGGGCGTCGTCGAGGCGTGCGAGGGCGGCCTTGCGCGCCTGCTCGTCGGGGAGGGCCTTGGCCGCGGCCTCGGCCTTCTCGAACTCGTCGCTGGCCTGCTTCACAGCGGCGTCGGCCTCCTTCTTCCAGTCGGCGAGCATGCCCTCGACGTCCTTGCCGTGGCATTCGATGCAGGACTTCTCGCCGGCCTCGTAGGTGCCCATCGGGGCGTGGCCGGGGATGCCGCCAGGGAACTGGTGGCAGGCGATGCAGTGGACCTTTGCGGCGGACATGCTGCTGGGCTGGTCTTTGACGCCGCGTGCGCCGGTGCCGCGGTAGAGCTGGGCCGTGAGGTCGTGCTTGCCCGTGTGGCAGCGGTTGCAGGTGGCGTCCATCGGCTCTGGCTCGGGGGCGCGGCCGTGGCGGATTTCGTTGTGGCAGTGGAAGCACTCCACCTTGTGGTCGGTCACGTGGTGCTTGTGCATGAACTCGTGGTCGTCGAACTTTGCGAGGCGGTCGGGCTCGCTGTGGCAGCCGATGCAGACCTGTTTGGGCACGCGGCCGTCGCCTTCCACGGAGTCGAAGTGGCACTTGTAGCAGGCCACCTTCGCGTAGTCGGCGTGCTTGTACTCGTTGCCGTTGGCGAGTTTGAGGGGTTTCTTTGGGACGTCGTGGCAGCCGGTGCAGCCGGCGACGGGCTCCTCGACGCGGCCCTTCTTGAGGTCCTTGAAGTGGCAGGTGAAGCAGACGGATTCGGTGACGGTGATATGGGAGCCCTGGACGATCTGGGAGTGACAGGTCTGGCAGCGGAGCTTCTTGCCGCGGCGCATCTCCTCGAGGTGGGGCTTGTGGTCGAAGTGCACCCCCTTGAACGTCACGCGGCCCTCGAGCAGGCGTGTGTCGTGGCAGCCGGGGCGGAGGCAGGAGGCGTCCTGGACCTCCGCCCGCGCCTGGGTGGAGTAGGTGCCCGTGATGTAGGAGACGAGCATGGAGGCGGCGCGGAACTTGGAGGAAATGGCGTTGGTGAAGCCGGGCGGGAAGTGGCACTCGATGCATTCCACGCCCTTCTGGCCGTGGGTGGATGCCTTCCACGACTCGTAGTGGGGCTTCATGATGTGGCAGGTCTTGCAGAACCAGGCCTTGGTGCTGACCCAGAGGAAAGAGCCGCTGCCGACGACCACGACGAGGAGCGTGAGGAGCACCCAGCCGCGGCGCCGAAGCCGGATGGGGATGCGCCGCCCCTTGACGACCTCGACGCCGAACCAGGATAGCACTTTACTGGCCATCGGCGGCTCTCATTCGTCCCCTTCGCCGCCCTTCGGCCTGGGGTGCGCGAGCTTCGTCCTGAGTTGCTCGTAGTCGAACCCCACCTTCTTCCCGTCCTTTGTAGTGTAGCGGTCGGCTTTCCAGGAGGGGGCGGTGTCGTTGTGGCAGCCGAGACAGGTCTTCTCGTCGCCGATGACCAGGCCGAGCGAGAGGGCCTTCGCCTTGTCCTTCATCGTCTCCTTGTCCTTGTAGCCATCGCCGGCGCCGTGGCAGGACTCGCACTGGACGCCGTCCTCGACCGAGAAGCCCTCGGCGCGCCACTCGGCGGCCACGTCGTACGCGGTCGCGTGGCACTTCAGGCACTTCGGGCTCTTCTCCGGCGCGTCAATCCCCAGCTTCTTCGCCGTCTCCTTCGCCGCATCGGTCAGAAGCGTCTTGTACGCCTCGGCGTGCTTGGACTTCTCCCACAGGCCGAGCTGGTTGCCCTGCTTCGCCGTCTTGTGGCACAGCTTCGCGCACTTGCCCACCCCGATGTACTTGTGCTTCGGCGCCTCCGCCTCGGCCGCGATCACCAGGAGCGTCGCCCCGCACAACCCAGCGGTCAACACCGCCACCCGACCTGCACTCAGTCTCATCCGTTCAGTCTCCTTTACACATTGGAGTTCCCGCACGTATCGCGAGCACACCACAGCGTGCCAGGATTTGCAAGCGGCGTGCCAAGCGGCTTCCAGATCCGCGCGAAAAGTCGGAACACGGGGATGGGCTTCGCATCCGGCACGCAGAGCGCCGCTGACCGACGACCGGGCGGGGTCGGCCTTGCTTCCCAATCCTGGGAAGCTTCGCCTCAACGGCTGCCACTGGCGCGAACCGTGGCGGAGGCAGGGTCGGGCCGTCGCGCTCGGCCTGCCGAAGGGCGGCGGCACGCAGTTTGCTCGCCTCAAGGCCGTTGCTCCCTGATCCCACTCGCAGGCGGGGCCGGACGATGGTCGGGTTCACCAGACTCTTGTGCGGAACCGCGACGGTGGCGGAGGCGATGCGCCAGGAGGCTGCGGGCCGGGTGGAGCCGGGGCTCCTGAGGTTCTCGACCGCCTCGCCGCCGCTGGTCGTCTGGAGCATCACCCACCGCTGCAACCTGCGCTGCCCCCACTGCTACCTGGACGCCCCCGCGCGCGGCCATCAGGAGGAGTTGACCTCCGAGGAGGCCCTTGCGCTGGTGAATGACCTGGCGGCGCTCCGCGTGCCGGCGGTCATCTTCTCGGGGGGCGAGCCGCTGCTGCGCAAGGACGTCCTCGGCCTCGCGCGCTACGCGACCGAGAAGGGCATCCGCCCGGTCCTCTCCACCAACGGCACCCTCATCACGCACGAGCTCGCCGCGCGCATCAGGGCGGCGGGGGTCCAGTACGTGGGCGTGAGCCTCGACGGCCTGGAGGCTACCCACGACCGCTTCCGCGCCAAGCCGGGCGCGTTCCGCGACGCCGTGGCCGGCATCGAGGCGTGTAGCGCGGCCGGCGTGAAGGCCGGCATCCGCTTCACCCTCAACGCCGAAAACCTGGCCGACCTGTCCGGCGTGCTCGATCTGGCCGAAGGGCTTCGCGTGCCGCGCTTCTGCCTCTACCACCTCGTGTACGCGGGGAGCGGCGCCCGCCTGAAGGACCACGACGTCACGCCCGCGCAGCGGCGCCTGGCGATGGACCTCCTCATCGGCCGCGTGCTCGCCTGGGCGCGGCGAAGGGTGCCCATCGAGGTCCTCACCACGTGCCAGCACGCCGACGGCGCATTCCTCCAGGCCTACCTGGCCGAGCGTGCGCCCGAGCCGACCGAGGGACGCGCGGCTGAGGCGCGCCGCCTCCTCCAGCGCCACGGCGGCTGCTCGGCCGGCTGCAAGGTGGCCAACGTGGACCCGCTCGGGAGCGTCCACGCCTGCCGCTTCTGGCGCCACGCGGCCCTGGGCAACGTGCGCGAGCGGAAGTTCGCCGACATCTGGCGCGACCCCGCCAACCCGCTCCTCTGCCAGCTTCGCGGCAAGCTCGACCACCTCAAGGGCAAGTGCGCCACCTGCGCCCACAAGGCCATCTGCGGCGGCTGCCGCCTCCGTGCCGAAGCCGTCTACGGCGACCCCTGGGCCGAAGACCCCGCCTGCTACCTCACGGAGCACGAGCGGGGGCAACCGTGGGTTCCGGAGTGCAATCCGGGCTCCGAAGCCCGGGCGCACCACGGTTCCAGCCTCTGCGAAATGGGCTGCTGATCCTTGCCGTTGCCGGGAAGAGCGAGGGGGAGCCCGGAAGCGTGGTGCGTGACACCTGATGCGTGGGAAGGCAGCCGCGAGCTTCGAGCCACGAGCCGCGAGCCGCGAGCCTCGGGCCGGGCAACCACACGTGGTTGCCGGAGGCTCGCGGCTCTCTGGCCGCCGCTCGCGTGTCGGCAAACGCCCGGCACGAAATGTGCTTGCGAACGCGCATGTGAGGCAGTCCGGGAATGCCTTTCATAGGGGCCGTGTAGGGCCGTGAGGAACAGACTGGCCGCGTTCCCAGCCGAGGCGCTCCAGCACCTCGGGCTGTTGATCGCCTTCATCCTCCTGCTGGCCGCAAGCGGGTTTGCCACGGCGCAACCCGCGCTCGCCGCCGTCCTCGTCCTCGTCTTCTCCTGCTTCTACCTTGCGGCGTCGGTGGCCACGGCGCGGTCGCACTTCCTCTACCCCACCATGCTCCTGGGCGCGGCGTCGTACTTCCTCGTGTGTCACGCCTTCGGCGCGCCGGGCGAGGCATTCCCGCTCCTCTCCGTGCCGCTGGTGGTGGCGCTGTGGCTCGTGGCGCGCCGCCTCTCGCGCCGCCTGCCCGCCGAGCGGGCCTCGTTCCCCGCGGCGGTCCTCCGGGCCATGCACATCACCGTGGCCGTCTTCACGGCCTGGGCGCTGGTCCAGGTGCCCCGGCTCATGGCGGGCGAGGGACTCGCCCGCTTCGTGGCGGGCGCGACGCTTCTCGGCTACGCGGCGCTCTACCTCACCCACACGTTTCTCGTGGGCGGGACCCTCTACATCTATGTATCCTGCGCGTTCCTGCTGCTCGGGAGCATGATGGCGGTTTCTGCGGCGGCATCGTCGGCCTTCGCCTGGCTGCCCGCCGTGGCGTCGGCGGGAGCGATGCTCTACCTGGGCGCCCTCGCGCGGGCTCCTCATTCCGGATTGAAACCCGAAATCCGAAATCCGAAATCCGAAATGCGCTTCGGGGCCTTCCCTATCTGCGCGGCAACGGCCCTGTTCATCTCCCTCCTCTTCGCGGTCTCCCGCTGGGCCTTCTTCCTCTTCGGCCTCGCACTCGCCTCGCTCGTGCTGTGGCTGGGCTACAGGTGGCTGAGCGACGCGGTGGGCGACGTGCGGCGCGCGACGCTGGCCGACCGCGCCCTTGCGAAGTGGCTCTTCCTGGGCTCGATGGCGCTCGCCGTCCCGCTGGTGCCGCCCGTGTTCGTGGCCCCGGCGTCGGGGGAGGTGCCTCTGGCCGCCCTCGCGTTCGGCCTGATCTTCACCTGGATCGCCTACGAGCGCCGGCGCGAGGCGCCCGCGGTCCGAAACCTCTATGTTCTTCCTGCGCTCTTCTTCCTTTCTGCTGGCTTGCTCGGCGCCGGCCGGCTGCTGCCCGTCCAGGCGCGGACCGCCTGGCTCTTCGCTGCCCCGTTTCTCCTTTTCGCCGCCATCTCCGCCCTCGCGTGGGCTCTGAGATCAGCAATCAGAGATCAGAAATCAGAAATCGGGAATCCTGCTGCCCTGCGTGCCCTGGCCGAGGGCGCGGCGTTCCCCGCGCTATTCGCGTGGCTTGTGCCGCTGCTGTCGGGCGTGCCGGCGGCGGCACTCGTCGGCGCGTTGGCGGGAGCCGTGTTTGCGGCAGCGAACGGGCTGCGCCGCGAGGCGCGCTGGTTCCTCTATGCCCTTGGCCCCTGCCTCGCCGGGGCGCTAGTCACCGCGTCCCTCATGTTCCCCGTCGGCGGGTTTCCCCCCTGGTTCATCTGCTGGCTCGGCGCACTGATAGCCGCTATGGCGCATTGCGGATTGCGGATTGCGGATTGCGGATTGAAATCTGAAATCCGAAATCCGGAATCCGAAATCCGAAATGGAGCGGCCTGCCTCTCTTGGCTCACTCTTTCCGTTGCCGCGGTGGTCCTTGCGGGCTCATCGGGCGCGCGGCCCGCCTTGTGCGCTTTGACGGCCACGGGCGTCGTGGCCCTGGTGCTTGCCGGCTGGCGCGCCAGCGCAGGCGAACGCGACGTGTTCCGCTCGCTCGTCTCCGTGGGGGCCTGGGTGGCGGTGGTTGGAACGGTTGCGTGGAGCCCGTTCAGCCACTTCGGAGCCGCGGGTGCCGGAGCGTCCGTGCTTGCGCTGGCGGCGGCCGGCTCGGTGGCCTGGGCGCTGAGCCGCCAGGCGCGCCGCGCGCGCCTCGCGGCGGCGCTCTTCTCGCTGGGCGCGCTGCTGGCCATCTTCGGCCTGACCGCGCGGCTCGACGCCCGGGTGGCCGCCGGAGCGGGGGTCGCGGCCGTGCTCTTCGCTCTGGCGATTGCCGCGCGGCACGCCCTTCCAGCCGAGGCCCACGCCTGGGCGACGGTGGGCCACCTGACGGGCATCGCCGTGGCGGCGGCAGCGCTGGCTCGGGCCTGGCCCGGCAACGGGTCAACCGCGGCGCTGAGCTGCCTGTGCTTCGTCGCGCTCTACGCCCTCAAGGCGCGCCTCCAGCCCTCCACCGGCGTCCGCGTGGGGCTCGCGTGCTGGGCCACGCTCGCGGCGCTCCTCGGCGCGGCGGCATGGGCCGGCACGCCGTACCGCCTCCAGGCCTACGTTGTGGCGGCTCTCGCACTCGTCTGGCTCGGCCTGGGCTATGGGGTCCAGAAGTCCCGCCTGGCCGCCTGGGCGCCCGCGCTCTACACCGCCGCCGCGCTACTCGCCTCCTTCTGCGGACTCGTCACCGTCTTCTCGCCCGTCGCCAACGGCTCCTGGCACGTCTTCCTTGTCTGCGGCATCGTGTTCGCCGCACTCTTCCTCATCCTGCGCCAGGACGTCTTCGCGTTCCTCCTCACCCTGTCGTTCGCCCTTCTGACCTACGACTGGGTGAAGGCGAGCACGACGCGATTCACGCAGGACGTGCTCTTCTACCTGGTGATTGGGGCGTGCGTGCTCGGGGCGCTCTACCTGCTCCCCTATGCGAAGCGGCTGGTGGACCGCATCGGTACTCTGCCGATGATCTCGATCTTCACCTGGCGCGGCGCGGCGCTCGTGGCCGTCCCCGTGTTCGGCATGGGCACGCTCGTCCTCGGCGCATACTCGGTCAAGCTCACCGAGCACCCCAAGTTCTGCATCTCCTGCCACTACATGGGCGACTACTACGAGAGCTGGCAGCACTCCTCGCACCGGGACGTGGCCTGCGTGCAATGCCACTACGAGCCGGGCGTGGGGGCGGAGCTGGAGGGCAAGATGGCCGGCATGATCCAGCTCGTCAAGTACATCTCGCACGCCTACGACAACAAGCCCCACGCGATGATCAGCAACGCCTCGTGCATGCGCTCCGGCTGCCACGCGGACATGGACCATAACAAGAAGACGGTGCTCTTTCACGGCAAGGTGAAGTTCAGCCACGAGCGCCACCTCAGCGGCCACCCGCGCGGCAAGGAGCTCAACTGCGTGAGCTGCCACGGCCAGATGGTCGAGGGCCAGCACATCAGCGTGGCCGAGACGACGTGTCTCACCTGCCACTTCTACGGCCGCGGGAGCAAGCCGGTTGCCGCCGGCGAGTGCCAGACCTGTCACGTCCTGCCCGAGAAGCCCGTGAAGTTCATGGGCCAGGCCTTCAGCCACAAGGACTTCCTCAAGGGCAAGAAGGACGCCCGCTGCGAGCACTGCCACAGCCAGATCACCCAGGGCGACGGCGCCGTGTCGTCCACCCGCTGCCAGAGCTGCCATCTGAAGCGGACGCCCGAGGTCAAGGACCAGGAGCAGTTCCACCTCGTCCACGTCTCGAAGGGGCACTTCGACTGCCTCCAGTGCCACGACGAAATCCGCCACGGCGACGGGATGAAGCCGCACCAACTGATGGCCTCGGCCAAGTGCGCAACCTGCCACAACGGCACCCGCCACTCGGTTCAGGAACAGGTCTACGCAGGCAAGGCCGTCGCCGACCTGCCCGCCGAGCCCGACGCGATGTTCAAGGCCGGCGTGGCCTGCGACGGCTGCCACATCGAGGCCAAACAGGTCGCCGTCGGAACCGCCAGCTTCACCACCCGCACCGCCAGCGCCCGCCAGTGCGCCGGCTGCCACGGGGACAAGGACTACGGCGACATGCTGGCCGACTGGCAGAAGGAGACGCGGGGGCGGGTGAAGGCCCTCGAGGAGCGGCTGGTGGCACTGGCTTCCAGCCAGTGGCTCACGGGCAAGGTGCCCGTGCCACCGGACAAGCAGGGCGCCGCCGACGAAGCAGCCAAGCTCCTCGCCGCCGCAAAGGGGCGTGTCTCATGCGTCGTCACCGACGGCAGCTACGGCGCGCACAACTACGCCTACATCTCCACCCTCCTCACCCGCGCCGAGGCCGAGGCCAAGAAGGCAACTGCCCTCCTGCCCCGAGCCGAGGCCACGAAGGAGGCTAGGCCGTGACGTCTGGCGCCCCTATGTCCCTGCGGTCCCTGCGGTCCCTGCGGTCCCTGCGGTCCCTGTGGTCCCTGTGGTCCCTGTGCTACAAACATCCAGAATCGTGTTTTTCGGAAAGATTTTTCCTCCGCGTTTGGTTGCGGCTTGCCGCGATGGGGTCCCTGTGCGCACGACGCGTGACGCGTGACGCGTGACCAGGAAAAGAGGCCGCTCGTGAAGTGGGATCTGACAGAGAAGGCTCTGAGCTCGGATTTCCGCCACGCGGTCGAGGCCGCAAGCGGCCAGGGCCTCAGCACCTGCTACCAGTGCGGCAAGTGCTCCGGCGGATGCCCCGTCTTCCCAGACCTCGACCTCTCGCCGAACCGCGTCCTCCGCCTCGTTCAACTGGGCCTCGAAGACGAGGCGCTCCACAACGAAACCGTCTGGTGCTGCGTCGCCTGCGGCACGTGCAACACCCGGTGCCCGATGAACGTGGATATCGTGCGGGTGATGGACACGCTTCGGGCGATGGCCCAGCGGCGCGGCATCGAGCCGCCCGCCTCCGCCGCACGCGTGTGGGCATTCTACCGCAGCTTCCTCGACTGCGTCGAGGAGTTCGGCCGCCTCGGCGAGATCGCCCTCATGGGCAGCTACAACATCAACTCAGGCCGCCTCTTCACCAACATGGCCAAGGCACCCTGGTTCTTCCTCAAGGGCAAGGTCGCCTTGTCGCCGCACAAGATCAAGAGGATTGACAGGCTTCAGCGCGTCTTCCGGCGCGTCGCTGAGGCCGAAGCAAGGGGCGAGGGACGAGGGGCGAGGGGGGAGGGGGGAAGGCATTGATGAGCACAAACGGGTTTGCACGCGACGATGGCTTTGGGCACCCGGCACGCGGCACGCGGCACGTTGCCTACTTCCCTGGGTGTTCTCTCCTCTCCAGCGCGGTGGAGTACGACCGCTCGGCGCGCGCCCTTCTGGGAGCGCTGGGCGTCGAACTGGAGGATGTCGAAGATTGGGTCTGCTGCGGCGCCACGCCGGCCCACGCCACGAGCCACCTGCTCTCGCTCGCGCTGCCCGGCATCTCGCTGGCCGCGGCCGAACGCCAGGGGCTCGACGTCCTGACCTGTTGCTCGGCCTGCTACAGCCGACTCAAGACCGCCAACCACGAGCTTCAGAGCGATCCGAAGCTGCTCGCCAAGGTGAATGAGATCATCGAGGAGAACTACCAGGGGAAGTGCCGTGTGCTCCACCTGGCCGAACTCCTGGCGAGCGAGATCGGCGTCGAGGCCATCCGCGCCCGCGTCACCCGCCCCCTCGCCGGCCTCAAGGTCGCCGCCTACTACGGCTGCCTCCTCACCCGCTTCCCAGAGGGGCTGCGGATTGACAAGCTCGAATACCCAACCCTCCTCGACGACCTGTTGGCCGCCACGGGCGCCGAGCCCGTGGACTGGCCGCTCAAGACCGAGTGCTGCGGCGCATCGCTCACGCTGGCCCGTCAGGACACCGTCATCCGCCTCAGCGGCCAGCTCCTCCAGGTCGCAAAGGAGTCCGGGGCCGACGTCGTAGCCGTCGCCTGCCCCCTCTGCCAGGCGAACATGGACATGTATCAGTCCGACGCCGAGGGCCTGCTCGGCCAGCAGCTCGGCCTGCCCGTCCTCTACTTCACCCAGCTCATGGCCCTCGCGATGGGGCTGGGACCCGAAGTGCTGTGCCTGGACAAACAGATTGTGGACCCCATGCCCCTCCTGGTTGAGAAGGGGTTGGTTGAGACAGGAGTTTATCTGTAGGACGATGCGTCGGACGCGTGACCCGTGACGCGTGATGCGTGACAAGAAAAACCCTCACTGTTCTGGTCTTGTCACGCGTCACGAGTCACGCGTCCGGCGCGGCCCCGGGCAATCGGCATGAACCTTGCGACGACCCAACCCGTCGGAGTGTGAGCAGTGGCTCGTGTGGGTGTCTTCATCTGCTGGTGCGGCGCGAACATCGCGGAGACGGTGGACTCCGGCGCGGTGGCCCGCTACGCCGGCACCCTGCCCGG
Source organism: Planctomycetota bacterium (assembly GCA_016872875.1). The sequence goes on along the minus strand of VGYW01000036.1, from coordinate 7,416 downwards.
CGTGGTGGTCGCGCGCGACTACAAGTATATGTGCTCCGACCCCGGCCAGCGGCTGATCACGGACGCCATCAAGGAGCACCGCCTGTCGGGCGTCGTCGTGGCGTCGTGCTCGCCCCGGATGCACGAGACCACCTTCCGCCGCACCGTGGCCGGCGTGGGCCTCAACCCCTACATGCTCGAGATGGCCAACATCCGCGAGCACTGCTCGTGGGTCCACCACGACCGCCGCGAGGCCACGGAGAAGGCCAAGGACCTCGTTCGCCTGATGGTCATGAAGGTGCGGCGCAACGTGCCTCTCGCCGAAATCGAGGTCCCCGTCACCCAGCGCGTCATGGTCATCGGAGCCGGCATCGCCGGCATCCAAGCGGCCCTTGACGTGGCGCAGGCCGGCTACGAGGTGGTCCTCGTCGAGCGCAAGCCCAGCATCGGCGGACACATGTCCATGCTCGACGAGACCTTCCCCACGCTCGACTGCTCCCAGTGCATCCTCACCCCACGCATGGTCGAGATAATGCAGAGCCAGAAGGTCAAGCTCCTCACCTACTCCGAGATCGAGGAGGTTGACGGCTACGTGGGCAACTTCGAGGTCAAGGTGCGCCAAAAGGCCCGCAGCGTGGACATGAAGAAGTGCACGGGCTGCGGGGACTGCTGGAACAACTGCCTCTCGCGCAACCGCATCCGCATCCCCGCGCCGCGCTCCGTCGCCGCACAGACCCCGCCCGACGTGGCGGCGAGGGTGGACGCCATCCTCGAAAAATACTCCGACCGCGCGGGAATGGCCATCGGCATGCTCCAGGACGTCCAGGAGGCCTTCAGCTACCTCCGCCAGGACGCCTTGATGTACATGGCCGAGAAGTCTGGGGTGCCGCTGAGCCGGCTCTACGCCGTGGCGCGCTTCTACCACGCCTTCAGCCTCAAGCCGCGCGGCCGCCACATCATCCGCGTGTGCCTGGGCACCGCCTGCCACCTGCGCGGCGGCGCCCACATCGCCGACACGATCACCCGCGAGCTCGGCATCGCCAGCGGCGAGACCACCAAGGATATGCTCTTCACCTTCGAGCGCGTGAACTGCCTCGGGGCCTGCGCACTCGCGCCCGTCGTCACCGTGAACGGCAAGTACCACGGCCAGATGACCGTGGGGAAGATGACCGACCTGATCGGGAAGCTGGCCGCCCAGCCGCAGCCGGCGAATGAACTGGCGGCAGCGGCCGGATAGGAAGATGCCCGTCCCGCGTCCCTCGTGCCGCGTGCCAAGAGCAGGCCAGGCTGATTCTTCTCTTCGGCACGCGGGACGCGGCACGCGGGACGCGACCTGTAACGAGGAACCTATGGCAGTGGCCACACGACTTGCTTCCCCCACAGACCTCGCCTCCTTGCGCGAGCGCCTGGCCGCGCGCCGCGGGGAGAAGGCGCTCTCAGTCGCCATCTGCGGCGGCACCGGCTGCCGCGCGAACGGCGCGATGGAGCTCTTCGAGGAGTTCCGCCGACAGCTCGAAGGCAACGGCGAGGCCGAGGTCCACCTCCGCGCCACGGGCTGCCACGGCTTCTGCGAGAAAGGCCCCCTCGTCGTCATCCATCCCACCGGCCTCTTCTACCACGGCGTGAAGCCGGCCGACGTGGCCGAGGTCATTGACAAGACTCTCCACAAGGGCGAAACCGTCGAGCGGCTCCTCTACCGCGACCCGGTCTCCAAGCAGAAGTGCCGCTGCGAGCACGACGTCCCCTTCTACGCCAAGCAGCAGCGCATCGTCTTCCGCCACAACGGCCTCATTGACCCCGCCGAGATCGAGGACTACGTGGCCGTGGGCGGCTACGCGGCTCTCGCCAAGGCCCTGACCACGATGGCGCCCGAGGCCATCGTGGACGAGGTGACGAGGGCCGGCCTCCGCGGCCGCGGCGGCGGAGGCTTCCCCACGGGAAAGAAGTGGGCCATCTGCCGCGCCCAGCCCGGCGACGAGAAGTACATCATCTGCAACGGCGACGAGGGCGACCCCGGGGCCTTCATGGACCGCAGCATCATGGAGGGCGACCCGCACGCCGTGCTCGAGGGGATGGCCATCGGCGCGTTCGCCATCGGCTCGCACCAGGGCTACATCTACGTCCGAGCCGAATACCCCCTCGCCGTCACCAACCTCACCACCGCCATCCAGCAGGCCCATGAGCTCGGGCTTCTCGGCGACAACATCCTCGGCTCGGGGTTCAGCTTCAGCGTGGCTATCGTGCGCGGAGCCGGCGCATTCGTGTGCGGCGAAGAGACCGCCATGATCGCCAGCATCCAGGGCGACATCGGCAGCCCCCGACAGCGCCCGCCTTACCCGGCCCAGTCGGGGCTGTGGGGGCTGCCCACTAACATCAACAACGTCGAAACCTGGGCAAACGTCCCCGTCATCATCGAGCGCGGCGCACCTTGGTTCGCCGCCACCGGCACCGAGAAGTCCAAGGGCACCAAGGTCTTCTCACTCGTCGGAAAGGTCAAGAACACCGGCCTCGTCGAAGTCCCCATGGGCTTCACCCTCCGCCAGATCGTCTTCGACATCGGCGGAGGAATCCTCAAGAACCGCGGCCTAAAGGCCGTCCAGACCGGCGGACCCTCCGGCGGCTGCATCCCCGAGGCGCTGGTGGACCTGCCGGTGGACTACGAGCGCCTGACCGAGGCGGGGGCCATGATGGGCTCCGGCGGCCTCATCGTCATGGACGAGCGCACCTGCATGGTGGACGTCGCCCGCTACTTCCTGAGCTTCCTGGTGGACGAATCGTGCGGGAAGTGCACCCCCTGCCGCGAGGGAGTCCACCACATGCACCGCATCCTCACCCGCATCACGGAGGGGAACGGGCGCGAGGGCGACGTCGAGCTCCTCGAGCAGCTCGCGGGCTACGTGAAGGGCTCGTCGCTGTGCATGCTCGGCGGCACGGCGCCGAATCCAGTGCTCTCCACGCTCCGCTACTTCCGGGACGAGTACGAGGCCCACATCCGCCAGAAGGTCTGCCCGGCCGGCGTGTGCAAGCGGCTGACCGAGTTCCGCATTGACGCCTCGGCCTGCCGCGGCTGCACCAAGTGCGCCACGGCCTGCCCCTCCGGCGCAATCAAGGGCGAGAAGAAGCAGCCCCACACCCTCGATGCCGCCGCGTGCGTGAAGTGCGGAGTCTGCTACGAGGAATGCCCGTTCGACGCCGTCGTCGTGGAGTGAGAAGAGGACCGAGAGATGATCGCGTTGACGATAGATGGCCGGAAGACCGAGGTCGCCGAGGGCCAGACGCTGCTCGAGGCGGCGAAGACGCTCGGGATCGAGATACCGACGCTGTGCCACCACAAGGCGGTGCCGCCCGCGGGCGCCTGCCGAGTCTGCGTGGTCGAGGTCACGGGCGGCGGGAGGCCGGGGCTCGTCCCCGCCTGCGCCTATCCCGCCCAGAACGGCCTCGTCATCGCCACAGACTCCCAGGCGGTGCAGAAGTCGCGCCGGATGACCCTCGCCCTCCTTCTCGCCCGCTGCCCCGAGGCCGAGGTGCTCCACGACCTCGCCAGGCGCTACGGCGTTGAACCGATCGCCGCCCAACTCGCCACCTCCGTAGCCCAACCCCCAACACCTGACACCCAACACCACGGCTCCGCCGCGGCCAAGTGTATCTTGTGCGGGTTGTGCGTCCGCGTGTGCCAGGAGGTCATCGGGCCGGAGGCGACCTGCTTCGCCGGGCGCGGGCCGCACCGCGAGGTCTCGACCCCCTACAAGATGCTCTCGGACGTCTGCATCGGCTGCGGCGCCTGCGCCTTCCTCTGCCCCACCGGGGCGATTGACCCCGCCGACTTCTGCTCCCACGCCCTCGAGAAAATCCCCAACGAGTTCAACTGCGGCTTCGACTTCCGAACCCCCGTCCACATCCCCTTCCCTCAGGCCGTGCCCAACAAGCCGCTGATTGACCGGGAGAACTGCATCCACTACAAGACGGGCCGCTGCGGCGCCTGCGCCAAGGTCTGCCCCGCGGGCGCCATCAACTACGACATGGCCGACGAACTCGTCGAGGAGAAAGTCGGCGCAATCATCGTCGCCACGGGCTACGAGATCGCCGACCCTACCGTCTACGAAGAATATGGCTACGGCCGCTACCCCGACGTTGTGACGAGCCTGGAGTTCGAGCGGATGGTGAGCGCGAGCGGCCCGACCGAGGGCGAGCTGCGCCGACCATCCACCGGCAAGCCGCCCAAGTCCGTCGTCTTCCTCCAGTGCATCGGCTCGCGCGAGGAGCAGGGCACGGGCAAGGAATACTGCTCGAAAATCTGCTGCATGTACACCGCCAAGCACGCTATCCTCTACAAGCACAAGGTCCACGATGGCCAGGCGTTCATCTTCTACATGGACATCCGCTCGGCGGGAAAGAACTACGAGGAGTTCGTCCGCCGCGTGGTGAAGGAGGACGTTGCGACGTATCTGCGGGGCCGCGTCTCGAAGGTCTATCCCCGCAATGGCAAGCTCATCGTCCGCGGCGCCGACACGCTCAGCGGGGGGCAGGTGGAGATTGCGGCGGAGATGGTGGTGCTCGCCGCCGCCCTTCAGCCCTCATCGGGCGTCCGCGAGCTGGCCCAGAAGCTCCGCATCGGCTACGACCAGAACGGCTTCCTCTCCGAGGCCCACCCGAAGCTCCGCCCGGTCGAGACGAACACGGCCGGCGTCTTCCTGGCCGGCTGCGCCCACAGCCCGAAGGACATCCCGGAGACCGTCGCCCAGGCCTCCGCGGCCGCGGCCAAGGCCCTCGGCCTCATCACCCACGACCGCCTCACCCGCGAGCCAACCATCGGCGTCGTCAACGAGCAGTCCTGCAACGGCTGCTTCGAGTGCCAGCCCGTGTGCGCCTACGGCGCCATCGAGCCGAAGGAAATCCGCGACCGCAAGGGGACGCTTCTCCAGGTCGTCGCCGCCATCAACAAGGGCCTCTGCCAGGGCTGCGGCGCCTGCGCCGTCACCTGCCGCTCGAAGTCCATCGAGGTCCAGGGCTTCCGCGACGACCAGCTCTTCGCCGAAATCAACGCCATCACCAGGTGAACCGCCATGTCCAGCATCGCCCACTCGTCCGACACGTCCCACGGGTCCCACGCGCCGCAGGACTGGCAGCCGAACATCGTGGCCTTCCTGTGCAATTGGTGTTCTTACGCTGGCGCCGATCTGGCGGGGATGAGCCGCTTCGAGTACCCCGCAAACGTCCGCATCATCCGCGTGCCCTGCTCGGGGCGCGTGGACCCGCTCTTCGTGCTGAAGAGCTTCGAGCGCGGGGCCGACATGGTGCTCGTGTCGGGCTGCCATCCTGGCGACTGCCACTACACTAGCGGGAACTACCACGCCCGCCGCAAGCTCACGGCCTTCCGCGAGCTCCTCTGCTTCCTCGGCATTGACCCAAGGCGCTTCAAGATGTCCTGGGTCTCCGCCGCCGAGGGCGGCAAGTGGTCCGCCGTCGTCCGAGAGATCACCGACGAGGCCCGACGCCTCGGCCCGTTCAAGGGCTTCCCGAGTTGGAGCAACGGCAATGGTGGTGGAACAACCGAAGGCCCAGGCGCGTGACATCCCCGCGTGGCTCGTCCTCGCGGTCCCACTCGGCCTCTTGGCCGCCGTAGTGATTTTCTTCGACCTCTGCTGGCCCACGTTCTGGTGAACGAAGAGGGGTTCTAACGATGGACGCGACAACTGGAGCGCTTCGACAGGCGGCCGCCCAGCTCCTAAGCGAGGGACGGGTCGGCCTGGTGGTCGGCTACGGGCGCTTCAATGGCACAGCCTCGGCCGCGCCCGCCTTCGTGCGCCGGCCCGAGGACGCCGAGCGCCTGCTCTTCGACGCCTTCTGCTTCTCGAACCTCGCGGTCTACCTCACGAAGAAAGAGGTCCGCGAGCTCGCCCGCGCCGGCAAGTCCCCAGCCATCGGCCTCGTCGTCAAGGGCTGCGACCTGCGCGCCGTCAACGTCCTCCTCCGCGAGCACGTCCTCAAGCGCGACGAGGTGGTCCTCATTGGCGTCCGCTGCCCCGGCGTCGGCAACCCGCCCCTCTCCAAGTGTGCGGCCTGCGACGCCCACGAGCCCGAGGGCTGCGACGTGGTCGTCGGCGAAGCCGTGGCCCAATCCCCGGCGGACAAGGCGGACCGCTACCCTCTAGTCGCCCCTATCGAGGAAATGCCGATCGAGAAGCGCTGGGCCTACTGGGAGGAGCAACTTGGCAAGTGCATCCGCTGCTATGCGTGCAGGCAGGCCTGCCCGCTCTGCTACTGCCGGAGATGCGTGGTCGAGAAATCGGTGCCCCAATGGGTCGAGCCGAGCGCCCATCTTCGCGGCAACCTGGCCTGGAACGCGGCGCGGGCCTTCCACCTCACGGGGCGTTGCGTGGGCTGCGGCGAGTGCGAGCGCGTGTGCCCCATGCACCTGCCCCTGAGCGCGCTGAACCAGAAGATGGCCAAGCTCGTCGAAGACGAATACGCCTTCCGCTCGGGGCGCTCTGCTGAGGAGAAAGCCCCCTTCTCCACCTTCGCCCCCAACGATCCCGAGGAGGGCATCCTCTGATGGCCACCGCCGCCGCCAACACCCTCTTCCAGGCCCCGGCCGGCTGGGTCTCCGCCACAGCCGCAAAGCTCCGAGCCGCTGGCCTCGAAGTCCTCGCCCCCGTCAAGCGCCAGAGCGACGTCGTGGACCTTGCGCCCCTCGCCGCCAACAATGGCCTCGCCACGAAGTACCTGAACACCCTCCTGCCCCTCAAGCGCCTCTTCTTCCCTGAGACCGAGGTTCTCCTGCACTACGGCCAAGGGGAGAGCAAGGGCGTTGCCCTCAACGTCCCCGCCGCCCCCGAGGGCGAGCGGGCCATCCTCGGCTGCCGGCCCTGCGACGCCGCGGCTCTCGCCGCGCTCGACCTGGTGTTCAAGTGGGACTACGACGACGTGCGCTACGCCCGCCACCGCGAGCGGACGACCGTGGTGGCCTTCGCCTGCACGCAGCCCAACGCGGCCTGCTTCTGCACCTCCGTGGGCGGCTCGCCACACGGCGAGGCCGGCAGCGACGCCCTCGCCTTCCTCACTGCTGACGGCGGCGCGCTCATCAAGCCCCTCACAGAGAAGGGCGCCAAACTCATCGAACGCCTCGATGGTATCGTGCAGCCCGCGCCCGATGGCGCCGCTCTGCCCGCGCCCCCCGCGGTCGCCCCCAAGTTCGACGTCGAGCGGGTCAAGCCCTGGCTCGACGCCCACTTCGAGGACCCCTTCTGGACTGAGGCCACTCTGGCCTGCCTCGGCTGCGGCGCGTGCAGCTACCTCTGCCCCACCTGCCACTGCTTCGACATCGTGGACGAGGCGACCTGGAACCGCGGCGAACGGCGGCGCAACTGGGACTGCTGTTCCTTCTCCCTCTTCACCCTTCACGCCTCTGGCCACAACCCGCGTCCCACCCAGGCCGCC
>VGYW01000035.1 GCA_016872875.1 Planctomycetota bacterium | reverse complement strand
TCCACGCCTACGAGGTCTACAGCGGCCGGAAGTGCTACTCCACCCCCAAGATCACCGTGCCCGCCTCGCTCCGCGCCGAGCTCTACCACCACGTCACCCTCCCGCCGGGCGGCTACGTGGGCCGCCGCTTCACCTTCGCCCCGCCGCGGCAGTGGCTCCGCCCAGGCGACCACTTCTTCCTCGCCGCCTACGAGGTGGGCAGCGACTGCGCCCGCGTCATCCTCAGCCCCGACCTCACCGCCGCACAGGTGGCCGCCCTCGGCGAGGACGCCGCCTACACCTCCGTCTGGACCGGCCGCCTCTACTCCAACATCGCCTTCTTCCGCGTCCGCTCGAAGAGCTTCCTCGGAATCTTCTGACCTGCCCGCCTTTACAATTCTTTACAATTCCTGACAAGCAGTTGACAACGCTCCGGGGGCACCCAGGTAGCATGATTACGAGTCCCGGTGCGCCCGTGGACTAACCCGTTAGGACTGCGGCCTTCAGGCCGTGGCTTCTTCGATGCTCAATCCGAAATCCGAAATCCGGAATCCGAAATCGGCCTTCACCCTGGTGGAGGTCCTCGTCGTCATCTCGGTCGTCATCCTCCTCCTCGCACTCCTGTTCCCGGCCTTCAACGCCATTCGCCGCAGCCAGAAGGTGCGGCGGACCGAGGCGACGGTGGAGGCCATCGCGAGCGGCGTCCAGGCGTATCAGAACGACTACGGGGTCTATCCCCCGTCCGAGCTGCCCGCCGCGGCGGGGCCGAACCGCGGGAACCGCGCGCTCGTGCTGCTGCTCAATGTGAAGGGGGGCCGGAGCGCCCCTTACCTCCCCTCGGCCTTCTACGACGAGGGCGAGCTCCGCATGGCCTTCTTCCTCGACGAGTGGGACCGCCCCTTCATCTACTTCGACACCGCGGCGATGAAGGCCACCACCGCCCACGACTACGACCTCCTCGGCAACCGCACCGTGCAGCCCGCCAAGGGCGCGACCGACTACTGCAACTTCGGCCGCTTCCAACTCTGGTCCTGCGGCCCAAACGAGCGGAACGACAACGGGGTTGGCCGCGACCAGGGCGGGGATGACATTGCGAACTTTGTGACGAAGTAGACTGCCCCTCAATGAAGGAGACGCAAGACCTATAGCATGGCTGCTTGCCTCAGTCCCGTAGGGACGGTAGTGGGTTGCCGGCGGCTTCAGCCGCCGGACCGGGGCGCACCCACGGGTCAGTCCCGAAGGGACGGCAGAAGCGCCCTCTGGCTGCCCCCCAGGCGTCCTCTCTGCCGTCCCTTCGGGACTGGTAGGGTTTGGACCCGCTGTCCGGCGGCTGAAGCCGCCGGCAACCCACTACGCTCCCTTTGGGAGCCAGACGTGGCGGCCATTCCGCGATGCGCGACGCGTGACACGTGAGAAGAGACCCAGAATGGCGGCTCTGAAATCAGAAATCAGAAATCAGAAATCAGCAATGACGCTGATCGAGCTGTTGGTCTCCATGTCGGTCGTGGCGATACTGATGCTCGGCGGGGTGGCGGTGTACTTTCGGATGAACCGGGGGTTCGCGCTCCAGGCCGCAACGTCGGCCATCGAGTCGTCGCTGCGGTCGGCACGGGCATTCGCGGTGCACGAGCGGAGCCCGGCCATCGTGGTGGCCGAGCCGCGGGCGGACGCGGCGAACCTCGTGGGGCTTGTCTATGCCCTGGGACGCCAGACGGTGAGCAACTGGCACTTCGAGAAGGAGCAGTTCGCGGGGGGCAAGGTGCTCGGCGCGCTCGGCCAGGAGGCCACCGTCACCGGCACGGCCACCCCCACGCCCGGCAGGATTGGCACCGCTCTGCTCCTCGACGGCGCGACGACCAGCCTCCAGGTCTCAAGCCCCTACCTCGACGGGTTGCGGGAAGGGGTGTTCATCGAGGCCGATGTGTGGCCCGATCCAACAGCCCTCACGACCGGCGCCATCCTGAGCATCGTGTGCAAGGATGCTTGGGGGCCCTCCAACTGCCGCCTCGCTCTCGTCGGTAGTCACCCAAACTACTTCACGCTTTCGGGCGCGGTGAGGGTGGGGGATGGTGGCAGCGGCTTGCTGATCAGTTGTGCCGGCGAGACACCCGTCCCTCCCGGCGAATGGTCGCACGTGGCCATGGCGTATTACCGCGACGGCAGGGATGCCGGAGGGAACAACATCGGCACCCTGGTGCTGCGGGTGAACGGCCAGGAAGAGTCGCCATTGCGCAATACTCCCCCAGGGGCCACGATGCTCTTGGCACCCAACACCCAGCCCCTCAACATCGGCACGGATGGGACGAATCGCTTCAAGGGGCGGATTGACGAGCTTAAGATCGCCGGCCTCGTGGCGGGGGAGACCTTCGAGTTGCCCAAGAACACGGAGGTGACGCTCGACGCCGGCGGCAGCCGCGACGGACGGGTCCACTTCGACGGCGAGGGCCGCCTCGACCGCACGCAGCACACCCGCCCCGTGCTCTTCCGCATCATCTCGGCGGAAGACCGCCTCCTCCGCTCCGTGCGGGTGAACTGGCTCGGCTGCGTGGAGGTCTTCCAGGGCGACCCGCCGACGGACCAATGAGGGCTAGTGCCATGCTCTTGATGACATTGATCCGACCGATCCGACTGATCCGACCGATCCGACCGATCACCAGGCGCGCAAAGCGCCAGGACGGCTTCGCCATTCTCATGGTGGTGCTTGTGCTCGTCGGCCTGGTGATCATCGGGGCACCCTTTGCCATCTCGATGCGCCAGGAAGAAATGGCGAGCGTGAGCTTCGCGGCGCGCACCCGCGCGAAGCTCGTGGCCAACGGCGCGCTCAACCTCGCCAAGGCCCAGCTCGAACGCTCCCACGAGTACTACGAACACCTCGAAGCCCAGGTGGGCCGGCCAGCGACCATCTTCAACTCGGACTACGTGGACTCCAGCGGCGAGCTGAAGGTGGACCTCAATGACCCGGCCCTGGCAGGCCTGAAGCTGGCCGACCCCGCCGGCGCGATGTGGAGCGCTCGGGCCGAGGACGAACAGGGCAAGATAAACGTCAAGACCGCCCCCCATGCCCTCCTCCGCAACATCACCCTTGAGATCACGGGGGAGACCTTTGATCCGGCGAACCCCGGCGCCACGCGCGCGTCAGTGATCGCGAGCGACATCGTCTCTTACCGCAACAGCAACCCTATCACCAGCCTCACCCAGCTCCGCACCGCAAGCACCACGCTCACCGAGACCGAGTATCAGCGCCTCACCCGCTTCCTCACCGTCTACTCCGCACCATTCGTCAGCGAGACCACGTCGGCCTCCGTCGGCCAGTACCCCGTGAACCCCAACACGTGCCCCGCTGAAGTCCTTCGCGCCCTCCTGCGCGGCGTCAAGCTCTACCAGCCGAGCGTCCCAGCCGCCGATCAGCACAAGGGCGTTGGCTACGCCGAGACGATGGTTGACACCGATAACGACGGGGTTGGCGACAAGAAGGTCGTTGACGACTTCGAGGAGCTCATCCGCCGCCTCCGCGTCTTCGCCAGGCTCGCCGCAAACGTCGCGACCGACTCCACGGTCATCGCCCTCGACGACGCTGCGCTCCTGCCTCAGCCGCGCCAGAGCGACCCCGCGGGCAAAGAGGTGGACGGCTACTGGGTGTCCATCGAGGGCGACGCGGTGCGCTACTGGAAGAAGGACGGCGCGACGCTCAGCGTGTCGCAGAGCGCCGACTACCTGCCCACGAGCCGTGTTGACGCCGACCGGAAGTACGACCCGCTGGAGCCAGTGGAGGTGCGGCTGCTCTTCGCCGACCTCGCGCACGACCTCGGCGGCGTACTCGATGAGCTGGTGAAGGCCGAGAAGCTCACCCCCGAGAGCAAGGCCGCCATCCTCGCCAACGCGAACAACCCCTACAACCGCAACGTGCTAGATATGGCGACCACCACCGGCCCCCTGTGCACCCATTCGTTCAACATCTACACCATCGAGGGGACGGGGGTGGTGAACGCGCCCGACGGGCGCGAGCTGGCGCGCTACAGCGTGAAAGAGGTCGCTCAGGTCGCCCCATCCGTTGACCTCGAGCTGCGGATTGACAAAGAGGTGGAGTGGCAGCGCCCCGTCTACATGGGCGAGGGGCGATTCGTCCAGACCTGGCCGAGCGCCACCCAGGTGCCCGACGTGGCCCCCCGCTCCACCGAGCCGGCCGATGGGGTTCCCGCTCTGGTGCCGCACCGCGGCAAGCTCGGCCTGTTGCCCGTCGAGTACAGCCCGGCCGACCCGGTCCGCTTCGCCTCGAACTGGGTCATCCGCCTGAACGGCCCGCTCCTCGATCAGGTGCTCTGGGGCGGCAGGGATGGCGGCAACGACAGCGCCTGGCCCCAGCCCGTCAAGGACCTCACGACCGTCCGAACCGCCACTGGGGACGACACGGACCTCGGGCCGGAGGGGATTCACGTCGGCAGGGTCGCTCTGCCCGACGACAAGTTCGAGACCCGCACCCTGGTCTACCCGGCCCGCATGGAGGCGAAGGACGCCGACGGCAAGCTGGTGCAGAAGGACAACGTGCCGCACAGCAGCGACAACGTGGTGCTCCCCCTCGTGATCGAGATGTGGGTGAAGTTCGACTCCGACCCCAAGGTGGGCGCGAGCGTGAAGTTCGACTACGGCATAGACCGCACGCTCTTCGACCTCGGGCACCAGCCGTTCTCCAACCGCCTGGCGCTCCTCTACTACGGGCGGGACACGTCGAGCGGCGACCTCGTGCTGCACGTGTGCGATTCGACGAACCAGCCGACGGCGGCGCAGGTGCGCTGCCGCGTTGGCAGCTCCGCTACGCCGCCCGGCGGCCTCGCGCCCGACCAGTGGTTCCAGCTCCTGCCCGAACGCTGGTATCACCTCGTGGCCGTGGCGAAGGGCATCCGCTACAACGAGATGGGGCTGTTCGTCAACGGGCGGAGCGTGGGGCGCTACTTCCCGGTCGCGCGCACGAGCGGCGCCGCGGCCGACGCCGCCACCATTCCCTGCACGGGCAACGTCAGCGACGACCCCAGGAGCGCCGACACCACGGCAGTCTTCCGCCTCCAGCAGTGGCCCCAGCCCCCGGGCGTGATCGCCATCGGCGGCGAAATCGCCGAAATCATCGGCGTCGCCAATGCCAACGTCTTCACGATCCTCACCGACGCCAACGGCCTGCCGGTTGGAAGGGGCTCGCGCGGAACCCAGGCCAGGATTCACGCCGACGGCACACGCATCGAAGTCCACGGCTACATTGACTACATCCACAAGACGAGCAACGAGGCGGGCGCGGGCGACACCGAGCACCTGCTGCTGAACATGATGGACGCCAACCAGGAGCCGTTCCTGCTCTTCGAGCTGCCCGCAGCCTTCCTCCAAGTGACGGTGCAGGATGGCGACGAGAAGGCCCCGGCTTCACCTTCCCCAACGCAAGACAAGTCGGCTCAGTTCTGGGACCAGTTCTCCAATTCCTACCAGGCGTGGACGGGGAAGCCGGACAACACGATTCCCTCGGGCGACTGGCTCCCCGTTTTCGCAAGCGAGAAGTGGACCGTGCCCTCGGCCAAGGACGGCGGCTCGATCAGCGACGACGAGACGAAGTTCAAGACCGTCCTCGACGACCCAGGCTTCCTCTCGCTTCTGACCTGGACGGCCCAACGGCCCACCACGGGCAAGCGGGCCATCGAGGATACCGTTGACGGCATCGGGCTGGTCACGCTCGAGGCCAACCCCGACGCCCTCGAGGCCAAGGACCGCGAGGCCATCAAGTTCGCAAAGGCCGGCGTCGTCCTCGTCTGGCACTACTTCCCTGGCGACGTGGACGACCCGGAGACGCCCGAGGACGACCGCCGCCAGGTGGCCTGGTACATCGGCTACGTCGCGGGGTTCAACGACCCAACGAACTATTCAGGCCGCCGCGCCTGTTTCAGCACGCCACAGGCCACAATCGTCGAGGGCGCGAAGTTCCGACTCAACTGCATCAAGCTGTCGAGCAACCTCGACCTCCCGCGCGGCCACCGCGGCGTCGAGACCATCACCCACGACCTTGTGGGCACCGACCAGACGATTGACGAGCTCCGCGAGCGGAACGGACGCGGCATCTTCCAGCTCGTCTTCCGCGACGCCCAGAACAACGCCGACGTCACCAAGCCCTACGAGTGGATTCAGTTCACATATCCCCGCTTCCCGCACCCGCCCGTGCCCGTGGGGCAGGAGGACGAGGAGCGGAAAACGCTGGCCGACAAGTTCCTCTACGACATCAGCCGCGCCGTGGCGAGCACGGGCGACAAGACGGTCAGCCCGCCCGCCCCCGTCGTCTTCCCTGCCTCGCCCGTCTCAAAGGTCATGCCCGTCTTCTTCTGCTCCGGCTACGTCCGCGCGCTCGACAAGAACCTCTACCTCGTGAAGGGCGGCAACGACGAGGTGACGCTGACCGACAACACGGGCCAGCGCGAAGACCACTGGGTGCTCCACGGCGCGGGAAACATGTTCGGGTTCCGCGAATCCATCTCGCCCGCGAAGGTCTTCTCCTACGTCAACCGCCCGCGCCTCCTCAAGTTCCCGTCCAGCATGCCCATTGAGCCCGACAAGCTCTTCTACCTGGGCAGCGACACGATGTACAAGGACGGGGACGTTAAGGCCGAGGCGCACGACGGGCCAACGGCGGGCGAGCCCGAGCGGCCCGCGAACGCCACCTTCGACGAGGTGAAAATCCACTCGGCGGCGTATGGCATCGCGCGGCTGTGGGACTGCAAGCAGACGGCGGGCGCGCCCGACCCTGCGAAGGAGGTGCGCAGCTTCGCTGGCATCCCCGCGGGCATGGCACCGCCCTTCTACGTCCGCATCGGGAACCTCGAGGACTTCGTGCCCAAGGCCGACCCGCCCGTCGAGCCCTTCCGCTTCCACCACAACGGCCAGGTAGGCTCCTGGCCCCTCGAAGGCTACCTCAAGATTGACGACGAGGTCTTCTTCTACCGCGTCATGTACCGCAGGCCGGTCGGCCGCACCTCCGCCCCGATCAAGTTCATCCGCCCCGTGGACGGCGACGGCAACCCGATGCCCTTCCCCAACGACCTGGTGACGGTGCTGAACGAGACGGGGACGAAGCTCTACCTCGACCTCACCGAGGAGCAGGCCAAGGAGTTCCCCGACATGGGCTATCTCACCATCTCCAACGCCTGGGCCAACCTTGCTTACTGGGACACCATCAAGTGGATCATGGGCACCTACGGAGTGACCTGGGACGCCATCGAGGCGGACATCCAGAAGGGCGAAGAGGTGCGGGATGCCAACGGCCGGCTCGTCTCCTCCAACCACTCCATCGGCGCACAGGAGCGGGTCTTCTTCAACGGCAAGAGCTACGACAAGTCGAAGAACGCCCTAGAGATCACCCTCACCCACCGCGGCATCCTCAACTCAACGGCCCGGAAGGTGCAGATGTACGACCCCGCGACGACGAGCGGCTGGTTCCTCGACGCCGACGGCACCGCGAGCAGCGCCTCGGTCAGCGTTATCAGCGTCGAGCTCCTCATCCTCGAACGCGCCTCGCTCGGCACCGTGCTCGACTCCCACGCCCTCGGCGCGCGCGTGAACCCCCTCGACCACATCCACTGCGCGCTGGCTCCCAGGCCGATGATCAAGCTCAAGCGCGACGAGGCCGGCCGCCTCCTCCTCGACACCGATGGCAAGATCAAGGCGCTTGCCGACAACGACCCCGCCTTCGACCTCACCAAGCCCGAATACGAGTACGGCATCGTGGTGGAATACCACGACAACTTCCCCGCCGAAGGCTACGTCCAGATCGGGAATGAAATCCTCGGCTACGCCCAGGACAAGAACGGCTCCACCCCCCTCTGGACCACCAAGCTGCCCGACGCCACGGCACCCAACGGTTACAGGGAAGTGGATGTCCTCACCGGCATCAAGCTCCTCCGCCAGCGCTTCGGCACCCCGAGACTGGACAAGGTGCACCTCGAGGACTTGAGCGTGGTGGACGACACGGAGGAGGAGCCGACCTACTTCGCCGACGCTCCCGGCACCCACGGCCGCCGAATCGTCCGCCTCCGCGAGGCCCGCTTCCACGACCGCTACCCCATCTCCGCCACCAGCGAGTTCACCCCAAGCCGCGCCTCGGCACCCGTCGGCTACTGGGAGTTCGCATACTCCCTTCCCGGCGCCCTCTGGACCCGCGTGAACTGGCGCGAGGCCAAGTACGACGAAGCCACCGGCGCGCTCGTGAGCGAGGACACCAAGCCCCTCGACGCCAACGACCCCTGGGACATCCAGGTCATGGTCCAGCTCGACAACGCGCCCGCCTGGGACGACACGGCGATTGACCCCGCCACCTCCAAGCCCGTCGCCGCGCCGGTCCCCTGGCAGAACGTCCCCACCCGAACCGACGTGGTCTACAACCCCCAGGGCTACCGCCTCAAGAAGCCGGTCATCTACCTCTTCGACGACCCGACGGCGAAGAACTACATCAACGCGAAGGACGCGAACACCCCGATGGGCCAGTACGCCGACCGCATCCGCGTCCGCGTCTACTTCAAGTACAACCCCTACAAGGCCGAGAACGGCGCGCCGCCCAACTACAACATCCCCTGGCGAACTCCCTGGGTGGACACCATCATGCTCCGCTATCGCGCCCCGACCAATGTGCTGGAACACAGGGAGATGCCGTATTGAACGCGGCAAATCCGAAATCCGAAATCCGAAATCCGAAATCAGGATTCACGCTCGTCGAAATCCTCGTGGCGATGGGCGTCTTCGTCATCCTCGGCATCGCCCTCGTGGGCCTCATGGGCGCAGCGGTGGACTCCTGGCGCCAGGGCGAGGCCGGACGCCTCGTCAACGAGCGCCTCCAGGCCCTCCAACGCCAGATCGCCGACGACCTGGCCGCCGCAGTCCTCGACCAGCCCCCACCGCCCGACTTCCACTTCGTCCTCGACACCCTCCACGACCTCTCGACCACGCCAGGCGACCCCTACGCCATCCTCGACACCACGCTCTCCAACGTGAACAACTACGCGACCGACACGAGCAACGGGCGCGAGCTGACCTACTTCGCCCCCACTGGCAAGCCAGGCACGGCGACCGTCGTCCTCCGCATCCGTGTCCCGTTCGTCATCGGCGCGGCGCTCCTTCAGGCGCGAACTGATGTCTTCGAGCCAAACTCCTCCGCCCGCGTGTGGGTGGCTACGAACGACCCAACCGCCGTCCCGCCCGCCGACCAGAGCCCGGCCAGCAAGTGGCTCCAGCTCGCCTGGCTCCAAGGCGAGGGCATGGGCGGCGGCGAGACCGACATCTCGGACGCCTGCTGGTTCAGGACGGCCGACGACACGGTGGTTCGCGGGAACGTCGTCTTCATCAAGGCCGAGCTCGACAACAAGAGCGCCACGGAGGACGCCGCCCAGTTCCTCCGCAGCGACCGGATGCGGGCGGGGGGGCGGCCCGTGCTCATCCTCGACTGCTACCGCGACCCGAACGCGCTTGGCCCCGACCCGAACAGGAAGCAGCCGCGGCCCACCTTTGCCGCCTTCGTCCGAAACGGCACACAGGTCATCACCTTCACCCGCACCATCCCGCCCGAGATAGAACAGGCCGCCGCGAAGACCGCCGGCTCGACGGCCTCCGCCGAGTACCTCAACTACTTCGACGACAACAACAACAAGCAGATAGACGAGGGCCACCGCCCCGTGGCCGGCCGCGCGCAGGTCGTCTACTACGTCCAGCCCTACCACTCCAGCCTCGGCAAGCCCGGCCTCGGCGTCATCCGCCGAGCCTTCGAGGCGCCGCTCCGACAATACAGGACCGATGACGCCTCGGAGCTGGGCCTGACCCCGAACGTCCTCGCCGCGCTCGAGCAGGTGGGCAGCAACGACTTCATCCCAAGCGCGCTCCACCTGGGCATGAGCTTCTGGGGCGCCGACACCACGACCTGGGAGGACCGCCCCGACCTCGAGCCCGGCTACGACACGAAGTACAGCGACGCCAACCCCGACCCCAAGCTCTGGCGCCCGCGTCCAGCGAGCACCGAATGGCTCTCAAGCCGCTACCTGCCCGAGCAGGTGCAGGTCACGGTGGTCCTCGAGCCGGACCGCGGGAAGCGGATAACCACCGGGCTGACGCAGGCCATCGCGGCGGACTTCCCGGCCTCAGCCGAGGCCAGCCTGTCGGTAGTCAACACCCAGGGCTTCGACGATGCCCAGCGCCCCACCCCCACCTTCCTGCGCGACCCGCGACACTTCATCAAGATTGACGACGAGTGGCTCTTCTACAACCGCGTCGGCTCGACCACCGACTTCGTAGTCCCCGCGGCGGGCGCCTCCCGCGGCACCCGCGGCACCAGGCCGGCCCCCCACGCCTCAGGCGCCGAGGTCTATCGCGGCGTCACCTCCGTCTTCACCGTCCGCGTGCCGGCCTACCACCACTGGGAGCGGTGAGGATTTCTGATTGCTGATTTCTGATTGCTGATTTCAGAAAGACAAAAGAAGGAACGAGCGCCGTGATCTGTGGCTCTTCAATCAGAAATCAGAAATCAGAAATCAGAAATGGTTTCACGATCATCGAAGTGCTGCTCGCAATCGGCATCCTCGCCGTCAGCATCACCGCGGTGCTCTTTCTCTTCGCGATGGGCATGCGGTCGCACAGGCGGGCGCTCGACCGCAGCCGCGCCGCGCTCCTCGCCGAAACCGTGGCCAACCACCTCCAGACCTCCTTCGGGCCGAACTACCAGCCGAACCCCGTGACCAACGAGACCCGTCCCGACTTCCCAGGCTTCCAGTACAACGTCACCTTCGCCCCCCTCTACGGCGGCACGTCGTACTACCGCGTGAGCATCCTGGTCCACTGGGGCGACCCCAACGCGCCCCCCGAGCCGAAGAACTCCGAAACCTACGAGACCGTGCTCCAGCGCAAGAGCTTCTGACGATTGCGGATTGAAAACCAAGAGGCTGAGGTCTATAGTGGCGTTCGCGGGCTTCTTCTCATCGTCCTCGTCCTCGTCCCTCGTCCTCGTCCTCGATTCTCCTGTCGGGGTCTGAGAAGAGTCGAGGACGAGGACGAGGGACGAGGACGATTAGAGCACGGCCATGCGGCGATATGCCTCGCACATTTCAATCCGCAAGATCGTCACCCTCGCGGTGCTGGCGATCATCCTGCCGAGCCTGGTGCTCACCCTCGTGGGACTGAAGCTGACGCTCGACCTCAAGCGGCAGCTCGAGCAGAGCCTGGCCGAGCAATACGCCGCGGCGGTGCGCGACAAGGCCGACGAGGCCGAGGCCCGCGTGGCCGCCCTGGAGAAACGCCTCCGCGACGAGGCCGACCGCCTCCCGCTCCGCCAGGCCTCCGCGACGCTCGACCGCCTCCGCCGCGATTCGCCGCTGGCCGAAGAACTCTTTCTGATTGACGAGGAGCGCCTCCTCGACCGCCGCCTCCCCCTCGACGAACGCCAGGCCATGCTCTACCCCCACCAGCCCGAGGCGCTCGCCCCGCTGCCCGAGACATTCCTGTGGGCCGAGCCATTCCCGGCCCCGGCCCGCCGCGCGAAGCCCGACGCGTCGCCCGAAGACCCCGAGGCCCTCGTGCAATCGCTCCGCCGCTACCGCGAACGCTCCCTCTCGCCCGCCGCGCGCATCCGCGCAACCCAGGTCATCGCCGCCACGCTCTTCCGCACGGGCAAGCTCGACGAGGCCATCGCCGAATACCGCCGCCTGCTCACCGCCGACGACGTGGCGGCCCTCAGCCCCTCACTCGCCGTCCTCGCACGCTACCAGGTGGCCGCGGCGCTCGCCCGCCTGGGGCGCGCGCCCGAGGCCGCCGCAGCCTGGCTCGACCTCTACGCCGACCTGGTGCGCGAGCGGACCCGCCTCGCCGACCCCGACCTCGCCACCTGGTTCAAGCAGCGGGTGCGCGACGACCTCGGCCGCCTTGCCGCCGGCCCAAACGTGCCGGCCCCCGAGGCCCGCCGCTACGCCGCCCTCCGCGACGAGGAGGCCCAACGCGCCGCGCGCACCCAGTTCATCATCTACCTCCGCCGCTTCGTCCTCCCCCGCCTCGAACTCCAGGCGCCCTCGCTCCGCCACGGCGAGGAGGGCTTCAGGCACCTCTGGGACGACGAGTTCGGGTCCCAGCCCTACCTCATCGCCTACGCCGCGGTGCGAGGCGACGACGGCTCGCGCCGCATCCTCGGTGTCAGGCTCAGCCTCGCCTACGTCCGCGACAGGCTCCTCCCCGAGGTCCTGGGCGCGACGCGCCACTCGCAGTTCGGCCCGGAGGTGGGCTTTGTGGTGAGCGACCGCGCGGGCGGAGCGGTCTTCGGCCAGCAGGGCAAAGGCCCGGCAGCCTCGGTGGCCTTCCCGCGTATCTTCCAGGCCTGGCGCCTCGGCATCGTGGAGCACCAGCCCGCCGCGCTCCGACGCCTCGCACTCTACAACGTCATCCTCTTCCCAGTCGTCAACGCCCTCATGATCCTCGCCATCATCGTCGGCGTCTTCATCATGCTCCGAGGCACCGCGCGCGAACTCGAGTTCTCACAGCTCAAGAGCGACTTCGTCTCGAACGTCTCCCACGAGCTCAAGACCCCGCTGGCGCTGATTCGGATGTTCGCGGAGACCCTCGAGATGGGCCGAGCCAAGAGCCCCGAGAAGGTGCAGGAGTACTACCGCATCATCATGCGCGAGAGCGAGCGGCTGACCCACCTGATCAACAACGTGCTGGACTTCTCGCGGATCGAGAGCGGGCGGAAGACCTACGACCTTCGGCTGGACGACCTGGCCGACATCGTGCGCGACACCCTTCGCGCCTACAGCTACGAGCTTGACAAGCAGGGCTTCGCCGTGGAAACTGATGTGGCCGAGGAAGTGCCCGAGACGCTCCTCGACCGCGAGGCCATCGCCCTGGCGCTCCTGAACCTCTTGTCGAACGCCGTCAAGTACTCGGCGGGCGACAAGCGGATTCGGGTCGCCTGCGCCGAGCGCAACGGCTCCCTGGCCGTCGAGGTCACCGACCACGGCCTCGGCATCCCCAAGGCCGACCTCGGCCAGATCTTTGAGAAGTTCTACCGCGGCCGCGACGAGCGGGTCCGAGCCACCCGCGGCTCAGGACTCGGCCTCGCAATCGTCAAGCACTCCATCGAAGCCCACGGCGGCGCCATCGCCGTCCAGAGCGAGGAAGGTAAAGGCTCCACGTTCACAATCACGCTCCCCATTCGCAAGACCCTCACCGATGGGAAGACTGGATGAATGGAAGATTGGATGATTGGATGGTTGCCAGAGTTGAGGCTTCTGTTCATTCATCCATCCCTCCACACATCCATTCATCCTCCGCGATACAGAGCTTGACCAGGAGATGGCAATGGAAAAAATCCTCGTAGTCGAAGACGAGCCGGACCTGTTGATGGGCCTCCAGGACAACCTGGAGCTCGAGGGCTACCAGGTGGCGACGGCGCAGGACGGGCAGGCGGCCCTCGACCTCGCCATGAAGGCCTGCCCCGACCTGATCCTGCTCGACATCATGCTGCCGAAGGTCAACGGCTTCGAGGTCCTACGCCAGCTCCGACAGAAGGGACTCGGCGCACCCGTCATCATGCTCACCGCCAAGAGCCAGGAGGTGGACAGGGTGTTGGGCCTCGAGCTGGGTGCCGACGACTACATCACCAAGCCGTTCAGCGTGCGCGAGCTGCTCGCCAGGATCAAGGCGGTGCTGCGGCGCCGCAACGCCCCGACGCAACAGCTCGACGCCTACAAGTTCGGCGACGTGACGATCGACTTCCGCAAATCGGTCGCCACCAAGGGGCGGCAGACCATCGAGCTATCCCACTACGAGGCCGGCATCATGCGCCTCCTCATCGCCAGCAGGGGCGAGCCGATCTCCCGCAACCGCATCCTCGACGAGGTCTGGGGCTACGAACTCTACCCCACCACCCGCACGATAGACAACCACGTCGTCAAGCTCCGCCAGAAGCTCGAGGACGACCCCCACAACCCCGCACACATCCTCACCGTCCACGGCATGGGCTATAAGTTTGTGGATTGAGCGAAAGAAGGCGATAGTTGATGCTTGAGGACTTGGCACACCCTGCATCCGCATGGCTTTGAGGCGCTAGTCCAATGCCAATGCCCGATGGGACGGCCTTCTCGCCTCTGCCGGGTCGTGACGCCTGCCGTGCAATCAATGGGTACATCTATCAGGTGAACACCACGATCTTGCGGTGGCTCGCTCTGACAACGGAAGACATGCTCTTCCTGGAGTCGGGCGAAGACGTAGACATCGTGGAGCGCTTTCTGCCTGGGAAGGGGCAGGGAGAGTCGCGGGTTCTTGAGCAGGTGAAGCATTCCTTATCCTCAAAGGTGACGCTTAACAGCGCTCCCGTGCTGAGGATGATTGTCAACGCCGTACTCCACATCGATCGTAACCCAGGGAGAGAACTCCGATTCCTCTTCACCACTAATGCAACGATCGGCGGGGAGAGGACTCCTGTCTTCAAGGGGCGGAAACGAGCGCTCGACGTCTGGGAGAGGCTTCGGCGCGGGCAAGTACGAGGCCGGGTTGCACAAGCCTTTATGACGTCCCTTCGGAGGCGACTAGAAACTCTCCAGCGGCCCCAAGGCTGCAAGGCAAGAGACTGGGAAAGGTTCAAGACCGCCCTCGCACGATACAGCAAGGAGAGGTTCCTCGGTCTCATCTGCCATATGGAATGGAACGCAGGGGCGCCGAGCGCACGCGACATCGAGAAGGAGGTCATGAGTCGCCTGTCGGGCCGCGTGCCCTCACAGGATCAACGCCGGACGCGAGAACTGTACGACCGTCTGTTCTTGCACGTGATCAGACTGCTCTCACGGGATGGGCCCAAGTCCCTGACGCCAAGCGAGTTGGAAGAGCATGTGTCACTTCCTACGCTCACGGATTCAGATCAGAAGATGCTTGCAGATCTAACAGCACGGGTGGAGGCAACCCGCAGAGAGCTGAATGCCCTGGACGCTAGAGTTGCAGGCCACGAAGTGAGAATCGAGCGACTGGAGGCGCAAGGACACTCGATCCCTCGGTCAATGCTTGCCGAGGAGCCGAGCGCTTTGCAGATGGAGGCCGCGCGCAGCCGCGAACAGCCCTACCAACCGGGCGGGACCAGTTTCGACTTGCGACCCATGTTGGGCCATGCCGCGGCCCCTGTTCTGGACGACGGCACAAGAGTCCCCGCAGTTGAGATGGCTCCCCGCGTGCTGGGGACAGACCCTCCCCCTCTTGTGAGCCCAAGGAGCACCAGAAGCAAGACCGTCGCCGACCTGTGCGCCGGTGCACGCGCACACACATGGACTGCTCTTTACGGGACTGCCGGCTGCGGAAAGACGCAGTTGGTCAACCTGCTGGTGCGTTGCTTAGGAACACGGTGCTTGTGGGTGAGCTTCCGGGATATGGACACTGAGACCTCGTGGCGATACCTGGTCGCAGCCCTGCATTCTGCTAGTGGCAACCCTGCGATTGGCATGGAAGCGCCCACGCTAACTGCTACCTGCTCTTCACTGGGGTCCGGGGCAATTCTGGTATTTGACGACCTGCCGAGACTTGGAGGCGACCGACTCTCCGAGGCGCTGGTGCGTGTTGCGGAAGCATGCAGTGCGAGTTCTGTGTCCGTGGTCAGCACGAGCCCATACCGACTCCCGGCGGAGGTCCTCTCGTGTTTGGCGCCAAACTCAGTCCGGGAGTTGCTTTCGCCCCCTCTTACGGATCCCGAGGCCCGTGAGATACTCAGCGCCTACGGGTCACCCGGACAACTGCTCGCATCCGGCATTCCTGCCCTGTTGAATGCAACGGCGGGTCAGCATCCACAGCTTCTTTGCGCCATCGCCAGGTACCTTGTGGGGCGAGACTGGCGAGTGGACATGGACGAGTTGCGAGGGATCTGGAAAGGAGAGCACACAGGCGAGTTGACACGGGAAACCCTCACTAGGGTCTTGGAGACCGTGGCAGACTCCAAAGCCAGAGACCTACTCTATCGTCTCAACATTGTCATCGGGGCCTTCGCGGAAGGTGACCTCTTGGCGTTGTCCCAGGTATCTCCGCCCGTTGCCAGACCAAGAGAGTTGTTCCACGGCTTGGTGGGCCTATGGGTACAGGAAGCGCAGGAAGCGGGCGGTGCCCGCTACCTACAATCGCCGCTTGTCAAGCAGCTCGGTACAGGGGATCTCAGTAGTCAAACAGAAGCCACCTGCTGCCGCGTGCTGGCGCGCAGAATGCTGACCCGCGGCACGATAGGCTTCCCCGAAGGCGTCCACGCGATCATCTACTTTCTGCGCGCGCAGGACTTTGCCTCGGCGTGCGTGGTTCTGATAACGGGTCTGTCGACCGTGCTGTTTGACAAGCGCTTGCAGCACGATTTCGGGTTGCTCTTCTTCTGGACAAGCTCGCCGATCCCTGATTCGGTGCCATTGCAGCTTCGGCTGCACCTTCGCGGATTGCAGGTGGCCGTGATGGACAAGTTGCACAAGGACGACGCATTCGTCCTTGATGACCTGCTTCGTTTGGTCGGCGAGGCCAGCGAGAGGGAAGTAGTGGGTCTGCTTGGCGCCACAGCTCCAGCTGTGCTTCCGGTCACAAGGCGGGCACCACATCTTGGGATTCGTCTCCTGAAGAAGCTGTTTCAAGCCGTTGGGGTCTCTGGGCTTCCAGAGGAGGTTACGCGGGGGAGACAGTGGCCATTCCCATTGGAGTCGTTCATTTGGCTCGCCGCCCACGAGATACGAACTATGGAGGGTCTTCCTGACTGGGTAGACCTACTGGAGTCTCTCACCCCTGACCAACTCAGGGCAGCGCTAGGCGTTGGAATCGCAGAGGATGTTACGTGGTGGGCTTTCATGCGTGCATGGTTGGACTCCCACGGCAAAGAGGAGGTCGCATGGCGAGGCTACGCCTCGCGCCTACAGGAGATTGCAGAGCGCGCGAGAGCGATCGGGGCAGACATCGTCTGGGCATCTGCTGTCCGGTGCCAGATCATCGTCCTAGCTGAGGACCTGGGTGAGCTTGACAATGCTATTGCTCTCGCCCGAGAAGCACTGGCAGTGGCCCCAGAGGACCCGGGCGCGCGGTTCCTTGTCCTGGAATGCGCGGGCCGGCAGCTCTACTACAAGAAGCACCATGCCGAGGCAAGAACTTACCTGGCGGAAGCCCTGGGCATTGGAACCCGCTCGTTCCACTACATCCGCTTTGAGGCGCTCGTCATGGCCGGTGCTTCCGCATCAGCACTAGGGGACCACGACCTCACGCCCATTGATCAGGCGATAGGGCTAGCCCGGTCCGGCTCTGAACTCCATAGGTGTTGTCTCGTTCAGGCGCTGGGTGAGGCCTCCCTATGCCTGTGGGCACTTGAGAGACCCACTGAGGCTTTCGAGCGCTTGGAGGAAGCGGCCCGGGTGCTTCTGGGTTCGAAAGAAGACTCGGAAATCTGGCGGAGGACATTCGTGCTTATGGGTCACGTTGCAGGCTACCTTGGCGCGCTAGCTCGCCTGGGGGCACCACCCGAAAGCACACCGCTCGGGGAACCGTACACGGCTCCGTCGAACGGCTGGTTTCTGAATTGTAACCAAAGACTCGAGTCTCTCTACCAACCCGACAGTGAAGCGATTCTCGAACAGCTGATCGCCATGTTAGCGAAGGGGTTGGAGTTGGAGGCCCCGGCGGCCCTCTGGGCGACCAGAGCACTGAGAACCGCTAGAGCAACGCAGCAACGGTTTCTGGTCCCTATGTGTCTAATGGACGCCATCCCGAGTTTGCTGGACAACGGCGCCTTCCAGGAAGTGCTGGAATCGGCCTTGGAGGCGTCGAAGGTCATGAATGCTGGTTGCTCGTTGGGTCGCGAGGCAGTGGACTATAGGGTTCTGTCGACCCCCGGTTTCGACACGGAGGCCGTTCTGGGACCGAAGGGGAAGGACTCTTGGGTCGCAGTTGCGGAAACGGCGACGACCTGGGGACTGTTGCCTTGCCTTCTGGCTACCTCCAGTGGCGTCGCCTCGTCGGAGGAGAAGATCCGTGTGGTGGCCCTGCAGTTGATAGGTGTTGTACGAAACTGGGTTGGCGAGCAGATCGCGCCTGAAATGCTCAGAGAAGTCGTTGACGCTCTCGAACTCGCTTTCGTACGCAAGGGAACAGCCAACGAAATCAGGTCAGCGCTATCCGCCTCCAAGGTGCGCGGCTGGGTGCCGTCTACCGGGGTTTACATCATCGGGTATGCGGCTCGGGCAGATGCTGATCTTCGACAGGTTGCGGGCAGCCACGTTTCCTTGGCGAAGTTCCTGTACGATCGCCTGGACCGGAGATCATCGACGTATGAGAAGGTGGTCTTGGCGTACTTCACAGAGTACTGGATGCGTGCATTTGAGGCGCAGAAGTTCAGATTCCATGCACCGCAATTGGTCGAAGCCGATCTCCGCAATGCTGTGCGTGTTGGAACGGAGTACCGCATGCAGGCCGTCCTCCGTTGTATCTCCGACTCTCTGCGAATCAGTCCGCCAGAGTCTATTCGCACATGGCTTCATCCCGCAAACATCCATGCTCCATTGCACGTCCCATAACCCCGAAGACTGCCGACTGCCGGTGCCGACGGTCGCGGCGGTGTCAGATCTTCTAGTATGCCGCTTCAGGGTTCTTCTTGGGTGCCCTCAAGATGTTGTGGCCGAAGCTCTGGGGTACCAGTCCCCCAGACCCCCTGGGACTTACCGCTTTCTGGCCACCGGCACAACCAAACCAGGCGGCGCACAGAAGAGCGCCGCCTGTGCCGTATGGCGCTGCCACGGCGCTCGGGTCGGTTCCCACCGGAGCCCTACCCTCCGCGGCAGCAGGCCGATTCTATCAGGTGTGCCGGTGGCCGTAAAGTGATAAATCCTGGGGGTTCGGGTACAGACGTCTGCCACGTCATTGGACCTGATGGGCGTGACGTCTGGCAGCAGCCGAAGACGAACAGGTTCGTCCTCCTACCTGGGGAGCTGGCCGACGGGCCCGCCCCGATCCCGAAGCTGGGTGGAGTGGAGGACATTGACATATCACAACGGGTGATCCGTGTGGCCGACTTCCCTTTTGGGAGGCTCGCGGTCCTGGTTTGCGTGGACTTCATCCTCCCGGAAACCCATGCTCTCCTTTCAAGCGCGCAAGCCAACTGCATAGTGGTGCCCGCGATGACCGGCAAGGCCCGCAGATTTGAGACCATGGGTTGGTCGCACGCCGTTTCGAGCGGAGCGACGACGTTCTTCTGCAACGCGCCCAATTCCCCCGGGTTTGACGCAAAGGCGCGGTCGTTCGTCCATACGCCACTCAAATCGCCTCACATAGCACATATTGGGGGCGACGAGCCATGGGAACGCTTCATGTTGGTGTTCTCTGCCGACGAGCCGCGCGGCAAGGCGGTGCGCATCGGTACGTAGTACGGAGAGCCCCTTGACAAGGGCCTGGGGATTTGACATGCTAATGGTACTAACGATTCATTAACTGTGAAGGTGATTCCAATGAAGAGCACCCTGTTCGCAGACATTGCTGACGCCTTCCGGAAACGCGACGAGCCAGCCGTGTCGGACCTGCTCGCCACGGCTGTCAATCGCGCGGCCAGGTTGATCGGCGAGGGAAACCGGGAGAGCCTGACGGGCTTCTGGCGCGATGTTGCGCGTCTCCACTACGCTATTGATGCCGAGGAGCTCCCTGCTGGTCTCCGCGAGCGGCGAGGCTACCTCGAAGCCATCGTTCACCTTGCGAAGGCCGTCCGTGACGAATCAGACGACCCTGAGGCGATACAGGGGGTCAAGAAGAGCATCCATGGGCCGGCAATCCTCGACAATCTGAGACGTGATGGCCCGCTCGGGCACGGGGAACTGGCTCAGCGCCTGGGGATCTCCCCGCCCCGACTTACCGCGGTGATTCGATCCCTCGACAAGTCTCGCACGATAGCCGGCACTGTCCACGGCAAGTTCAAATACTACTCCCTCACCCCAACTGGGCACGTAGTCGCCCGCAGGCTGGGACAGCCCGGACCCTTGAGGGAGGGCATCGTGTGGGAACTGAAGAAGTCCGCAGAGACAGCGGAGGGCCTTTCCAGTCTGTTGCCTGCCGACTCCACGCCACGACCCGGTGGATGATCGGCTGACACCCATCCGTTCATCCATACATCCCCCGCTGACACGCGCGAAGGGCGCTCGTTGCGGCGGTAGGGCCTACCTGTGGAAATCACCAGGCGCAAGGCGTTGTGGATTCTGCTGGGCGCGGTCGTGCTGTTCTGGGTGCGGCTGAGCCCCGATGTGTGGACGCAGATGCGGGGAAACGAGGAGGCGCACTACTGCTCGGTGGCGGCGCGGGTGGTGGCGGACGGGGGGCCGCTGTATGGGAACGCGCTGGGCATCTATGGGCCTGTGACCTACTGGATCGTGGCGGGGGTGTTCCGCATCTGCGGGCTGTACAACATGCCCGCGGCGCGGATAGCCGAGGCGATGTGGTTCGGGGCGACGGCGGTCGTGCTGTATGCGGCTGGGCGGGTGATGATGGGGCGGGCTGCGTCGCTGGCCGCGGCGGGGGCGTTCCTGCTCACGGCGCTGCACCCGGGCTTCCAGGAGATTCGCGGCGAGCCGTTCACGGCGTTGCCGCTTGCGGCGGCGGCGGGGCTGTGCTCGTGGGGCGCAGCGCGCCGGCGGCCGGTGGGCTTCGCCCTGGCGGGCGCCGCGGTGGGCGTGGCGTTCCTCACGAAGCAGCCGGCCGGCGTCGCTCTCCCCGCGGTGGCGGCGTGCCCGCTCATGGCCTGGTGGTGGCGGCGCAGAGAAGAGAGCCTCTGGCGGGGCGCGTTGGGGGCGGGGCTGGCCATCGCCGGCTTTGCGGCACTGGTCGGCGGGGTGTGGCTCTGGTACGTGGTGCGGGGGGCTGGGCATGAGTTCTTCTATTGCGTGTGGTCGTACAACCGGGCATTCGTGCGGCAGTGCCCGGCGGGCGGCTTCACGCCCTCTGCGGGCTTCGTGTGGGGGCGGCTGGCGCGCTACGCGGACAACGTGCCGCTCCTGGCCGTGGGCGTGATGGGCGCGGTGGCGGGGCTGGCCTGGCGCGGGCTTGAGGAGAGGGAGGCGTCGCACCTGGCGTGGCGCGCCTGGGTGACGACTCTCGTGCTCATGCTCGGCGCGATGCTGGTCGCGGCCTGCCCGGCAAACATCCCGGTGATGCCCCTCAACAGGTACATCCCCTACAAGAGCTTCCTCTATGCTCCCATGTGCCTGCTCGCGGGGGTGTGCGTGGAGGTGGCGGTCCGTGCCCAGCGCGGGGGCCGGTTGTTCTGGGCAGTGCTGGCCGCCGTGGGGTTCGCCTACTTCGCCATCCCCGCCACGCGGCCGGTAGAGTCTGCGGCGTTGCGCGTGAGCATGTACGCATCCGCGTTCGGGGTGGGGCGCATCGCAGCGACGGCGGCGCTGCTGTCGGCGGCGGGCTGGCTCCTGGGTGGGCGCGCGGGGGCGCTGGCCGCGCCCCTCACGTATGCCGCCGTGTACCTCGCGGCGCCGGCGTCGCTGGGCGTCGAGGGGACTCATCTTGCGGCGGCGGGCGGCCTGGTGGCGCTGGGGCTGCTGCGGGTGGGCTGGGACCGCCGCTCGCTGGCCATTGCGGCTCTGGCGGGAGGCGTCCACGCGGCGGCGCGCATCGAGGCGAGTGCGCCGCAGCTCGGCCTGGCGATGGGCGCCGTGGCCTGGCTCCTGCTCCAGCGCCGGGCCTCGCTGGGGGAGCGCCTCGCCACGGCGGGCGTGTATGGGCTGTGCGTGGTGCCCGTCAGCGTCGCGTTCATGGGCTTCGATGCCGCCCCGTATTCCTTCGTGTCGGTGTCGGACTGGTGGGGGAGCGTGGAGCAGTGGCTCCTGCCGGCGCGGCTGGGTGCGAGCCTCGCGTGCGCAGGGGCCGTGGTGTTGGCCTTGCGTGGGCGGCGCGCCCTCGCCGAACACCCGCTGGGGCTGTTGCTGTGCGCGGCGGCGGGGGCGTTGGGCGGCGGCGTGGTGCACAGGCTCGACCCGGCGTTTCTGGCGAGCGCCGGCATGGCGCTCGCTACGGGCGCAGCCGTGGCGGTGGCGAGGCTCCTGAGCCGTGACGCCGCGCCGCCGACCGACAGGGCGCGGGTCCTGCTGGGCAGCAGTTGCGCCGTGGCGGGCGCGTGCGCGCTCGCGCTCGGCTTCAAGGCGCCCATCGAGGAGCCGCCCGGCGAGCCCTACGCGCGCTTCGCCAGGGCGATGGAGCCTGGCGCGCGGGCCTACGTGTGGGGGCGGGTGTTCGACACGGAGCTCTACCTCCGCGCGCGGGCGGTGCCGGCCGTGCCCCAGCTCGGCATGTGGCTGCTCGAGGGGACCGGCCCCCCGCCCATTGGGAAGGGTCTCCACGCCCGCCCGGCCGCGGCCCGGTTGGAGGGCCTCGACACGGACCTGTGCCAGGCGCTCCCACGACACGTGATCATCATGAAGGAGCCGACCCCGACGCCAGCCGACCTGCCGCGTTTCGGGCAGGTCCTGAGGGAGCGCTACGGCGTGACCCTCTCGCACCCGTCGGGCGTGCTCTACACGCGGCGCGACGGCTCGCCACGCCCGCGTTAGCGCAGGCCGCGGGCGCGGCGCCACGCGGCAAAGGCGGCGTCCAGCTTCGCCCAGTCGCGGGACGAGCGAATCTTGTCGAAGGGATTCGCGCTCGGTCTGGATGAGGTGGAGGACGAACTTGCCGGCCTCCTGGGCGAGGGACTGGTCAACGACGTCGGGGTAGTCAATGTCGAGGTCGTCGCCGACCTGGTAGACTGAGATTTCGTTTGCGGGGAAGCAGGCGAGGAGGTTCTTCTGGCCGGCCATCAGCGTGCTCCTTCTGGGGCGGTTTCGAGGGCTTTGAGGGTGGACCTGGCGTTTGCGGCGTCGGGGAAGGCGGGGTCGAGGCTGAGGGCGATCTGGAGTGCGCGGCGCGCGCGGGCGCGGCGGCCCTGGACGAACTCCACCATGCCGAGGTGGTAGTAGGAGGCCGGGTTGCGGGGGTCGAGCGCGAGGGCGGCCGCGAGCTCGGCGCGCGCGGCGTCGGGCCTCTTAGCGAGGAAGAGGACCCAGCCGAGGGTGTCGCGGGCGGCGGCATCGCCGGGGCTGCCCTTGGCGGCGAGGGCGGCGAGGCGTTCGGCCTCGGGGAGTTGGTCGGGCTTGTGGGCGGCAAGGAGCCAGGCGAGCTTCTGCGCGGCGGCGAGGTTGCCCGGCTCGGCCTGGACGACGGAGCGGAGGGCGGCGATGGCATCCTCGATCCGTCCGCCCTTGGCCAGGCGCTCGGCGAGGGCGAGGCGTTGCGCGCCCGCATCCTTGGGCACCAGGGCCGCGGCGCGAGCCAGGGCGTCCAGGGCGGCGTCGGGCTTCCCCTGCTTCTCGAGCGCGCGTGCGGCGAGGAGCTGGGGCTCGATGGCGTTGGGGAAGGCGGCGGCGAGCTTCCCCGCGAGTGCGGCGGCGGGGTCTGCCATGCCCGCGTCGAGGGACGCCTTCGCCGCCTCGTGGAGGAGCAGTGGCAGGTCGGGCGCGCGCTTGAGGGCTGCGCCGAACAGCTCGGCGGCCCTGGCGTGCCAGCCGCCCGCGGAGGCGGCGTAGCCGGACAGGACGATGCCGAGCAGCTCACGGTCGCCCGCAAGCGCGGCCGCGGCGGCGCGGAGCGAGGCGACGCCCGTGGGGTTGGCCTTCTCGCGCGGGGCCAGGACTTCACGGACCTTCACCTCCCAGCCCACGGCCAGGAGCTCGAGCACGAGGCCGTCGTCGGAGGGAAAGACTTCGAGGCGGACGCTCATGGCGTCCTGTAGCGCCCGCTCTGCCCGCTGGACGCCGCCCTGGGCGAGAGCGGCGGCGGCCTGGAGCTTGCGCAGGTCGAGGCGCTCGTTGGGCTGCTGCGTCCTGCCCGCGGCGTCGGAGAGGAGTTCCTCGGCCTCCCTGTAGCGCCGGGCGATGAGGTAGAGGCGTCCGAGGTCGGCGTCGAGCGGCGCCTCCCTGGCCGCGGCGAGGGCCTGCTCGCAGAGCTTGGTGGCCGTCGGCAGGTCCCCCAGTGCTCGGCAGGCGTCGAGCGCGACGCGGCGGGCCATGGCGTCGGCCGGGTCTTTCAGCAGGACGGCGGTGGCGATCTCGGCGGCGCGTGCCGCGTCGCCGCCGCTGAGGTGCGCCTCGGCCAGGCGCAGGTTGAGCTTGTCGCGCTGCGTGGCCCTGGCCGCCAGGAGAAGCGGCTTCAGGAGGGCGATCGCCTCGTCCCGCAGGCCCCACCGCACCAGGGCGTCGGCGAACTCCAGGTGCGCATCGAGCCCGTCAGGGCCAAGCTCGATGGCGGCCCGGTATGCCTCTCTAGCTACTTGGGGCAGCCCAGCGCGGTCGGCTGCGCGTGCGAGGAGGAGGTGCGCCGAGACCTCGTGGGGGCGGAGCCAGGTGGCGACCTCATAGCGGGCCACGGCCCCGCGAAGGTCGCCCTTCCGCTCCAGCATGCTGCCCGCCATGAGCCATAGGCGGTGGTCCGAGGGTGAGTTGCGCGCCCCGGAGTGGACGCGGGCCAGGGCTGCATCGGACCGTCCCTCCGCAGCGTCCTCGACAGCTTCCTCCAGCGGGCCGCGGACGAATGACGGGACGGCTCCCGTGCGGTTGCGGAAGGCGGCCGCGGCTTCGCTGAACTTGCCGGACCGCACGAGAGCATCGAGCAGCGAGGCGTAGGGGCGAGGGTCGAGCGGGTGCTTGGCGACGACGGCCTCGCAGTCCGCGATGGCCGCCTCGTAGTCTCCCCTGCGGAGCGCGAGCTCGGCCGCGGCCACGCGGGTCTCCAGGTCGCCGAAGAAGCGCTTGATGAAGGCCCTGCACACTTCCTCGGCCTGCGCCCATTGCCGGCGGCGGACGCAGGCCAGCGCGCGGGCCTGGCAGGCCCGCGAATCGTCGGGCCAGCCGCGCGCGAGTTCCTCGCGGAGCGCGAGCTCGTCGTCCTGTAGCCCCGCGGCCGCGTAGCAGGCGGCGAGGGCCTCTCCGAGCATCATGCTGCCCGGCGCGCGCTCCCTGGCGGCGCGGAGGGCCTCGGCGGCCTGCTCGAACCACCCTGCCTCGCGGAGGGCCTCGGCCCGGCTCAGCAGGAGCCCGAGCTCGCGCCGCTTGTCGAGCGAGTCGCGCGCCGCGGCCAGCAGGTGCTCGTAGGCGGCCGTCCTGCCCTCGGCCTCGCCGGGCACCGCGCTCCAGATGGCCTTGATGGCGGTCTGGGCCATGTCGTAGTCCTGCTCGAGTGCCATGTTGGCGAGCAGGGAGGCGGCGAGGCGCGGCTGGCCGTCGGCGCGGAGGCGGCGGCAGAAGGCGGCGGCCGCCTGCGCGTCGCGCAGGCCGTGTGCGGCGGCGGCGGCCCCCGCCAGCGCCGCTGCCCAGTTTGGACTGCGGCTTTCAGGCCGTGCCGTGGCGGGCGCGTCGGCGGGCGCGCCGGCAAGGAGCGCGCTGAACCTGTCGAGCGCGTCGCGCCACTCCGCCCGATGGAGGTGCAGGAACCCGAGCTGGGCGGCAGCCGGGCCGCGCGGCTGGCTCTTGGCCAGCACTTCCCAGCGCTCGCGCGCGGCGTGCAGGCCGCCCATCGCCCGCTGGAGGTCGGCGAGGGGCAGGACCGCGGCAGGGTCGGACCCCGCCAGGCGCGCGGCGTCGGCGAGAGCCGCCTTCGCCGCGTCCTGGAGGCCGGCGAGGTGGAGCTGCCGGGCGAGGCTCAGGCGCGGCTGGGGGTCGTTGGGGGCCAGCTTGATGGCCTCCTCCCACACGGCGGCTGCCCCGCGGTGGTCGTCGGAGGCGGCGAGGGCGTCGGCCAGCGCGCGCCTGAGGCCGACTATGCCCGGTGCGAGGCGCGCGGCCTCGGCCAGCTCGCGCCGCGCGAGGCCAGACGCCCCGAGCTCCTGGAACATGTCGGCGAGGTTCAGGCGGCTCCGCAGGAAGGCTGGGTCGAGAGCCAGGACGAGGCGGAACCGCGCGCCGGCCTCGTGGAGCAGGCCCTTCCGCCAGCAGCGCACGGCGAGCGCATCGGCCGCCGCCAGATCGGTAGGGTCCTCCGCGGCTCGGCGCCTGAGCGCCGCGAGGTCGCGGTCCGGGTCCGACCGCTCGAGGGCCGTGACGGCTCGGAGGACCTTCTCCTGGTCAACGCCCCAGGTGGCGAAGAGGCCCCCCTTCTGGCGCCGCTGCCCGGCCAGCGAGGGCCAGGAGACGATGGGGTCGGCAAGCGCGGCGGCCGAGGCCGCGAGCGCAAGGAGGGCAAGGGCATTGACAATTGCGGATTGCGGATTGCGGATTGCGGATTGTCCCCTCTGGAATCCGAAATCCGAAATCCGAAATCCGAAATGTGGCACATCGCACCTCAATCCGGTATGCCGAGCCGGAGGTCGCGCAGGGCGCGGCGAGCGGTGTCGGCGAGCGGCTCCCTGGGGGCGAGCTCGATGGCCGCCTGGAGCTCGCGCTCGGCCTTGGCGGCCTGGCGGCCGCGCGCGTAGGCCAGCCCGAGGTGCAGGCGGGCAATCGCCCGGTACGGGGCCGCCTGGACAGCTTTCTCCAGGACGTCAATGGCCGGGACCGTCTCCCCATTGAGGAAGCTGACCCACCCCTTGGTGTCGAGCGCGGCGGGCTCGTCGGGCGCTGCCTCGGTGGCGTTTGCTGCCGCGGTGACGGCCTCCGGGAGGTCCGGCTCCGGCTTCGTGGCGAGGAGCCAGGCGAGGTTGCAGGCGGCGGGCATCTGCCGGGGCTCGGCGCGCGCGATGGCCCGCCAGCGCTCGAGCGCGGCGGCGGCGTCCCCGGCCGCCATGGCGATGAGCGCGAGCTTGGTTCCCGCCTCGAAGGGCGCCGGCTCGGCCGCGGCGCACTCGGCGTAAGCCCCCTGCGCGCGCTCGAGCTGGCCGTCGAGGAGCAGGAGTTCGGCGAGGATGAGGCGCCCGTGGGCGAAGTCCGCGCGCCGCTTGAGCACGCTCTCGCACAGGGCGATGGCGCGGGCGCGGCTCCCCGCGCGCTCCCAGAGCAGCGGCCCCATGACGCAGGCCGCCAG
The DNA here is from genome assembly GCA_016872875.1 of Planctomycetota bacterium. The sequence continues at coordinate 5,284 of VGYW01000035.1, read as the reverse complement.
GCAGTCGGGCGCCACCTTGAGGACCGCCTCCATCTGCTCGGCCGCGGTGTCGTGCCAGCCGACCTCCTCGTAGACGTAGGCGTGCAGGAGCAGGCTGGCGACCCGCCGGGCGATGTCCTGCGAGCGCTTCTGGAGCTGCTCGAGGTCGGTCCAGGCCTCGCGTGCGACGTCGGGCAGAGCGAACTCGCGGCAGGCGGGCGCGCTGAGCGCGGGGTGCCCCATCCCGAGCTTCATCAGGGAGACGACGTAGCCGGCGTCGGGGTCGCGCGGGTTGCCGCTGGCGCAGCGGCCTGCGGCGTCCAGGGCCTTCTCGCGGTCCCCGGCGAAGAAGGCGAGGACGGCCCTGATGAGCGCCACGTCGGGCCGCTGCTTGGACCGCGGCTGTGCGGCCTCGCCCGCGAGCTCGATGGCGCCGCTGGGGAAGCCCTCGTGCAACTGTGCGGCGAGGCGCAGCGGCAGGGCCGCCGCCGCCCCGCCGGGCAACTGCGCCATCCGCTTGAGCAGGGCCAGCACCTTGTCCCACTCCCCGCGCGCGCGGTGCACCCGCACGGCGAGGGCGTGGGCCTCAGGGCTTCTGGGGAGGGCCTCGAGGGTCTCTCGCGCCTGGGTGAGGGCCGCCTCCTTCTTCCCGCTGGCGAGCGAGTGCTCCACCAGGATGGTCCGAGCCGCGAGGTCGCGCTGGTCCCGGTCAATCGCCAGCTTGAGCTCGGCGAGGCCGTCGTCCTCGCGCCCGGCGGCGATGCAGAAGCGTGCGTAGGCGCAGCGGACGGCGACCGAGCCGGGGACCGCTCTGCGGGCGCGTTCGTAGATGGCGAGTGCCCCGGCGCGGTCGCCCGCCTCCTCGAGCATGCGCGCCCAGTCCAGGTAGGCGGGCGCGCAGGCGCGGTCTTTGCTCAGTGCCAGGGCGAAGGAGTCGGCGGCGTCGGCGACGCGTCCGAGCGCGGCCTCCACCCGCCCGACCCCGTGGATGAACCCCGCGGCGCCGGGCTCGAGGGCCACGGCCTCGCGTGCGAGCGGGAGCGCCCGTTCGGGGTCGCCGCGCCCGAGGTAGAACTCCGCCAGGTCCGCGGCCACCTTGGCCGAGGGCGGCTTGAGCCCGTGGAGTGCGAGGAGCGCCTTCTCCGCCTCGTCGTCGCGCCCGTGGCGCAGGCAGAACTGGGCCAAGGCGTCCTGAGCCTCGCGCGCGTCGGGGGCCACGGCGATGCCGCGGCGCAGCTCCTCGAGGGCGGCGTCAGCCTCGCCGTCGGCCTCCAGGAGCTTCACCAACTCGCGCCGCGCCGCGAAGTGGCGGGGGTCCAGGTCGCGCGCCTCCTTGAACGCGTCGTGGGCCGCCAGCCGGTCGCCCGCGGCCAGGAGAGCCGTGCCGAGGAGGTGCTGCGCCTGCGCGTCGTTGCGGACGGTGATGGCCACGCGGAGGTCCTGGGCGGCCTCGGCGTAGCTCTTCTGCGCCAGGTAGGCTTTGCCCTTGAAGTAGTGGGCTTCCCACGACTTGTTGGCGCCGGCGTAGCGCGCCGCGCTCTCCCCCTCCTTCACGGCCTGCGGGTAGTCGCCCTTGACGTAGCTGGCGATTGCCAGGCCCGCGTGGCCCCGCACCCTGTCGCCGCCGGCATCGAGGTAGCGCCGCCAGAAGGCGACGGCCTGGTCGGCCAGGCCGAGGGAGGTGGAGACCCTGGCCGCGCGGCCCAGGGCGCGGAGCAGGTCGGCCTTGTCTTGCCCCGAAAGGTCCCCGGGCGGGCCGATGCGCTCGGCCACGTAGCGGCAATGGTCGAGCGCCTCGTGGCACAGGGCCGCGGCTTCCGGCTCGGCCTCCCCCGCGGCCCGGAGCGCGAGGATGTCGGCGGCGGCCAGCCGGCTGCCCACAGCTTCGGGGCCGAGCTCCACGGCCCGCCGGATATGCGCCACGCTCCCGGCAACGTCCCCGCGCCGCGCCATTGCCACGGCCAGCACGCGGAAGGCCGAGGCGCACTCCGGCCACTGCTTCGCCGCGGCCTCAGCCTGCTCGAGCGCCCGCGGCAGCCACACCTTCTCCGCCTGCGATGCCTCCTGCTTCGGCTCCCGCGCGCGCGGCCGGGGGTCCCAGTCCCCGATGCGTGGCCCGGCGTCCGCGGCGTCCCACGGCCCGGCCGCCGCCAGTGCGATCTCGGCGGCCAGCACGCGCGCGTCGGGGCCTGTGTCCTTCGCTGCCGCCCGTTCCGCCCAGGCCATCGCCTCGTCGTGCCGCCCTCTTCCCAGGTGGCAGGCGGCGATGCCCCGCAAGGGCGTGGGGTCGTCGGGCTGCGCCTCGTGCGCCGCCCTGAGAAGCGCCTCCGCCTCGTCGTAGCGGCGGAGGTCCAGCAGCTCCTGCCCTCGCTCCAGGGGCGCGCGGAACCGCTGCCGCACGCGCCACACCCACCACCAGCCCGCGCCCACCACCGCGATGAGGGCCGCCGTGAAACACAGCAGGGCCACGCCCGCCCTGCCGCGCCGGGGGCGCTCTCTGCTCTCACGCTCCTGGCTGTGCCTCATGGCGCCTTCCATGCTCCAAGGCGGGCGGGCACCCAGGCCCGCCCCCACGCCCGCTGGGCCGCCCCGCTCCTTTGATTATACCCCGGCCCGCTCCGCGAAGCCAACTGCCAGCCCGCATTTCCCGCCAACCGGCCCAGCTCCTGGCGGCACTTGACGCGGCTTCGCCACGGGCATATAATCACGTGGTCCCAGAGCGGGGGCGGATATACAGGGCACCACCCATGGCCACTTCCGGGCGCGCCGACTTCCCTTGTGACGACGCCCTGTTCTATCGCGCGCTCCTCGAGGCATCGGACGACTTCTTCTTCGTGATAGACCGCGAGGACCGCGTGCGCTACGTGAACCCCGCGGCGGCGGCGCTCTTCGGGCGCCCACCCCACGACCTCATCGGCAAGCGGCGCGGCGGCCTGTTTCCCCCAAGCATCGCGGAGAGCCAGGGCAGGAACCTCAAGCTGGTGTTCGACTCCGGCCAGGCGGTGTCGCGCACCGACTGGATCGTCTACCCCGGCGGGCGGGTGTGGGTGAACACGCGCCTCTTCCCGCTCCGCGACGCCGCGGGGCAGGTGGCGATGGTCCTTGGCATCTCGCGCGACCTGGGCGAGAAGAAGCAGGCCGAGGACGCCCTCGAGGCCTCCGAGGCCAGCTATCGCGCGGTGTTCAACGCGGCCAACGACGCGATCTTCATCCACGACGCGGCCACGGGGAGCATCCTTGACGCGAACCAGCGGATGAGCGAGCTCTACGGCTACACGCTCCAGGAGGTCCTCGGCCGCGAGCCGGGCGCGTTCAGCTCGGGCGAGCCGCCCTACACCCGGGAGAACGCCGCAGCGCTCTTCCAGAAGGCCGCGGCCGGCGAAGACCAGTCCTTCGAGTGGCGCGTCCGCGACAGGGCGGGCGAGGCCTTCTGGGTGGAGGTCGCTCTCAAGCGGGCGCGGATCGGCGGCAAGGACTGCGTCCTCGCCGTCGTCCGCGACATCCGGGCGCGCAAGCGGGCCACCGAGGCGCTCCGACTCTCCGAGCTCCAGCACCGCACGACCCTCGACTCGCTGGGCGACGCGGTGCACGTGACAGACAGGAACTTCCGCCTGGTGCTCTTCAACCGGGCCTTCCGCGACTGGGTGGGCTCGCTCGGCTTCGACGCCGCGGTGGAGGGCCGCACCGTCTTCGAGGCATTCCCCTTCCTCCCTCCCAGCGTCCGGGACGAGTACCTGCGCGTCCTCACCACCGGCAAGGCCCTCGTCACCGAGGAGACCACCAACCTCGGCGGGCGCGAGGTCATCACCGAGACCCGCAAAATCCCCGTCTTCGAGGGCGAACAGGTCAGCCGCGTCATCACCGTGGTGCGCGACATCACGGAGCGCCGACGGCTCGAACAGGAGTTCCTCAAGAGCCAGAAGCTCGACACGATCGGCCTGCTGGCCGGGGGCATCGCGCACGACTTCAACAACCTCCTGGCGGGCATCGTGACCAACCTGGCGGTGGCCCGCCGCTACGCCGCGCCCGACGCCCCGCTCGCCCGCGCCCTCGCCGAGGCCGAGCGCGCCGCCGGCCGCGCCAGGGGCCTCACCCTGCGCCTCCTGACCTTCTCGGGTGGCGGGAGCCCGGTTCGGCGGCCCGTGGCGCTCGCACCCATCCTGCGCGAGACCGCGGAGCTCGCCCTCGCCGGCTCGGCGGTCCGCTGCGAGCTCCACGTCCCCGACGCCCTCTGGCCCGCGCACGCCGACGCCGAACAGGTCAGCCAGGTGCTCCAGAACCTCCTCATCAACGCCCGCCAGGCCATGCCGGCGGGCGGCACGGTGGACGTTGTGGCCGAGAACCTCCTCATTGAGCATGGGAACTCACTCGGCCTGGCCCCAGGCCGGTTCGTGCGCATCGGCGTCGTTGACCGCGGCGTGGGCATCCCGCGCGAGAACCTGCCCCGCATCTTCGACCCCTTCTTCACCACCAAGGAGGGCGGCAGCGGCCTCGGCCTCACCGCCTCCTACGCGATCGTCAGGAAGCACGGCGGCGCGCTCGACGTCCACTCCGAGCTCGGCGCCGGCACCACCTTCCACGCCTACCTCCCCGCCGCCGACGCCGCGCGTTCGGACTGCGGCCCTCAGGCCGCAGCCGCCCCAGACGGGCTGATGCCCCCACTACGAACGGGCCGCGTGCTCCTGATGGACGACGACGAGATAGTCCGGCGCGGCGCCCAACGCCTCCTGCGCCACTGCGGCTACGAGGTGCAGTGCGCTGCCGACGGCGCGCAGGCCGTCGAGCTCTACGCCCAGGCCAGGGCCGCAGGCCGGCCCGTCGACGCCGTCATCCTCGACCTCACCGTGCTCGACGGCATGAGCGGCGAGGAGTGCATGCGCCGGCTCCGCGCCCTCGACCCCGCCGTCAGGGCCGTCGCGTGCAGCGGCTACTCGGACGAGCCGGTCCTCGCCGGCTTCCGCTCCCACGGCTTCCAGGCCGTCATCCGCAAGCCCTTCTCCCTCGAAGAGCTCACCGAAGTCCTCGACTCCCTCATCCCACCCACCACCACCTGAATGAGCCCCCATCGTCCTCGTCCCTCGTCCTCGGCCTCGGCCTCGATTCCGCTCGCGGGGTGGAGAAGAGTCGAGGACGAGGACGAGGACGAGGACGAGGGACGAGGACGATTGAAGAACAGCCAAGGATGGCGGCAGGGCTGCGGAATCGGGAATTCGTCGCGCTGAGGAAGGCCAGGAGGGGGTGGGGAACCGGCTGAGAGAAAGGGGGCGTAAGGCGGAATAGCTCGATCGGGGCTACGGTGCGACAG
>VGYW01000034.1 GCA_016872875.1 Planctomycetota bacterium | reverse complement strand
CCGGGTCACAATGGAGATGGCGTGGGCGTTGCGGGGCCTGCCAGGCTGTGGGCGGCTCCTCGAGTTCGAGTCCATGCTCGAAGGGTTCCTCCAGCGGGCGCGGTGCAAGGGCCTCTGCCAGTACGATGTGCGGCGCTTCGAGGCGCTCCTCCTCTTCGCCGTCCTGCCGCGGCACCAGGCAGCCATTCTCGGTTCCCAGACCTATCTGAACGCCGATGCGGCCTTCGCGGCGTATCGCGCCGAACTGGCCCTGGCCGGCACGGCGCGCAGCGACTTGCCATTCCGCGCGGACTCACAAGCGGTTCCGCCCCAGGGCCAGGCCGCAGCCACTCCGCATCGCGAAGACAGGGGGTGCGGACTTCGCCGAACGGACACTGTTGTCAACACGGAAGGCGTCATCACCCACGTGAGCGGGGACGTGGAGCCCATGCTCGGCTATGCGCGCGAGGAGATGGCCGGCAAGCGGATCATGGACCTCCTCCAGCCGGTAGACGAGGCCGAGCGTGCGGTGCTCCAGCGGGTCTTCGAGAGGCCGGATTCGTCCCACACGGTCGAGGCGCGCGTGCGCCGCAAGGACGGCGCGTGGTGCGTCGGCGAGGTCACATTCACGAACTTGCTCCACCTTCCCCCCCTGTCGGGGATCGTCGTCAACATCCGCGATACGACCGAGCTGGTTCGTCTGGAAAGGGGGATCCTCCAGGGCCACATCAGCGAGCACCAGCATCTCCGGCACGACATCCACGACGGGCTGGCGGGGTACTTCACGGCGCTGGCCTTCAGGACGAAGGTCCTCCAGCGGAAGCTGGCGGCGGGAGCCGTCGTGCACGCGGAGGAGCTGGACGAGATTCTCCAGCTCGTCGGCGGGGCCAGGGCCGCGACGCGCGCCCTGAGCAAAGGGCTCTCCCCCGTGGGCGACGGCCCCGACGGCCTGATGTCGGCTCTCAAGGAGCTCACGTCCCGAAAGGACGCCTTCCTCGGCGTCCCCGTCCGCTTCCACTGCGCGCAGGACGTCCCCGTCGGCGACCTCTTCTCGGCCACGCAGGCCTACCGCATCGTGCAGGAGGCGGTGAACAACGCGCTCCGGCATGGCAAGCCGACCGAGGTGTCCATCACGATGAGCGCGGCCCGAGGCCTGATCACCCTGGCCGTGCACGACGACGGCGTGGGAATCCCCGACGGGGCTGCCGAAGGCCCGGGGATGGGGCTGCGCACCATGCAGTACCGCGCGCGGCTCATGGGCGGCTCGCTCAGCGTCGCAAGGCGCCCAAACGGCGGCACACTGGTCACCCTCACGTTTCAGAACCCCTCGGCCGGAGGCTGAGATTTCCGATTACCGATTTCCGATTTCCGCGGGTGCGTTCCTGTTCGTAGTGCGGGCTTTAGCCCGTATCTGGCACGGCCGAACGGCCTGAAGGCCGCGCTACGAACTTCAGCCTGATTCGGCAACGGCTTTCGAGGAGAGAAAATGGCAACCAGAGCGGCGGGGCAGAGCAGCGCTTCAGCAGCAAAGCTGCGCGTCCTCCTCGTGGACGACCACCCCATCGTCGGCAGAGCCGTGGCCGGGCTCCTGGCCCAGGAGCCGGACATGGCGGTCTGCGCCACGGCCCACGACACCCGCGCCGCCCTGGGCGCCATCGGGAAGCTGAACCCCGACGTCGCCGTGGTGGACATATCGCTCCCCGGCACCAGCGGCCTCGAGCTCCTCGGCGAACTCGCCGCGCGCTTCCCAAAGCTGCCCGTGCTCGTCTTCTCGCAGCACGACGAGGCGCTCTACGCCGAGCGCTGCCTGCGGGCGGGCGCCCGCGGCTACCTGATGAAGGATGCCCCGCCCGAGGAGCTTGTGAACGCGCTCCGCCGCATCGCCGGCGGCAAGGTATACGTCAGCGAGAAGATGACCAGTGCCATGCTGTCCAAGGTAGTCAAAGGCGGCGCCCCCCAGGCCGCCGGCTCGCCCATCGAGCGCCTGACGAACCGCGAGATGGAGGTCTTCCGCCTCATCGGGCAGGGGTTCACCACCCGCCAGGCCGCCGGCGCGCTCGCCCTCAGCCCCAAGACGGTCGAGAGCCACTGCGCGAAGATCAAGGAGAAGCTCGGCCTCCACCACGTCGTCCAGCTCCAACAGCGGGCCGCCCTCTGGGTGAAAGGCATCCCGGCCGAAGGCCCCCCGCCCCCCTCCTCTTAGCGCGGCCACAGGCCGCAACCAAAGAGGATGATTGGATGGATGGATGGGTGGATGATTGTCTGACATTCATCCACCCATCCATGCATCCATTCATCCTCGCCGACACGCGCGCCCGGAATTCCCGGAGTGGCGCGGCCGGAAACTCCGGCCCGGAAAAACGGAACATGCCCGTTGACGACTGCCGGCAAGCAGGGTATTATATCTTGGCGGCGCAAGCCCGTCTTGGGACTTGGCACCATGTCGCAAAGTGCGCGTGAGGGGCCACCGCAGCGCGTCGCGGTACTCTCTCTGGGGTCTCTCGGGTGTGGGAACCCCTATTCCTCTGCGCCGGCGCAGTGCGCGCCGGGAAAGGAACCGGGGTGGCTACAAGGAATGCGGCAGTGCATGGCCAGGCAGCGCAGCGCAAACGGGTCCTCCACGTGGACGACCACCCGATCGTCTGCAAGGCGGTGGCGGAGCTCCTGGAGCTTGAGCCGGACCTGACGGCTTGCGCGCCAGCCCACGACGCGGCCAGCGCCCTCGAGAGCATCCAGCGGCTGAGGCCCGATATCGCTATCGTGGACATATCCCTCCCCGGCACCAGCGGGCTGGAGCTCGTCAAGGAGCTCCGCACTCGCTGCCCGGAGCTGCCCGTCCTCGTCTTCTCCACCCACGACGAGTCGCTGTATGCGGAGCGCGCCCTTCAGGCCGGGGCGCGCGGCTACCTCATGAAGGAGGCGCCGCCAGAGGAACTCGTGGCCGCGCTCAGGCGGATCATGGGCGGACAGGTCTACCTGAGCGACCGGATGACCCAGGCCATGCTCGGCAAGGTCAGCAGGGGCGAAGCCGCCCAGCCCGTTGCGTCGCCAACCGACCGGCTCACGCCCCGCGAGCTGGAAGTGTTCCGCCTGATCGGCCAGGGGCTCACCACCCGCCAAGTCGCCGCCCAGCTCGCTCTCAGCCCGAAGACCATCGAGGGCTACTGCGCCAAGATCAAGGAGAAGCTCGGCCTCCACCACTCCGTCCAGCTCCAGCAGCGGGCCGCGCTCTGGGTCAAAGGCGTCCCGCTCGATGAGCCCGGCAACGCTCCGCCGGGGTGAGCGGCCGCGGCCGGGCTGCGGGGCAGCACGCGATGGGCGAAACACGTTCAACGTTTAACGGCGGCCAACGTTCTACGACGTTCAACGAGCTGTCCGCCGAACTCCTGGGCCGGGGCAACCGCATCCGCTTCCGAGCCGCCGGCCGGAGCATGGCCCCAGCCATCCGCGACGGCGACATCTTGACCATCGAGCCGGCCAGGCCCGACGGCCTGCGCGTGGGCGACGTCGCCCTCCACCGCGTGGGCGAGGCCCAACTGGTCGCGCACCGCGTGGTCGCGCGCCGCGTCGAGGGCGGCCACCTGGTCCTCGCCACGCGCGGGGACGCCCTACTCGACCCGCCGCACAGGGTCGGTGAGGGGGACGTGTTGGGCAGGGTCATCGAGCGGGAGCGGAACGGGCGGGTCGTCCGCATCGGCCGCGGCCTGCGACGTGCCGCTGCGCGCCTCCTGGTCACGCTCCTCGCCCTTCGCCGAGCCGCCGCGCGCCTCCGCAGCGCCGCCCGGCAGCTCGCCGCGCGCCTCCGCCGGCCGTGAGCGCCCCCGCCGCCAGATTGAGCCCAGAGAGGAAATTCGGGGGGGCAAGAGAGGGACCACAGGGACCTATTGACCTCTGCGAAAGTAATGTGCTCCCTGTAGCCCCCGAACGGGGGCGAGCGAGCCGTAGCCCAGGGCGACCGAAGGGAGCCCTGGGTAGGCCCCCAACCACGGGGGAGCCCCCGAATGGGGGCGATTCAGATGACCACGAATCGCCCCTTTCAGGGGCTTATGAATGGGGGACACCGTGTCCCAGGGCTCCCTCCGGTCGCCCTGGGCTACGACTGGCTCGCCCACTTCGTGGGCTACGGCCAGAATGTCGAATCCCCCGCACGATGGTACATTACTTCCGCAGAGGTCAATAAGTACAACGCCCCGCAATACGGGGCGCAATAAGGGAAGGGCCGCGTTCGTAGCGCCAGCATCTTGCTGGCACCCGGATGCCGCCTGGAAGGCGGCGCTACCCGGCAGAGCATTCTTGCCCCCTTTATTGTGGGGCGTTGTACTAAGGGACTCAAGGGAGAGCTCCTCGGGCATGATCCCCTTAGGTCCCTGCGTTCCCTATGGTCCCTTTCTCTTCACGCGGCCTACTTGATCCCCTTGAGCACCTCCTGGGCCTTCTGGCGGGTGCGGCCGTTCTTGGAGGTCTCGATGACGGCTTGGAGGGCCTTCTGGCGCTGTTCTTTGGAGACGCCCTTGAGGTCGCCGCGGCCGGCGAGGGAGGTGACTGCGGAGCAGGCTTCCTCGGCGACGGGGGGGTCGGCGACGTAGGCCACGAGCTTCTCCAGTGCGCCACCGGCGCCGATGGCGCCGAGGGCCGACACCGCGAGGCGCTTCTCCTCCGGCCCCTTGACCAGCGGCAGGACGGCGTCCACCTTGGCCAGCCGCTCGTCGTCGCTGAGCTTCTTGGCGCCCTGGACGTATTGGAAGTAGCCGCGCAGGGCGAGGACCTTGTGGGCCGGCTTCTTGCCCTCCTTGGCGAGGGCGAGGAGGGGCTCGGCAATGGCGGCGTCCTCGGGGAACTTGTTGGGCCAGGTGGAGAGGGCGCGGGCCGCTTCGTCCTGGACGGCGTCCTCCTTGTCGCCCAGGGCGGCCTTGACTGCGGCGAGGGCGTCGGGGCCGCCGGCCACGGCGAGGGCGTGGAGGCCGACGATGCGCTGGGCGCTCTCGCCGCTCTCAGCCAGCGGCTTGAGGAGCGGCACGGACGGCGCGCCCACGCGGGCGCAGAGGGCCATGAGCGCCCGCTCGTAGGCCGACTGCTCCTTGGGGTCCTGGGCCTTCTGGACGGCCTTGACGAGGTCGGGGACCTGCTTCTCGGAGCCGAGGGCGCCGAGGGCTTCGACCGCGGCGGCGCGGACGCCTGCGTCGGCGTCGGAGACGGCCTGGACGACGGCGGGCAGGGCCGAGGCGATGCGGCGGCCGCCGACGAGCTCGATGAGCACCTGGCGGGCCTTGCCCTGGGCCTGGCCCAGGCGGCCGGCCAGGTCGGCGTCAACCCCCTGGCCCGGGAGCCTTGCGAGCGCGACCTTGCCGGCGGTGGCCAGCTCGGGGTCGTCGCCCGCCGCGGCCTCGATGAGGACGGGGATGCAGGAGGCATCGCCCATGTGCTCGAGTGCGCCCATCGCGGTGATTCGGAGCGCCTTCGGGCCGCTCTTGGCGGCGGCGAGGATGGCGGGCATGGCCTTCGGGTCGCCGCGGTCGGCCAGCGCGAGGAAGAGGAGGGGCTGGCGCTCAGGCGCGGCCTTGCCCAGCTCGGCCACGAGCGCTTCCGTGGCCTCAGGCCCGGGCAGCTCGCGCGCAACTCGGAGGCCGAGCCAGAAGCAAGTCTTGTCCTGGGAGCGCAGTTGTTCAAGGAGGATCGGGACGCCTTGCGCGCCGCGGGCCATGATGGCGCCGCGCGTGGCCTCGGCGATGCGGTACTTGGGCACGTCGGCCTTGCGGACCGCGTCGTAGAGCTTCACGGCTTCCTCGCCCTTGCCCTCCTTGGCGAATCGCTCGGCGCAGAGGGTGCAGCCGTAGGCGACGGATGAGCGGACGGCGGGCGGGGCGCTAGCAAGGAGGGGTTCGAGGGCCTTGGCAGGCTCGGCGCCGCCGATGCGGCCCAGGGCCTCGGCCGCGGCGGAGGCCACCTCGGGGTCGGGGTCCTTCAGCTTCGCTACCAGCGTGTCAACGCTCTTGGCGTCGCGGCGGACGCCGATGGAGTTGATGACGCCGATGAGGAGGCGACCCTGGAGCTTCCCCACGGCGGCGCGGAGGGCGTCGTCGGCCGCGGGGTCGGGGATGGCCTCGAGCGCGATTCGCGCCCAGGACGACAGGTCGCTGTTGGGCAGGAGCGCGGCGAGGGCGGGCACGGCGGCCTTGGTGCCGCACACGGCCAATTGCTTGCAGGGAATCGCCTTCTCCTGCGGCGGGGCCTCCGAGCTGATGATGGCGATGAGCTTCGACTCGTCGAACTTCTCGCCGCCAAAGGCGGTCGCCACCAGCGCCGCCGCAAGAACCACAAAAGCCACTGTTCTGAACACCGTCCTTCTCCTTTCTGAAGAGGATGAATGGATGGGTGAAGGAGCCTTCGGTTCTGACACCCATCCACCCATCCAATCATCCATCCATCCAATCCTCTGCTCACAGCCTCCACGGTTCCCGAATTGCCTCGCCACGCAGGCGGTTGGCCTCCTCGTCGCCGACGAACTCGTTCTTCTTGGGATCGTAGGTCACTTTGCGGTTCAGGAAGACGGCGATGTTGGTGGCGTGGCAGGCGATGTGGGTGTTGCAGGAGACGAAGTGGTTGGCGTGTGGCAGGCCGCGCGACTTCACGCAGTCGAAGTAGTTGCGCACGTGGCTGTCAGCGGGGTAGCCGCCGGTCTTCTTGCCGCGGGCCGCGAGCCATTCGGGATTGCTGACGAAGATTTCGCCGCTGTCGCCGACCTCGAGCCAGCCGTTCTCGCCCTCGGCCCGCATGGGGCACGAGCCGACGTTCGGGAGCCAGCCGCCGTTGCGGATGACCAGCTTCACGCCGTCGGCGTAGACGGCGGTCGCCCGGTCGCCGCCCACGGGCGGATTGTACTCCACGGGCACCGTGTCGTCGCTCTGCTTCGCCCACTGGCAGAGGTCCACGCAGTGGGAACCCCACTCCAGGATTCCGCCGCCGAGGAGTCCGCCGCCCTTCTCGAAGTTGAAGCCGTCGAGCAGCCCGCGGTTGAACGGCCGCCAGGCCGCCGGGCCGAGGTAGAGGTCCCAGTCAACGTCCTCCTTCGACGGCTCGGGCTGAGCGGGCACCCAGCCGCTCATGTGCGTGCCCATGCCGGCGGGGTGTGCGTGGAGGGTGTGGAGCTTGCCCAGCTTGCCGCTGTGGATGATGCCCATAGCGAAGACGAAGTGAGCGACGCTGCGGCGCTGCATGCCGCCCTGGAAGACGCGCCCCGTCCGCTGGAAGGTCGCGGCGAGCTCGATGCTCTGCGCGATGGTGCGGGTGCAGGGCTTCTCGGAGTAGACGTCCTTGCCCGCCTTGGCCGCGTTGATCGAGGCGGTGCCGTGCCAGTTCGGCCCCGTGGCGATCAGGAGCGCGTCAATGTCGGGCCGGGCGAAGAGCTCGCGGTAGTCAATATAGGCGGCGCACTTGTCGTCGCCGTTGCGGCCGTCGGCCATCTTCTTGGCGCGCTCGCGGCGCTCGCGCCGCACGTCGCACACGGCCACGCATCTGACGTCCGGCTCGCGGAGCATGCAGCCGAACACGTAGCCGCCGCGTCCGCCGATGCCCATCGCGCCGAGGAGAATCTTGTCGCTGGGCGCCACCTCGCCGCCCTTCCCCAGCGCCGCCGCAGGCGCCACGATCGGCGCGGCGAAGGCCGCGCCCACGGCGGCGAGGCCCCGCCGAAGAAACTGCCGGCGCTGGATACCAGGCTCCCTTGGCATCAGCCACTCCTTTCTCTTTCGCCCTTCGATCGTATTCGTCCTCGCCTTAATCGATTTAATCGATTCAATCGAGTGAATCGAGGACGATTCAGAATCTCCACGGCTCGCGCTGCGCCTCTCCCCGCAGCCGGTTGGCCTCCTCGTCCCCGATGAACTCGTTCTTCTTGGGGTCGTAGGTGACTTTGCGGCGCAGGAAGACGGCGATGTTGGTTCCGTGGCAGGCGATGTGGGAGTTGCAGGAGACGATGTGGTTGGCCTTGGTGAGGCCGCGGGATTTCACGCAGTCGAAGAAGTCGCGCACGTGGCTGTCGGCGGGGTAGCCGCCGGTCCTCTTGCCGCGGGCGGCGAGCCATTCGGGATTGCTGACGAAAATCTCCCCGCTGTCGCCGACCTCCAGCCAGCCGGCATCGCCCTCGGCACGCATGGGGCAGGAGCCGACGCCAGGGAGCCAGCCGCCGTTGCGGACGACCAGCTTCACGCCGTCGGCGTAGACGGCCGTCGCCTGCCCGCCCTCGGGCGGGTTGTATTCGACGGGCACCGTGTCGTCGCTCTGCTTGGCCCACTGGCAGAGGTCAATGCAGTGGGAGCCCCACTCCATCACGCCGCCGCCGAGCATTCCGCCGCCCTTCTCGAAGCCGCTGCCGAGGAGTCCCCGGTTGTAGGGGCGCCAGGCTGCGGAGCCGAGGTAGAGGTCCCAGTCGAGCTCGTCCTTCGACGGCTCGGGCTGCGGCTGCGTCCAGCCGCTCATGCCGCCGCCCATGCCGGCGGGGTGGGCATGCAGGGTGTGGAGCTTGCCGAGCTTGCCGCTGTGGATGATGCTCATGGCGAAGACGAAGTGAGCGACGTTTCGGCGCTGCATGCCGCCCTGGAAGACGCGTGCCGTGCGCTGATATGTGGCGGCGAGCTCCAGGCTCTCCGCGATGCTCTTCGTGACAGGCTTCTCGGCGTAGGCGTCCTTGCCGGCCCTGGCCGCGAGGATCGAGCCGAGGCCGTGCCAGTTGTTGCCCGTGGTGATGAGCACCGCGTCAATGTCGGGCCGGGCGAACATCTCGCGGAAGTCAATATAGGCGGCGCACGTGTTGTCGCCGTTGCGGTCGTCGGCCATCTTCTTCGTGCGTTCGCGTCGGTCGCGCCGCACGTCGCACACGGCCACGCAGCGCACGTCCGGCTCGCGGAGCATGCAGCCGAACACGTAGCCGCCGCGTCCGCCGATGCCCATCGCGCCGAGGAGAATCTTGTCGCTCGGGGCGACCGCCCCATTCTTGCCCAGCGCCGCGGCAGGCGCCACATAGGGCGTCGCCAGCGCCGCGCCAAAGGCGGCGAGACCCCGCCTCAAGAACTGCCTACGAGAAGCACCTGGTTCCCTTGGCATCGGTTGCGCCTTTCTTTAACCTCGATTCAATCGAATCAATCGAATGAATCGAGGACGACTCAGATTCTCCACGGCTCGCGCAGCGCCTCTCCCCGCAGCCGGTTCGCCTCGTCGTCGCCCACGAACTCGTTCTTCTTGGGGTCATAGGTGAGCTTGCGCTTGAGGAAGAGCGCGATGTTGGCGGCGTGGCAGGCGATGTGGGAGTTGCAGGTCACGACGTGGTTGCACTTAGTCAGGCCGCGCGTCTTCACGCAGTTGAGGAAGTCGCGCACGTGGCTGTCGGCGGGATAGCCGCCGCTCTTGGCGCCCCGCGCGGCGAGCCATTCGGGGTTGCTCACGAAAATCTCCCCGCTGTCGCCAACCTCGAGCCAGCCGTTCTCGCCCTCGGCACGCATGGGACACGAGCCGACGTTCGGCAGCCAGCCGCCGCCGCGGATGACCAGCTTCACGCCGTCTGCGTAGACGGCCAGGGTCCTGTCCCCCTCGGGCGGATGGTACTCCACGGGGACAGTGTCGTCGCTCTGCTTCGCCCACTGGCAGAGGTCCACGCAGTGGGAGCCCCAGGGTAGGACGCCCGCGCCGACGAGCCCGCCGCCCTCCTCGAAGCACGACCAGCCGGACCGCAGGAGCCCGCGGTTGAACGGCCGCCAGGCCGCCGTGCCGAGGTAGAGGTCCCAGTCCACGTCCTCCTTCGATGGCTCGGGCTCGGCTGCCGCCCAGCCGCTCATCCCGACGGTCATGCCGCCGGGATGGGCGTGGAGGGTGTGGAGCTTGCCCAGCTTGCCAGTGTGGATGATGTTCATGGCGAAGACGAAGTGGGCGACGCTTCGGCGCTGCATGCCGCCCTGGCACACGCGGCCCGTGCGCTGGAACACCGCGGCCAGCTCCAGGCTCTCCGCGATGGTCTTCGTGCAGGGCTTCTCGCAGTAGGCGTCCTTCCCTGCCTTGGCCGCCAGAATCGCGCCGTAGCCGTGCCAGTTGCACCCCGTGGTAATCAGCACAGCATCTATGTCCGGCCGGGCGAACATCTCGCGGAAGTCAATATAGGCCGCGCACTTGTCGTCGCCGTTCCGCCCGTCGGCCATCTTCTTGGCGCGTTCGCGTCGGTCGCGCTGCACGTCGCACACGGCCACGCAGCGGACGTCAGGCTCGCGGAGCATGCACCCGAACACGTAGCCGCCGCGTCCCCCGATCCCCATCGCGCCAAGCAGGATCTTCTCGCTGGGCGTCACCGCGCCGTCCTTGCCCAACACCGAAGAAGGCACGACGCATGGCGCGGCGAGCGCCGCCAAGCCGCGCTTGAGGAACTCCCGCCGCCGCACCGCCGAAGTCGCCGGCATGAACTCCTCCTTTCTCACAACCCCACTGGCCTCGGAAGTCTGAGGTCCCTGAAGTTCTGTATGTTAACCTCTGCTGCCCTTGAGGTCAAACCGCGCGACCAATCCGCGCGTGGCCCCCGATTTCGCGCTTGCTGTTTCGCTCGCGGCGGTGTAGAATAACGCTCGTGGCCGGGGTCCACTGCCCCGATGAGGACCACGGCCATGAAGCCCCATCTCCCCCACACGCTCTTCGCGTTCCTGGCAGCGCTGGCCTGGGCCGTTCCTGCCCTGGCCCCCGTTGACCCGCCGGCCGGCCAGATCAAGCCCCCGGTCCCGCCGCCGCTCCCGCCGCACAAGGACAAGCCGCCCGACCCGAAGCCAACCGTCCCCGGCACGCAGCCGGCGCCAAAGGAGCCGGCGAAGGGCGTCAACGTGCTCCTCCCCGTTGACCCCGAGGCGGCCAGACCGGGCCTCCACGAGTTCACCACCCTGGAGGGCGAGCTGGAGACCTTCCCCGCTCTGATCTTCCGCATCAAGGCGCTTCGCCTGCGCCTGACGCCGCGGGCGTTCGACCCGAAGGACGCGCGGATGTTCGCCCCCCACTTCAAAGGCCCGGTGCCCATCGAGGTGAGTTGGCCCCCAGGCACAACCACCGAGAAGCGCGACGACGGCACCGTGGTGGGCAGGCTGCCCGACGGCACAATCGTCGAGATTCGCCCCGACGGCGGCTGGGTCATCAAGCAGCCCGACGGCACGACGACCCAGGTGCTGCCCGACGGCACCGAGGCCGTTCACTATCCCGACGGCTCGACCGTGGTGCGCTTTCCAAACGGCACCACCGCGTGGGTGTGGCCGAACGGCGGCTGGATCATCCGCTACCCCAGCGGCGCACGCGTCGAGCGCCAGCCCGACGGCACCGTGATCGAGCACTGGCCCGGCCAGCCGCCCAAGGTGCACCCTCCCGCTCCGAAGCCCGGCGACGACTTCGGCGCCCACGGCCCCACCCCGCCAGGGCCGCAGCAGGCCACCGCGGCGGCCAAACAAGGAGAGCCCGCCCGAACCGCCCAGACGACCTGGATAGCGTTCGCCGGCGGCGCGGCGGGCAAGCTCAGCGCCGAAGTCCGCCAGTCTCCTCCGGCCGGGGTCCCCTCCCTGCCCCAGGCAGCGGAATCCCGCTTCCCTTCCACCGTCATGCTCGGCGCGGCCGGCCCGGTCGTCGTGGCCAGGCGCGACGGCGGAGCGAGCGTCTATCGCGCCGACGGCTGCATGTTCGACATCGCTCCCGATGGCGGCGTGGCCGGCGGCCCCGAGGGGGTGAAGGAGCCCGAGCCCAAGGCCCCGCCCACGAAGGCGAAGCACCACGAACCCGTGGTGGAGACCCCCGCCGGCGGCGGGCCGCCTGGCGTCAGGGTCAGGCTCCTGTGCGGCTTCTACAGCAAGAAGCTCCTCAGATCGGTCTGGTCCGGCTGGCGTGTGAAGAGCAAGGACGAGGTCCCCGTCCCCGGCGGCGACCCCACCCAGGTGGTGGTGTGGGAGGCCGTGCTCTGGAACGAGTTCGAGGTCATCGGCCAGTGCCCGCTGCCGAACGACGGGCACGGCGACCACCAGCCGCGGCGCGTGGTCTACGAGCACGGCCGCACGCTCACCCAGCAGGAGAGCTATCCCGCGCGCACGAGAGAGCTGCGACCGCCGCCCGACATCGGCCTTCCCCTCAGGAACCCCAGGTAGACGAGAGCGAAGGAGAGCAACACCATGCGGAGAGCCACGAGGCGCCTGATGGTGGCCGCCACGATTGCCCTGGTTGGCCTCGGGCCGGGGATCGTGAACGCCACCGTCGTGGTCCGGCGAGACCACCGCGACAAGGAACAGTTCCAGCCCGAGCCCAACCGCTTCGGCCACCCGTTTCTCGACGGGTATCCCCAGGGCTATCTCGACGGCTATGAGCCGCGGCTCCTCCGCGTCTTCGGCTGCCCCGGCTGGGGAACCACACCGGGCTACGGCTGGTTCGGCTGCCGGTGGTACTCGGGCATCGGGCACCAAGGTGCGCCGCCGACCCCGCCGCCCGAGCAGAACGACTTCGCCGCGCCCGCGGAGAAGCCGCCCGACAAGTCCGGCGCGGAGGAGGGCCGGAAAGTGCAGGAGGCATTGAAATGAGGCGCACTCGGCATCGAACCATCTCGTGCCTCCTGCTCGCCGGCCTGACCCTTGGCGGGCAAGCGGCCGCCCTGTGGGCCGACGAGGCGTCGCAGGCCCTCGCCCGCCAGGGCGCGGCCGAGCTCGGCCGCAGCCGCTTCGCCGAGGCCCTCGCGCTCCTCGAAAAGGCCATCGCCGCCGACCCCCAGGACGGCGATGCGCGCTTTCTGGCGGGTCTCGCGCTCAACCGCCTCGGTCGCCACCGCGAGGCCCTCGCCACCCTCCGAGAGGCCGAGAAGCTCAAGACCCAGTACCGCGACCTCCACTTCGAGCTCGGCTGGGCGCTCCTCTTCCAGGGCGAGAATCGCCAGGCCGTCGCCGCGCTGAGCCACTACGAGTCGCTCAAGCCGGGCCGCGGCCTCACCCAGGAGCTCCTCGGCCGCGCGCACCTCGCCCTCGGCGAGTACGACAAGGCGGAGGCGGCGCTCCGCGAGGCCCTCCGCCACGACCCCCGCCTCGCCCCCACATGCAGCTACTACCTCGGCGCAATCGCGCTCCGACGCGGCGAGGCCCGCAAGGGCGCCGAGCTCCTCGAAGACCTTGCGCAGCGCCAGCCCGACACCGCCGCCGGCCGCTCCGCGCGCGACCTGCTCGAGCGCCGCCGTGCCGCTGATCGCCGCTGGAGCTTCGCCGCCACCTTCGCCGCAGGCTACGACGACAACGCCGTCCAGGCCGGCCGCAACGAGCCGCTCCCGCCCGGCCTCGACCGCCGCCGCGCCGCCCTCGCCTCCACCACCCTCGAGGCCGGCTACGACCTCCTCCGCACGCCCGACCACGCGCTCCGCGCCGAGCTCGCCTTCGCCTCCACCGCCTACCGCGACGTGGCGGCCTTCAACGCCACCGACTACTGGGCACGCCTCCGCTACTGGCGCCGCCTCGCCGACCGGTTCGCCGCCAACGCCGTCATCGAAGGCCACTACGGCGAGCTCGGAGGCGACCCCTACAGCCGCGACCTCGCCTTCGCCCCCTCCCTCGACATCAGCCTGGCCCCCTGGGCCGTCCTGCGCGCCTCCTACGCCGTCGCACGCTCCGACAACCGCCTCTCCGTCGGACCCGTCCTCGACCGCGACGGCACGGCCCACACCGTCGGCCTCACCCAGTTCCTGCGCCTCTCGCCCGCCCTCACCGCCCGGCTCGGCTACTTCCACACCTGGAGCCGGACGGATGGGCGAGACTACGACATGGACTCCGACAGCCTCGTGGCGGGCCTGGCCTGGCAACTCCCCGGGCGGGCGGCACTCGACCTCAGCTACGCGCGGGCGTTCGAGAACTACGCCCACCGCAACAGCTTCACCGGCTTCACCCGGCGCCGCGACACCGACCTCGACCTCGTGCGCCTCCACTTAACCAAGGAGCTCACCGACCACTGGTCCATCTGGACCACCCTCGACTGGGTGAGCTCCGACTCCAACATCGCGCTCTACGACTTCAACCGCACCGCGTGGGCGTTGGGCTTCACCTTCCGCTATTGACGCCGCGCGGAGTTCTGGTAACATGAGCGGCCATCAGGGCCGGCGGGGAGTTGCCATGGCCGCACCAGTGGCCCGACGCGGGTTCACCCTCATCGAGCTCCTCATCGTCATCGCCGTCATCGGCGCGCTCGTGGCCATGACCCTGCCCATCGTCGTGCGGGCGCGCGGCGCGGCACACAAGACCTGGTGCGCCAACAACCTCAAGCAGATCGGCGTCGCCTTCGGCTCCTACCTCAACGCGCACGACGACTTCTTCCCCTGTGCCCAGGACCCCATCTCGCCCAAGCCGCTCTACTGGCTCTGGATGGGGCGCGGCTGGCGCGGCTTCGTCGCCCCATTCCTCAGCCAGAAGATCGACCCCAAGAACCCCTCCGTCCTCTTCTGCAAATCCGACCCCGACGCCGAGAACAAGTTCGAGTCCACCAGCTACGCCTACTCGATGGCCTTCTACCACAGCCCCGAGCAGATAGACGGCATGACGAGCACGGCGCTGACATATTCCAAGCCGCAGCCCTCCCTCGGCCAGCGCGCCACCCAGGTCAGCAACCCCGTCCAGAAGGTCCTCGCCGGCGAGTGGACCAGCAACCACGAGCGCGTGATTGGCGACACGGGGTGGTGGACCTGGGAGGGCTCGCGCACCTTCCTCTTCGCCGACGGCCACGCGGCCTACGTGGCCGCCACCGCCCTCCGCCCCGCCAACGACGCCAAGCCCAATCCCTGCCTCACGCGCTACGGCATCCGTGGCCGCGACATCGAGTGAGCGGCCTTGAGCAGCAGGGGCGCTCATGCTAGGATGGTGGGAGAGGGAGGGGCCGATCGGCTGGACAGCCCCCTGCGGAGATGCGGATGAAGCGGTGCGTTTTCCCCGTTGTTGGACTCCTTGCGTTCGCCCTGGCTGCGTGCGTCGGGCCGGCGGGACCGAAGTTCGAGGTGGAGACCTGGGGCGGCGAGCGACTCGTCGGCACACTCACTCTCGACGGGGACACGCTGCTGGTGGGCCAGCGGCGGCTCAAGCGCGAGGAGGTGGCACTCGTCGTCCAGAAGACCGAAGAGGGCACCCGGGAGGCGGCGAGGTATCTGGAGGGCTTCGGGCCCCTGAGCGCCGCCGAACTGGCAAGATACCGCGGGCGGGCGAAGGCCGTGGCCGAAAAGTCGCCCGGTCTCGAATCAGTGCTCTGCCTCGACTATGGCCAGGAGGTGCTCACGCCCGACGGCAAGCACATCTACCGCTACCACGCGCTCCACCTGGTGCTCAAGGAGGCAGGGCGCAAGGCGGGCGACCTCACCCTCGGCTTCGAGGAGGGCCGCAGCCGCCAGAAGGTCTTCTTCGCCCGCTCGGTCGCGCCCGACGGCCGCTCCCAGTGGCTCGACCCCGCCGCACTCGAGGTCGCAACCCCCTCCCAGGAGGCGCAGTTCCTCGACACCCGCAGCCGCATCCTCTCAGGCCGCATCCCTGGGGCCGGCGTGGACGCCTTCGTCGAGTACGCCTACGAGTACCTCAACTACAACCCCGACGTGCCCGACTACTTCTTCCCCAGCTTCTACTTCCAGGGCGACGAGCCGTTCCTCGACTCAGTGATTGACGTGCTGGTGCCGAAGGGGCGGAAGCTGAACTGGACGACGCCGCAGATGCCTGAATCGGCGCGGACGCCCACGCGCTCCGCCCGCGGCGCCTACGACGTCTACCGCTGGGAGATGCACGACGTGCCGCCCTACAACCCCGAGCCGATGATGCCCCACCGCTCCGACATCGTCCCCGCCGTCCATTGCTCCCCGTTCTTCAGTTGGGACGAGCTCCACAAGCGCACGGGCGGCTTCCAGCGCGACCGGGTGGAGACGACCCCCGACATCGTCGCCCTCGCAAAGAAGATCGTCGGCGACGCGAAGACCGACGACGAGAAGCTCGCCGCCATCTACCACTGGGTCCAGCGCAACATCAACTACATGTCGATCAAGGGCTCCCTCTCCAGCGGCTGGGCCGGACACCCCGCCTCCGAGACCCTCAGGAACGGCTACGGCGACTGCACGGACAAGGCAATCGTCCTCGCAAGCCTCGCCAAGGCCGTCGGCATCGAAGCCTATCCCGCCATCGTCCAGACCAACGACGAGGGGCGGGCCGTCACCGACATCCCGGTCCCCGACGCCAACCACTGCATCAGCCTCGTGCTCCCCAACGGCAAGCCGCGGTTCATTGATTCCACCGCCACCGACCACCGCTACCCCTACTTCCGCTCCGACGACCACGGCGTCAAGGCGATCATCAACATGACCGGCCAGATCCTCGACGTCCCCGTCCCGCCCCCCGAGGACAACCTCCGCGAGAGCGTTCAGGAGATTGCGCTCAAGGCGGACGGCACGGGCGATGCGGTGGAGAAGAATGCCTACACTGGCGAGTACGAGGCGGTGATCCGCGGCTTCTGGCGCAGCGTGGCGCCCGCGCTCCGCGCCCACATGATGCAGCAATACCTCCAGCGGCGCTGCCCGGGCGCGGCGTGTACAGGCTTCGAGCTCAGCGACGCCGACGACCTCGCCAAGCCGCTGACCCTGGAAATCCGCTACCGCATCCCCGTGGCGGCCACGCGCGCCCGCGACCTCTACATCTTCTCCCCGCCCGCCTTCGCCCACGACTTCCCAGAGGCCAGCCTCCA
Organism: Planctomycetota bacterium; assembly: GCA_016872875.1. Next base: position 15,580 of record VGYW01000034.1, on the reverse strand, counting down.
GACCCGCAAGTTCCCAATCGAGCGCCAGACCACCCAGGAGATGCGCACCAGCGTCAAGGTCGCTTGTCCACCCGGATTCGCACTCGTGGGTCTGCCCGAGCCGCTCGCCATCCACGGCAAGCACCTCTGGTTCGAAGGCCGCGTGGAGGCCGCACCCGACGGCAAGCAGCTCACAATCAGCCAGACGCTGAAGTACCTGGGGCGGCTCGTGCCGCCTGAGGACTACGCGGAGTACCGCTCCCAGGCCACCAAGATCGCCGGCTGGTCGGAGCTCAAGCTGGTCTTTCGTGAAGCCAAAGGGGCACAGAAATGATGGAGCGGCTTATATCGGTTCGATCGATTCGATCGGTTCGATCGATTCGGTCGATTCGATCGATGGCTTTTGTTCTGTTGGCCCTATGTTCGGCGGCCCTCTGCGGCGAAGCCATCTTCCTCCAGAACGGCGAAGAATACCTCGGCCGCGTCGAGCGAATCGTCGCCGGCCAGCTCCACGCCCTCATCGGCGGCCAGCCGCAGGCATTCCCGCTCGGCGAGGTCCACCGCATCGAGTTCCAGCGTCGTAGACCATTCGACGACGTGGCGAAGGCGGCGGACCTCGCGGCCCGCGCGCCCCTCTTCGCCGAGGCCCTCAAGCCCACCACGGACGAGCTCCGCCACCGCTTCCCACAGGCCGGCGTCGTCGTCCTCGCCGACGAGACAGTGCTCTCGGTCCGTGCGGGCGGCGAATGGGAGCTCAAGCGCACCGAGGCCTGGCGCATCCTCGAGGACCGCGGGGCCGACACGGCCATGCGCAACTTCACGTTCTTCCCCGACCGCCAGCAGGCCGAGGTCATCTTCGCCATCACGGTCGCTCCCGACGGCGCCGTGTCCCACCTGGCCGACACCGCGATGAAGGACGAGGCGCTCCACTCGCGCCTGCCCGCCTACAACTTCCAGCACCGCCTCCGCTTCACCCTCAAGGGCGCCGTCCCCGGCGCCACCCTCATCGTCGCCGCCGCGCTCCGAGGCCGAGCCAGCCTCCTCCTCCCCGCCGTCCTCGACCGCCGCTTCTGGGACGAGGACCCCGCCCTCCGCCGCTCCGTCCGCCTGGTCGCTGACGAAAAGGCGAAGGGCCTCGTCGCCATCGCCACCGCCAACGGCCCGAAGGACTGGGGCAAGGACAACCTCTGGGAGGTGAAGGACGCCGCCCAGGTCTTCCGCGAGCCGATGATGCCGCCGATGAAGGCATTCTCCCCCCGCCTCCTTCTCGCCTGTCCGAAGGCGAGCTGGGCGGAAGTGGCCAAGGCCCTCTTCGAGCGCGCGGGCGGCCCCGTCGCGCTTCCCACAAAGGGCGTCCCGCCCAGGGCGCTCTACGACCAGGTGCGCCAGGCCATCCGCCTCGAGAGCGTGCCCCTCGAGGCCCTGCCCGACGGCCCGGCGCCCCCCGCCGCCGTCCTCGCGCGCGGCTACGGCACCGAGGTCGAGCGCGCCCTCCTCCTCGCCGCGCTCCTGCGGGGAGCCGGGCTTCAGGCCGACGTTGTCCTCGCCCGCTGCCGCAAGGATGGCCCGCTCCTCGGCTCAGTGCCGCGGGCAGTGGGCTTCTCCGAGGGACTCGTCCGCCTGACCGAGCCCGGCGGCAAAATCACCTGGCTCCAACCCGACAGCGAGGACCGCGGCTTCGGCGAGCTCGCCCCCGAAGCCCAGGGCGGCGAAGGGCTCGACCTTGCCTCGGGCCAGCTCGTCGCCGTGCCGACCTCGCCCCCCGCCGCCGAGGCCCAGGTCCGCTCCGTCGAGGTCGAGCTCGCCGAAAGCGGCGATGCCGTCGTGCGCGACCGCTACCGCCTCTGGGGCCACACCGCGGCGGGATACCGCAAGCTCAAGGACCTCACCCAGGACCAGCTCCAGAAGTGGGCCGCACGCGAAGCCAGCGGAGAGGCCACGGGGGTTGACCTGTTGGAGTTCAAGCACTCGGACTTCGGCAACGCCAACACGGAGGAGCGGTTGGACTTCACCTACCGCATGCCCGCGCTGGCCGAGAAGGCGGGCAACTTCCTCCTCCTGCGCCTTCCCAACGCCAGCGAGTCGGCCACGGAGGTCGGCCGCTCCACCCGCGAGCACGCCCTCTTCTGGGACGCCCCCGAGCGCGAGGAGACCACGTTCCTCATCAAAGCGCCCCCCGGCTACGCCGTCTACGCCCTCGGCCAGAAGCTCGACAAGAAGGGCGACGGCTGGTCCCTCACCGCCGAGTGGGCTGGCACAGGCCCTGGTGCCACAGGTGTTGGTGGCACAGGCGTCGGTGGCACAGGCGTCCCGCCTGTGGCCCCTGCCACCGTCCGCCTCCACGAGGTCTGGCAGCGCTCCGCCCTCTCCGCCCCCAAGGAAGCCTACTCCTCCTACCGCGACGCCCGCATCGCCCGCAGCCGCCTGCGCGGCGAGGTCATCGTCTTCGTCAAGGAGTAATCCTCCCACTCATCTTGACCGTCTGCCCTTCCCGCCATATAATCACTTTGGACACGTCGTCACTGAAGGAGCCAGCCATGGCCGTAGACATAGCAATCAGAGGCGTGCCCGATTCCCTCGCGGACGCCCTGCGCCGCCGTGCTGCTCAGCACCACAGGTCCGTCCAAGAAGAGGTCCTCGGCATCCTGCGCGCCAGCATCCCCGAGCGGCGCCGTGCCACGTTCTCCGCCTTCGTCGCCAGGGGAAGAGCTAAGGGCCTCAGCACCCCCGCCGAGGCCGCCGCCATGGTGAGGGAGGACCGCGATGCCGGACACGGTCGCTGACGCCTCGGCCCTCGCCGTGGTCGCCTTCGAGCTACCTCTGGCTCGCGAGGCGCCTCGACGCCGAACTCGTCACCCTCGACACCCAGCTCCGTGCCGTCGCGCTCGAAGATCAGTAAGGCGTCCCCCGAACTCCACCTATCATGCCTCTTCGGAGACCTGGAAGGCCATGAATCGGCGATCCGCGGCCTTCCAGGGCAATCAGGTGGTCGCCAGCTGTCAAACATGAGTTAGCCACTTGTGGGCGCCCGAGAGGCCAGCGCATTGCTAACCTTGCGGACCGAGAAAGGAGGACATTACATGAATCAGAGTGCCCCCTCCGAGACAGGCTCCCCCACGTTGCCGCCGTGGCGGCTCATTTGGGCCGTCGTGTGGGAAACTGCGGTACGGGAAGCCGCCTTTTCTCTTCTGGGGTGGGGAGCAGTGAACCTGACAGCATCCTTCTACCTGGAAGAAGGAATCAGGACCGCGGTATCAAAGCTGGCAGAGCCGGACCTAGGGGTGTTGATTGTTGCCTATGCCGGAGCAATACTGGGGCTTGTTATGCTCACTTGTGGCTTGTTTGCCGCCATTGCGAAGCACTCAATCGCCGTGTTGCTGGAAGCTCTCATGCTCGCCCTAGTAGGGGCATGGAATGTTGCCCACCCCTTCGTGATTCTCGAGGTGCTCAGGCCTTACGGGCTGGTACCAAAGGGTGGCGGAATTGGACTGCCCCTGGTCCTGGGCATTTGCCAGCTAGGCTGGGCTTTGAACAGCGTGCTGTCGTGGCGCAGGCTTCGAGCCCGGCCAGAGCCTGCCGATCGGGCTCAAAAAAGGGAGGCAAGAAACCAACTCATGAGATTCGTCAGTTCGCAACCAGACCCGGCCTGCGGACGCGTTAAGGTGCAGAAGGCGGGGGAGATCTTAGGGATCACTCATACGACCAGGTACACAGCTCAGCTATACGATCGTTTTGCGGTATTCGTGCAGGATAACCTTAGAGACGCTTTCCAAATCACCAAGGAGAATGCTCGCAAGCGGGGCTTGCACAACTGCAGCCCCGGTTTTACCTTCAGCCCCCGTTTATCCATCAACAGTGGCGAGAACGATTACTTTATCGAAGAGCCATCCTACACAGCATTCAAGAACTGGGCGTTCCCCCCTGACCAGGCGCCAACCCAAGAATAGGCACGCCTCCATGTCCCCTGCCGCTGGTGAAGCCCGGTGTACCGAGGCTGGTGTCAAGTGGCAGCTCCCCCAAGGGGCGGGGGGGGCGGGGGGGTCAGACCCCAATTTTCTACTTGGTGGGGGTATCCCCTTCACTCCAGTAGCGACTACCTGTTGCGGTTCCGCAGTCGGGTTCGCCGCACATGCCTGACGAGTCTTGACAGCGTCCCAAGTTCTTGAGCTTCCCCGCGAGTAGCTCTGCGCTCCGCGGGAACGCAACCGCAACCTCGCGTCTGGGGGACCAGTCCCCCAGACCCCCTGGGATTTATCGCATTCGGCCACCGGCACCTCTCTGGGAAGCCAGCGCGGCCATCATTCTGTGGGGGTGCCGGCGGCCCCAAAGCGGAAAATCCTGGGGGTTCGGGGGCAAAGCCCCCGCATGGCTGGCCCCCGCACTTTCGACCCGAACCTCAAGAACTTGGGACGCCCTTAACTCTTTTCACTTTGCTGAAGAACAGGCGAGGATCTGGGGAGATCTGGATCTGGGTGTCAGGTCTCCATTCCTTCAGTATTCATCGTGTGCTTCGAATGGCTGGCGGCAGGAGCCGCGGGGGCAGCGTTGCGAAGCGGGAGCTTCGCAACGAGTGAGGGCAGCGGGGGGGAGCCGACACGCGAGCCCTCGACGGAGTTCACCCTGAGAGGAGCCGAAGGGCTCGGGCCAGGGCCGCGTGCCGCTACGCGCTGACGGCTGTGCACACCAAGAGCAGGGGAATCGAGGACGAGGACGAGGGACGAGGACGATCGAGGAGAGAGCGGTGGGCGCAGGCTCTCATTCCCTAAAGGGGGCTTCGGATGGTGGCTTCGGCCCACTCACGGGTTCGGCGCACGAGCTCGGCGGTGCGGTCCCGGTCGAGCGGCTCCTGGCCCTCTTCGGGAAGGTCGCCGTAGCGCACTTCGACGGCGAAGGGGCTGAGGAGGCGAAGATCATCGAGGTGATCTGGGAAGGCGATGCCGCTGCTCCGCAGCAGGTCAGTGAGGTCGGCGAGGTCGTGCCGCCAAGGGTATCGGATGCCCTTCGCCGCCAGGACGGCCTTGAGCGTCTTTTCTATGGCTTGCTGCGCGTGAAAGCCAACTGCGCCGTCCGGCGACGCGGGGTCTGCCAGGAGGATCCTCAGGGTAGTCTCGTCCTCCTGCGCCTTGCGGAGCAGAAGCTGGGCGTGCTCAAGAGGCGTCACTGAAGACCCGCCCTTCGTGCGCGGCTTCGTGGATGACTGTGCCGGGGGTGTCGGCCCAGTCGCGGAAGGCTGCTTCGCTCACCACCAAGACGTCCGCGGGGATGCGAAGGTGGCGGAGGGCGTCGCGGAGGCGAACCTGTTCGCTGCGCCTGGCAGTGACCTGGGGTTCGACCACCAGGAAATCGAGGTCGCTGTCTGGCCTGGCCTCGCCCCGCGCGTGGGAGCCGAAGAGGATGACCCTTGAGTGTGGAGCGGCCCGCAAGAGCGCGTGGGCCGCGGCAGCGATCGTGTCTTCTTCTACCATGGCGGGTTCCTATGCGCCTGGGCAAGACACCCGCCCAAGCACCAGCTCATGCATACCACAAGGGGCAGCGCCAGTCAAGCGCGAAGCCATGTTGCGGGTCGCGTCAAGACCAGGAGAATCGAGGACGAGGACGATTGGTGAGAGCGCGATGGAGGGCGGGCCTTATTCCCTTGTCCCCATTCCCCATAGTGGATCAAGTGACCTGCGCGGTTGATCCAGTATGGGAAAAACGGCCACGGAAGCGTCCGGATCGCCAGAACGCCCATAGTGGATCAAACATCGGGCGCGCGCAGGTGATCCAGTATGGCGGGACCGCCCAGGATGCGTCCGGATCGCCAAAGCGCCCATAGTGGATCAAACATCAGACGCGCGCAGGTGATCCAGTATGTGGTTCGGAGGACATCTTCGCAAAGGGCGCGCGAGGCCGCACTGGATACGGAAGGGAAGATTGGTATACTGGTGGCAATCAGGAGTTCTCACGCAGAGGCAGAGGAGAGAGCAGAGGCCGCGGAGAGGAGGAAACCAGGGCTGGGGCCCTCGCGGCTCAGAGGCCCTGGCTCTTGCTTCTTCGACCCAAGTATTCCTTCTTCTCTGCTGCCTCTCTTTGGTTCTCTCTGCGCCTCTGCGTGAGATCCTCCGTTCTTCGCGGCCATCCAGAAGGAGATGCCTGATGGGAAATGCGAGAGCTGGTGTGGCAGTGGAGCGGCGTGGGTTCCTGGCGGGGGCTGCGGCGGCCGCGGCACTGACGATTGTGAAGCCCGGCTCGGCACGCGGCGCGGCAGCCGCTAACAAGCTCGAGCTCGGGCTGATCGGCGCGGGCGGGAGAGGCAACTGGATCGCCAACCTCTTCGAGCAGCACGCCCCGTGGAAGGTGGCGGCCGTGGCCGACTACTTCGCCGATAGGGTGAACGGCACGGGCGAGCGGCTCAAGGTGCCCGCAGATAGGCGCTTCAGCGGGCTGTCGGGCTACAAGAAGCTCCTGGAGGGGAAGCTCGACGCCGTGGCCATCGAGACGCCGCCCTTCTTCCACCCGCAGCAGGCGGCCGACGCGATTGACGCGGGCAAGAGCGTGCTGGTCGCCAAGCCCATCGCGGTGGACGTTGCCGGCTGCCTGACCATTGCCGAGGCGGGGAAGAAGGCGACCGAGAAGAAGCTGGCGTTCATCGTGGACTTCCAGTCGCGTGCCAACACCTTCTTCCGCGAGGCCGTGAAGTGGGTCCACGACGGGAACATCGGGAAGATCGTGCTCATCCAGGCCAACTACTTCACCGGCCCATTCGCCCCAAGCCCGGCGAACGAGAGCGCCGAGGCGCGCCTGCGGGCATGGTTCTCCGACAAGGATTTTTCGGGCGACATCATCGTCGAGCAGAACATCCACGCCCTCGACATCGCCACCTGGTTCCTCAACGCGAACCCCATCAAGGCGGTGGGCACCGGCGGCAACGCCCTCCACACCCACAAGGGCACGTGCTGGGACCACTTCGCCGTCCTCTACTACTGCCCGAACGACATCGTGATCGACTTCAGCTCCACCCAGTGCACGCAGGGCTACGACACGATCATGTGCCGCGTCTTCGGCCAGAGGGGCTCGTCCGAGGCGCAATATGGCGGAAGGGTCTACGTCCGGGGCCAGAAGTCCTATGCCGGCGGCAACACCGGCCCCATCTTCACCGAGGGCTGCATCCAGAACATCAAGGACTTCCACAAGGCGATCACCGAGGGCAACTTCGCCAACGAAACGGTCGCCCCGAGCGTCCGCTCGAACCTCACTTGCATCCTCGGCCGCGAGGCCGCCTACAAGGGCACGCCCCTCACCTGGGACGAAATGCTCAAGGAGAACCGCAAGGTTGATCCCAAGCTCGAGGGGCTGAAGGGATAGCGCTCTGGCGGCCGCCGGGTGCTTGACATCCCTTCGCGCAAGGTCTACTATATTGGCGTGGCGTAGCGGTCGCAATGCAAGGAGCAGGCCGATGAAGACGTTGACGTTCGAAATCCCGGACGATCTCTACGAAGCCTTCCAGGTGATGGCAGCAGATGACCACTGTACCGTCGAGGACGTGGCCCTGGAGTGGCTCGCCAAGCAGGCCGCGGAGCGCCGCAAGCCGAAGCCTTCGAAGAGGGAGCGCCGCGCCGGGCTGAAACGGCTTCGGGAGTTCTGTGGAGCTGTCAACAGCGGTGACCCCCATTCGGCGGACAACGACCGGATTGACGCCGACCTCGCGCGGGAGTATGGCAGCACTCATGAGGAGGAGAGGTGATGTTCCTCGACACATCCGGGCTCCTGTGCTACTTCGATGAGGGCGATGATCGACACGAGGATGCCTCTGTGCTGATGGGCTCGGCCGATCTGCTCATTACCCACAACTACGTGTTGGCCGAGTTCATCCCGCTCTGTCACACTCGACGCCTGAATCGCAAGCGCTCTCTCGCGTTTGCTTCACGGCTCATGGACAATCCGGGTGTCGAGATCATCTGGGTAGACCGCTCCCTCCACCAGACTGCCTTGGCCTTTCTCCGAGCCAGGCCTGACAAGACCTACTCCCTTTGTGACGCGGTGAGCTTCATTCTGATGCGCAGGCGCGGCATCATTGAGGCATTGTCCACCGACGTTCACTTCGCGCAGGAAGGCTTCGTCCGCCTGCTGAATCCCTAGACTATGGAACGCGTGCTCTTCGCGGGGAACGACTATCTGGGGCTGGCACGGGAGCCGCGGCTGGCCGAGGCGGCGTGCCGGGCGGCCAGGGCACATGGGATAAGCCCGACGAGCGGACGCTTCTTCCTGGGCTGGAGCGAGCTTCACAAACGCCTTGAGGCCGACCTCGCAGGCTTCTTCGGCACCGAAGAGGCCTGCCTGCTACCCGCTGCCTACCTGGGCGGACTCGTCTACTTCAAAGCGATTGCGGAGCAGGCCCGAACGGTCTTCTGCGACGAGTTCTCCCACGCAAATCTCTTCCAGGGCATGCGGGCCGCAGGGCTGGAGGTCCGCACCTTCCGCCACCTGGATGCGGATGACCTGGAGAGGCAACTGGGCAGCCACGCGGGGCCGCCGCCCGTCGTCGCAAGCGATGGGGTCTTCGGGATCAGCGGCGAGGTGGCGCCCGTGGGCGCGCTCGCGGAGCTGGCGCGGCGGGCAGGGGCCGAGCTTCTGATTGACGACGCCCACGGCGTCTTCGCCCTGGGGCCGAGCGGCCGCGGGGTGCGCGAGCTCTTCGGCCTCCCGCCCAACGAGGCGACGATTCTCGGCTCGATGAGCAAGGCCCTGGGCGCGGGCGGCGGCTTCTTCGTGGGACGCAAGGCCCTGATGGAAAGGCTTCAGCGCGGCTCCGCGGGCGCCACGCCCTCGCCCATGCCGATAGTCGCCGCCTGCACCGAGGGCCTCCGAATCGTCCGTTCTGAGCCAGAACGCCGTGCGCGAATGGAGGCGAACGCGGGGCGAATGAGGAGCATTCTCGCCTCCCACGGCATCAGGGTGGTCTCGGACCAGACGCCCATCATCGCCATGGCCCTGCGGGACGCTGCCGAGGCAGAGCGCGTGGCCACGCACTTCGAGTCGCAGGGCATCGTCATCCGCTACGCCAGCTATCCGTCCGAGCCGCGAGCCAACCTGCTCCGCAGCGCGGCCCGCGCCTGCCACTCCGCCGAGGACCTTGGCCGCCTCGATGCCGCGGTGGGCGCGTTCTCCGCCTGATGCAGGTTGATATCCGGCCCGTCTTGTGGTTTCATAGACTGTTGACGAACTTGGCGGCGCCATTCCGGTCTCTTCAGGAAGTCCCCCATGTGGAAGTTAGCGTGCCTGCTCGCCTCTGTCCCTGTCCTCGCAACATGGGCGGCGCAAACCGAGAAACAGGCCGCGGCTACATTCCGCGAAGCGGTGGAGGCGGATTGGCTGACGCAGGACAGGGTGCGGGGGGCGGCCTTCAAGGCTGGCCCCGCGGTCACGACGCGGGAGGATGCCGCGGGCGCTGTGGACGGGAAGAAGGATGGGAAATGGGCCTTCCACACGGGCGAGGATAACCCGCCCTGGTGGCACGTGGACCTGGGCCAGAGCATGGCGCTCGACCGCGTAGTGGTGTTCAACCGCTGCGATGCCGGCTGCCCCGAACGCAACCGCAACACCGACCTCCTGCTGTCGCAAGACGGCAAGGCGTGGGAGACGGTCTACCGCCACGCGGGGAAGCCGGCCTTCGGCGGCATCGGCTTCGGCGAGCCGCTCTCAGTGAAGCTCGAGGGCAAGGGCGCACGCTTCGTTAGGCTCCAGCTTGCGCACAAGGGCTACTTTCATCTCGACGAGGTGGAGGTCTACGGAACGGCGGACCCGAAGAAGAACATCGCGCTGGGCTGCCCCGCTGACCAGTCGTCCGTGAGCCAGTGGTCAGTCACCCACGACGTGCCGCGGCCGGGCGAGAGGCCAAGCTATCCCTTCGCCCTCGCGCTCGAGCGCGGCCGCAAGCTCGCCGCCGACCTGTTGGGCATGGTTGATGGTGGCACAGGCTTCCAGCCTGTGGGCCACAGGCAAGATGCCTGTGCCACCAGGATTAGGGAGCTCGAGGCGGTGGCTAAGAAGGTGGAGGCGCTGCCGAAGGATGCCTCGCCCGAGGCGGTGAAGGCGGCGTACCTGGAGCTTCGGTGGGCGGTCCGCCGCCTGGCCTTCGCCAACCCGCTGCTCGACTTCAACGGGCTGGTCTTCACGAAGAAGAAGCCCTGCTCGTTCAGCCACATGTCCGACCAGCACTACGGCTGGTGGTCGGTGCCCGGCGGCGGGGTCTTCGTCCTCACTGGGATGAAGGGCGAGGAGCCGCAGGCCCGCTGCCTCACACCGGATATGCCGGTGGGCAGCTTCATGCAGCCCGACCTCTCCTACGATGGCAAGCGCATCCTCTTCGCCTACTGCCACTGGTATGCCAAGACCGCGGGCAACCCGAACAAGGTGGACAAGAAGTCGATCCCCGAGGACGCCTTCTACCACGTCTACGAGATCGGCGTTGACGGCACCGGGCTGCGGCAACTGACGCGCGGCTGCTACGACGACTTCGACCCCCGCTACCTGCCCGACGGGCGGATCGCCTTCCTCTCCACCCGCCGCGGCCAGGCCTTCCAGTGCGGCAAGGGGAGCGCCCAGGCCACGCTGGAGAACCCGTATCTGCCCGACAGCTACGTCCGCTGCGGCGGCGACAACGCCCGCCCCGTTGCCGTCTACACCCTCCACCGCATGGACCCCGACGGCACGGACCTGGTGGCCATCTCGCCCTTCGAGAGCTTCGAGTGGACCCCCTCGGTCGCCCACGACGGCCGCATCCTTTACGCCCGCTGGGACTACGTTGACCGCCACAACATGCCCTTCATGAAGCTCTGGTCGGTCCACCCCGACGGCGGGCTGCCGAACCTGGTCTATGGCGGCTTCACGCGCAACCCCCACTGCGTCTTCGAGGCCCGCGCCATCCCAGGCTCCCACAAGCTCATCTTCACCGCCTCCGCCCACCACGCGATCACGGCCGGCTCGCTGTGCCTCCTCGACCCCAGCCGCGGCACGGAGGAGACGCCCCCCATCACCCGCCTCACGCCCGACGTCTGCTTCCCCGAAAGCGAGGGCTGGCCCTCCAACTACTTCGCCAACCCCTATCCGCTCTCGGAGCGCTACCACCTTGTGGCCTGGTGCCCCAAGCCCATCCAACCGCATCAGCCGAACGGCACGGGGCTTTACCTCTTCGACGCCTTCGGCAACCTGGAGCTCATCTACCGCGACCCCGAGATCGCCTGCACCTGCCCGCTCCCGCTTCGCCCACGGCCCAAGCCTCACGAACTGGCCCTCGCCGTGGGCGATGACAGGGCGAACCCCGAGGGGCGCTTCCTCGTCCTCGACGTCTACCGCGGCCTCACGGGCATTGCCCCAGGCTCCGTGAAGCGCCTGCGCCTCGTCGGCGTCCCCGCGAAGACCCAGCCGCATATGAACACCCCGAACCTCGGGGCGACCGCCGACGACCCCGGCAAGTGCGTCCTCGGCACCGTGCCCGTCGAGGCCGACGGCTCGGCGCACTTCAAAGTTCCCGCAGGCGTCAACCTCTTCCTCCAGGCCCTCGACGCCGATGGCCTGGCGATCCAGACGATGCGCACGATCACCAGCGTGCAGCCCGGCCACACCGTCTCGTGCATAGGCTGCCACGAGCAGCGGCAGGAGGCTGCGCCGAACGTCCTGGCCTCCGCCGCCGCGCGGCCCCCCGCGCCCATCACGCCCGGCCCCGAGGGCTCCTGGCCCCTCCGCTACGACAAGCTGGTCCAGCCCGTCCTCGACAAGCACTGCGTCCGTTGCCACGCGCCCGGCGGCGACCCCAAGGCTGTGGCCAAGCTCGACCTCACGCCCGCCAAGTCCTACGGCCTCCTTGTCAACTACGGCGGCCCGAGCCTCTACGCCCACGTCCGCGGCTACTACGGCAAGAGCCAGTCCGACCCCGGCAAGGGCGCCGCCCTCACCAGCCCCATCCTCGCCCACCTCCGCAAGGGCCACAAGGACGCCAAGCTCGACCCCGACGCCTGGGAGCGCCTCATCACCTGGATGGACACCTACGCCCAGCGTCAGGGCCATTTCAGCCCCGAGCAAGAGGCTGCCCTGGCCGCCTTCCGCCAGCGCCTCGCCCCCCTCCTGGCCGAACGCCGGTGATTCGGGCAGTTGACTTCCCGACGGCGCAAGGCGTACAATTGCGGTGGGAGAGGCAGATTGGATGGGGGCGTTGCAGCCGCAGGAGGCGAACCGCAATGAGCTATAGCGGGACCGTGAAGGGCAATCTCATAGAGCTGGACGAACGACCCCCCTTCCCGGAGGGGAGCCGCGTGCAGGTCACTCTGACGCGCGAGACGGTTCCGCGAAGGGGCTCTCCAACGGCCGTCCTCAAGCTCGCCGGCACCCTCACCCACGAGGAAGCGGAGCTGATCCGCAAGGGGGCGGCCGAGATAAGGCGCATTGATCCCGGGCTCTGGGGGAACGGGACCCAGTGAGGTACTTGCTGGACACGAATCACTGGAGCTACCTTCAAGAGAGGCGCCCGGCCGTCCTGGCTCGCGTCCGCCGGCTGCAAGAGGAAGACTCGATTCTCATGTCGGTCATCTCCCAGGCGGAACTGCTGGGCGGGGTCGAGCTCGTCCAGAGCGAGAAGCGGCGAGCGGAACTCCTCTCCCTCTATGAGGAGGCTGTCGCTGCTGCAACCGAGATTCTGTTGGTGACCTCGGACATTGCCGAGGAATTCGCCAGAGTCTTCGCCATGCTGCGGCGCAAGGGGAAGCCAATCGAGACCAACGACATCTGGCTGGCAGCCACCGCCCGCGCACTTGGCCTGACCCTCGTGTCGAGCGATCCGGACTTCCAACACGTTGATGGCCTCGCTATCGAGAACTGGACTTAGATTCGCACCCCCATGGCGATGATGCGACAGGAAAGGGGACCATCGGGCATTCTTGATCTGTGCCGTCCCGATGTGTATCATATATACACATGAAGGAGGTGGCCAATGCGAACGAATGTGGTTTTGGACGATGAACTGGTCGCCCGCGCGGTGGAGTCGGGCGGCTATCGCACCAAGAAGTCAGCTATCGAGGCAGGGTTGCGGCTTCTGGTGCAACTGAACGCTCAGCAGAAGCTCCTCCGTCTGAGGGGCAAGGTGCGATGGGAAGGCAACCTCGAGGAAATGCGGAGGGATTGAGCGCCCATGGTGATCGTGGACACGTCGGCTTGGATCGAGTACTTGGAGGACGGGGAGCCCGCCGTAGCGGACAAAGTCGCGAGCTGCCTCGCCGGGGACCTTGTGGGGATTGGGGACCTCGTCTATTGCGAGGTCATGCAGGGGGTGTACAGCCCTCAACGGCGGCAGGAGGTGTCCGCGCTGCTCCTGGCCTTGCCTCAGTTCGAGATGGTCGGCTTCGCCATCGCGGAGAAGTCGGCGGAGAACTACCGCCTCCTACGCTCGCGCGGAGTCACCATTCGCAAGACGATTGACGTTCTCATCGGCACCTTCTGCGCCGAGAACGGCCTGGAGATCATCCATCATGACAGGGACTTCGATCTCATGGCTCCGCACATTGGGCTGAGAGTCGTGTAGCGCCAGCCGGACGGGACGTCGGACTTGCCGGGCGAGCTTGCCCATTCTTGGGTTGATATTTGGCCTGCGTTGTGGTTTGATAAAGGGGTCTGGGACCACCCGTAGCCACCTGGGCCGCAGCAGGAGAAACGCCGTGCGTCGTTTGTTCCTCCTCTTCACATTACCGTTGTCGCTCACCGCGTTTGGTGGTGCCGTCGAGAAGCTCGAGGCGGAGGGGTTCAGGAAGGCGGTGGAGGCCGATTGGGAGGTGCAGGACGCGGTGCGGACGGGGGTGAAGGGGCGGCCACAGGCGGCGCCCCGCGCCGCCGCAGCCAATGTGACGACGAAGCAGGATGCCCTCGGCGGCGTGGACGGGGTGAAGGATGGCAAGTGGGGCTTCCACACGCAGAGCGAGCCGAACCCCTGGTGGCAGGTTGACCTCGGCGAAAAGGTCGCCCTCGGCCGCGCGGTGCTCTGGAACCGCTGCGACTCCTGCGGCGAACGCAACAACCGCATCCTCCTGCTCCTCTCGGACGACGCGAAGGCCTGGCAACAGGCCTACCAGCACAACGGCACGCCCTTCGGGGGCGCTCCCGACAAGAAGCCGCTTGAGGTCAAGCTCGAGGGCAAGGCCGCGCGCTTCGTCCGCCTGACCCTCCAGGGCACCATCTACTTGCATCTCGACGAGGTGGAGGTCTTCGCCGCCGCCGACCCGAAGCGGAACGTCGCCCTCGGCAAGGCCGCCGACCAGTCGTCGGTGAGCCAATGGTCCGAGCCGCACGGCAAGCCCGCCCCCGCGCCCCCTGCGGCCGTGGCGGCCGCTGAGCCGCCCAAGGTCTACCCCTTCGCCATCGTGCTCGAGCGCGGCCGCAAGCTCGCCGCCGACCTGCTGTGCATGGTGGATGGTGGCACAGGCTTCCAGCCTGTGGCCCACAGGCAAGATGCCTGTGCCACCGAGATCAGGAAACTGGCGGGGGACCTCGAGGCGGTGGCCAAGAAGATCGAGGCCCTGCCTAAGGACGCCACGCCGGAGGCCGCGAAGGCCGCCTACCTGGAGCTCCGCTGGGCGGTACGACGCCTCGCACTCGCCAACCCGCTCCTGGGCTTCGACTGCCTGCTCTTCGCCAAGCGGGCGCCGGGCGTCTACAGCCACATGTCCGACCAGAACTACGGCCACTGGTCGCGCCCCGGCGGCGGCCTGTTCCTCCTCAGCGGCCTCAAGGCTGCCGAGCCGCAGCTCGCCAGCATCACGCCCGAACTGCCCCAGGGCAGCTTCCTGCGGCCCGACCTCTCCTACGATGCCAAAAAGCTCGTTTTCGCTTACTGCCGCTTTTACCCCAACAGCCAGGGCCTCGGCGACAAGACCGACAAGAAGAACCTGCCCGACGACATGAAATACCACATCTACGAGATCAACGCCGACGGCTCCGGCCTCCGCCAGCTCACGAAGGGCCGCTACGACGACTTCGACCCCCGCTACCTGCCCGACGGCCGCATCTGCTTCCTCTCCACCCGCCGCGGCCAGGACCTCGTCTGTGGCGTCGAGAGTGCCGCAAAGACCCTCGCTGACGAGTTCCTCCCCGACAGCTACGTCCGCTGCGGCGGCGGCAAGAGCCGCCCAGTCGCCGTCTACACACTCCACATCATGAACCCCGACGGCTCGAACCTCAAGGCGATCTCGGCCTTCGAGAACTTCGAGTGGACCCCCTCCGTCGCGCCCGACGGCCGCATCCTCTTCGCCCGTTGGGACTACGTGGACCGCCACAACAACGCCTTCATGAGCCTCTGGTCCACCCGCCCCGACGGCACGATGCCGAACCTTGTCTACAAGAACTTCACCCGCAGCCCGCACTGCGTCTTCGAGGCGAGGGCGGTGCCCGGCTCGCACAAGCTCCTCTTCACCGCCTCCGCCCACCACGCCTTCACCGCAGGCTCCATCTGCCTCCTCGACAACCAGATGTGCACCGAGGGCCAGGAGCCGCTCGTCCGCTACACGCCAGAGGTCTGCTTCCCTGAGACCGAGGGCTGGCCTCGCACGTACTTCAACAGCCCCTACCCCCTCGCCGAGCG
>VGYW01000033.1 GCA_016872875.1 Planctomycetota bacterium | reverse complement strand
TTCAGACGCCGTGCATCCATGGTCGTTCTCTCCGGGGCTCTCTGGCCTGAAAACAGTCCCCCCGGAGTACTTAATCGGGGAAATCCTCGAAAACTTTAGGCCTTTTTTAGCGTTGTAGTGTTAGGTGTTAGGTGCTCGGTGTTGGGGTACAGAGAAGAACCCTGTGCCCTTGGCTCCTCACCCCCAACTCCTAACACCTAACACCGTCTTGTTCCTTGCCTTTGTTGGCGGCGCGGCTATAATACCGGACGATGGACGCGAAATCAACGAAGCAGCACGACCGCGTGGTGTTCCTCGACCGCGACGGGGTGATCAACGAGTCGCCACCCAAGGGGAGCTGGGTGTTCCACTGGGCGGAGTTCCGCTTCATCCCAGGGGCGCTGGACGCCTTGCGTCGGCTGCGGGAGCACGGCTTCACGGTGGCCGTCATCACGAACCAGTCGTGCGTGGGCCGCGGCCTGGCGCCGCTGGCGGAGATCGAGGAGATCAACGCCCGAATGATCGGGGCCGTGGCCGCAGAGGGCGGCTGGATCGCGGGCGTTTACATGTGCCCACACCCCAAGGTGATGGACTGTCCCTGCCGGAAGCCCAAGCCAGGGCTGATTGACGAGGCGGCGCGCGAGCTGGCCATCAGGCCCGAGCAGGCCTTCCTGGTGGGCGACGCGGAGCGCGACATCGAGGCCGGCCGCGCCCGCGGCTGCACCACCATCTTCGTCCGCAGCGGCCAGGGCGTCGAGGCCGAATCCGCGCGGGCACACCACGCGGCCGCGAGCCTAGCCGATGCCGTGGACCTCATCCTCCGCCTTGTGGAGGCGCGCCAATGACTTCCTGGCGGCCCAAGCTCATGCTCGCAACGCTTCTGGCCTTGGTGCTCGCGATGTCCGGCTGCGGCGATGGGGCAGGGGAGGGGAGACGTATCCGCTTGAGCCTCATCCTCGGCGACTCCTCCGAGTGGTTCAAGGGCGCCGTGAAGTGGAAGCAACTCGTCGAGGCACGAACGAACGGACGCTACACCGTCCAAGTCATCCCCAACGCCACCCGCTCGGGCCGCAACCAGACCACCGAGCTCCAGACGGTCCAGCAGGGCGACCTCGAGGCCTCGCTCGAGTCCTCGATCCTCCTTTCCACCCTTGACCCCAGGTGGACGGTCTTCTGCTACCCGTGGCTCTTTCCCGACCACGCGACGGCGAACGCGGTGTGCGACGGGCCGGTGGGGGAGGAGATGCTGGACTCGCTCCGCGAGAAGAACCTGGTTGGCCTGGCTTACGGTGCGAACGGCTTCCGGCAGATCACGAACAACCAGCATCCGATACGCCTGCCAAGCGACCTGAAAGGGCTGCGGATACGCATCCCCCAGGGCCTCCCGCCTGAGCTCTTCAGACCCTTCGAGGCGACGACCCACCAGATGAACTTCGGCGACCTCTACCTCGCCCTCGAACGCAGCGAGCTCCACGGCCAGGAGAACCCGCTCCCCGTCATCTTCGCCGCCAAGCTCTACACCGTCCAGAGACACCTGACGATCTGTGACTTCGTCTATGACCCAATTGTGCTGTGCGTGAATCGTGACCTGTGGTACACGCTGTCCGGTGCCGACCAGAAGCTGCTTCGAGAGTGCGCCCGCGAGGCAATGAAGTTCCAGCGGCAGCTCGTGGCCGAGGCCGACCGGGTGCTGCCCAACAAGCTCGAGGCCGAGGGGATGCGCGTCGTGCGCCTCACCGAGGTCGAGAGGGACGCCTTCAAGCTCGCCGCCCAACCTGTCCTGCGGCCATTCTTCGAAAAGACCGCGGGCAAAGAGCTCCTCGACCGCTTCGAGAAGGCGGTCAAGGATGCCATCGAGAAGGCCAAGGCTCCGCCCGATGATGAGGAGGCGCCTCAGAAGCCCTGACCCCTCTTCAATCGTCCTCGTCCCTCGTCCTCGTCCTTCGTCCTCGACTCTTCTCGTTGCCCTCGGGCGAGAGGAATCGAGGACGAGGGACGAGGACGAGGACGATCAGGATCACCGAATGCGCTTCCTGAAAGACGCTGAGGAATACCTTGCGGGCATCCTCCTCGCCGCGGTCACGCTCCTGATCCTCGCGCAACTGGTCCTCGCCCGCCTTGCGCCGGCCCTGGCTTCGCCGCTCCCGCCAGTCGTCCTTGCCCTCTTCTTCGTGGCCACGATCCTGGGCATCAGTGCGGCAACCGCGCGGAGCGCGCACCTCAGCCTCGGGCTCCTCAGCCGCATCGTGTCAGAGCGGGGGAGGGGAGTGCTGCGCGCCGTGTCGCTCATCGCGGCGCTGGCCTTCTTCGCCGCGCTGTCCTTGTCCGCGGCGAAGCACTGCTATGGCCTGATGAAATGGCAGAACCGCGGCTGGCTCGGCTGGTGCCCCGACTGGGCCGTGGCGCTCGTGGTGCCGCTCGCCGCGGCGCTTTCGTGTCTGCGCGCGGCGCAGGCATGGCGCCGGAAACGCAAGGAAGCAGACCTGACGCGTGACGCGTGACGCGTGATCAGGAAAGATAGCGGACCCGTCGGGCTCTTCTCACGCGTCACGCGTCCGGGGTTGCCTCGGAGATTGCATGCCGGCTGCGGTAACAGCAACGCTCATCGGCCTCTTTGCCCTCCTCGCGTTCCTTGAGGTGCCGATCGCCTTCAGCCTCGGCCTCTCGGCGCTGGCGACGATTCTGGTGTTCATGCCGAGCCAGGGGCTCGGGGTGCTGGCGCACCAGGTGACTGGCTCGCTGATGCACGAGGCGCTGATGGCGGTGCCGCTGTTCATCGTGGCGGGCCTGGCCTTCTCGCGCAGCGGCGTGGCGAGCCGGCTGGTGCGCCTGGCCCGCCTGGTGGTGGGGCGAGTGCCGGGCGGGCTGGGGGTGGTGGCGGTGCTCGCGTGCATGTTCTTCGCGGCCATGTCGGGCTCAGGGCCGGCCACGGTGGCGGCGATCGGCACGCTGCTCATCCCCGCGCTGGGCGAGAACGGCTACGACCGCGGCTTCGCGGCGGCGCTCCTGGCGGCCAGCGGCGGGCTGGGCATCATCATCCCGCCCTCGATTGCGATGGTCATCTACGGGCTGCTGGCGGGGGAGAACGTGCTGCGGCTCTTCGTGGCGGGCGTGGTGCCGGGCGTCGTGGTGGGGGCGGCGCTCATCGGCTGCTTGGCCGTGGCGTCGTGGCGGCGCGGCTACGGCAGCGGCGCGCAGCGGGCGGCCAGGGGCGAGCTCTGGCGGGCATTCGTGGCCGCGCTGCCGGGGCTGGCGGCGCCCGTGGTCATCCTCGTGTGCATCTACGGCGGCTTCTCGAGCCCCACGCGGGTCGCCGCCGTGGCCGTGGCCTACGCGCTCCTGGTTGACCTGGTCTTCTACCGCGACATAAGGCTGCGCGACCTGATGGGCATCTTCAGGGAGGGGGCGGTCGTGTCGTCGCAGGTGCTCGTCATCGTGGCCTGCGCGTCGCTCTTCGCCTGGGTGCTCGACGACCAGGGGGTGACGGCCGCCGCCGTGCGGTGGCTGAGCCGTGCGGCGGTGCCACGCTGGCTCATGCTCCTGTTCATCAACGCTGCGCTCCTCGTGGCGGGCTGCCTGATTGACGCGATCTCGATCTACTACATCTTCGTGCCGATCCTGCTGCCCGTGGTGAAACAGATGGGCGTCTCGCCCCTGCACTTCGGGGTGATCATGGTGGTGAACCTGGCGATCGGGCAAGTGACGCCGCCGGTGGGGGTGAATCTCTTCGTGGCCTGCGGCATCTCGCGTCAGCCGCTGGAGCGGGTCGCGCGTGCCGCTGTCCCGTTCATCCTGGCGGAGACTGCCGCCTTGCTCCTCATCACCTACTGCCCCGCGCTCTCCACGGTGCTGGTCGGGGTTTTCCTGAAGTGAGGTGGGTGCGACTGTTCCCGGGGACGCACTGGTTGGGGCAGTCAGGGCGGCGCGCGGGGAGTTGGTCGCTGGCAGCAGGGAGGGGCTCAGCGGGAAGTGAGGAATCGCCGATCTGTGGCTATGGGTGAGCGTTGGGGAGATAATTGCAGAGTCATATGACTCTGCAATTATCGTTTCGCCACGCGCCGTACGAAGGGCCACGCTTGCGGGGCCAAAGGCGGCCCATGCCCGGAAAGTAAGGGCCGGCCGCACGGGGGCAGCCGGCCCGGAAGGTGTGGCAGGCCTGGGGAGGGGCGCTAGTCGAAGAGCTGTGAGGCGAGGGCGGCGAACTCCTTTTCGAGGACGGTGCGGCGCTCTGGGCCGATGCCCGGGCCGCCGAGGAGGCGCACGGTTTCGAGGAGGCGGCAGAGCTGGGCGAGGAGCTCCCGCGCGTCGGCGCGGGTGAACTTGTCGCCGTCAATGAGCTGGACGATGACGCGGCGCGGGCGGTGGACGGGGTCGTCGTCGTGCTTGAAGGTGAAGATTGCGGCGCTGGCGGCGGTGAGTGCGGCGTGGAGCTGTTTGCGCTCGGCCAGGGTGAGCACGCCGTCGGCCTTCATCGCCTGCTCCATCGCGCGTATCTTGGCCTCCATCGAGATGAGCTCGCCTGCCTCGTCGGCGGTGAGTGCGCCGGAGGCGATGCCCTGGGCGATGCGAAGGTGCTGGTTGGACTGCCGCACGTTGACCACGGGGTCCCAGACCCGCCAGTTGCGTGCCGGGCCTTTGGCGCCCTGGGGGTCGTGACGCTCGCGGGCGATGTGGGCGCTGGCAGCGTCCTGGGCCGCCTCGAGCTTGAGCCGCTCGGCCGGAGTCACCACGCCGTCGGCGGCGAAGTCCTTGGCCATCTCGTGGATGCGCAACTGGTCCTGGCGCAGGCGAGCCGCCTCGGCGGGCGTGACCGAGTGGTCCTGGAGGCCGTCGCGGATGCGCTCGCGCTGCTCGCGCTCGCGCGCCTTGGCCTTCGGGAACCTGGCCCCCGCGGTGGCCACAGCCGCCACTCCCAGAGCCGCCACAAGCGCCACCAACCGTGTCCCCATCGCCATCTCCTTTCCCTCTCCCGTGGGTTCCGGACCCGTTGAACTCACTCCTGGTCACAGCCTTGTTGAGAACAGTGTGGGATCCCCACACTCGCATGCCTTCATCCGAGCTCCTTCGCCGGAAGGGCATCCACCATTCGGCTGAGGGCGGCAAGGAGGGCCGGAAGGCCCTCGCCCGTGGCCGCGGAGATGGGGATGACCTCGACGGGGAGCGCGGAGCGCAACTCGTCGAGGGTGGCACGGCCCTCGGGGAGGTCGATCTTGTTGGCCGCCACGATGTGGGGGCGCTCGGCCAGTGAAGCGATCGCGGATTTCGGATTTCGGATTTCGGATTTCAAGCCGCTATCCGCCGCGGCGGCGCAGGGGTAGAGGGAGAGCTCTTTGCGGAGGACGTGGTAGGCCTCGATGGGCGGAGTGCCGTCCACGCCCGCGGCGTCGAGGACGTGGAGGATGACGCGGGTGCGCTCGATGTGGCGGAGGAACTCGATGCCGAGGCCGTGGCCGTCGTGTGCGCCCTCGATGAGGCCGGGGATGTCGGCGACGACCAGACGGCGGTAGCCGCCGACGTCCGCTATCCCCAGGCACGGGTAGCGGGTGGTGAACGGGTAGTTGGCGATCTTCGGGCGCGCGTTGGACACGCGGGTGATGAGGGTGGACTTCCCGGCGTTGGGGAGTCCGACGAGGCCGACGTCGGCGAGGAGCTTGAGTTCGAGGCGCAGCTTGCGCTCCTGCCCCGCCTGGCCCTGCTCGGCCTGGCGTGGGGCGCGGTTGGTCGGGCTGCTGAAGTGCTTGTTGCCGCGTCCGCCGCGGCCGCCCGTGGCGACGCAGACGCTCTCGCCCGGCTTGTCCAGGTCGCGGAGGAGGAGGCCGGTGGCGGCATCGAAGACGAGGGTGCCGACGGGGACTCTGACGACGAGGTCCTCGCCGCTGGCGCCGGTCTTGTTCTTGCCCTGGCCTGGGCGGCCGCTGCCGGCGGCGAACTGGTGGCGGAACGTCAGCTCGTAGAGGGTGTCAATGGCGGGGTCGGCGAGGAGCGACACGCTGCCGCCATCGCCCCCGTCGCCGCCGTCTGGGCCGCCGCGAGGGACGTATTTCTCCCTGCGGAAGCTCACGCAGCCGTGGCCGCCATCGCCGCCCTTCACCAGGAGGGATGCCTCGTCAATGAACATGGCACGACACGGGCTGAAGCCCGCACTCCAAACGCGGGCATCAGGCTTGGAGGACGTGGACCTTGCGCCCTGCGCCGAACTGGACTCGGCCGGCGGCCTTGGCGAAGAGGGTGTGGTCGGTGCCTATCCCGACGTTGAAGCCCGGCTTGAAGTGCGTGCCGCACTGCCGGACGATGATGGTGCCGGCGCTGACGAGCTGGCCGCCGAAACGCTTCACGCCGCGGTTCTGGGGGCAACTGTCGCGTCCGTTCCTCGACGAGCCCTGGCCTTTCTTGTGTGCCATCGAGAATCTCCTTTTCTTCAATCTGGACGTTCGTAGTGCGGCCTTCAGGCCGTCTCCGAAGGGGACGGGCTAAAGCCCGCACTACAAACTCGATTATTGCGCTCAGACCCGTTGGTGTCAACTGGCGACGATTTTCTCGACGGCGACGCGCGTGAGCAACTGGCGGTGGCCCTTCTTGCGGCGGTAGCCGGTGCGGCGGCGGAACTTGCCGACGACCACCTTGTCGCCCTTGTGGTGAGCGACGACGGAGCCGACGACTCGGACGCTTGGCACCGTGGGCGCGCCGCAGCGGACGTCCGCCCCGTCGCTGTAGAAGAGCACGCGGTCGAACTCCACCGGCTCGCCCGCCGCGTCCGCCAACAGCTCAACCTCGATGGTGTCGCCGGGCGACACCTTGTACTGCTTCCCACCCGTCTCGATGACCGCGTACACTGTGATGTTCTCCTTCCATTCTAGCACGGCTGTCGGCCGCAACAAGAGGACTTAAGGCGTCTTGCGGGCGCAAACAAAGGGGATGATTGGATGGATGAATGGATGATTGCCTGGCATTCATCCACCCATACATTCATACATTCATACATTCATCCATTCATCCTCGCTGACATGCGCGCAAAGCGCGCACGAGTCACAACCAAATGATCTAAAGCGTCAGCTTCTTGCCGTCCTTCAGGACGGAGACGACCTGGACCTGTCCGGGCCGGAAGTCGGGCCGGCTCAGGATGCGAATCTTCGCTCGGGCCTGGTCTTCGAGGCGCGCCAGGTCGTGGCGCTTGGCGTTCGAGAGCTGGTCCACCACGTTGGGGTGGCTGCTGACCTCGACGGCCTCGGCGTCCTTCTTCGAGAGCGCGAGGCGCACCTGGCGCATGACGTGGGGGACGAGGCTGGCGACGCTGCGGACGAGGCCCGAGCCGGTGCAGGCGGGGCAGCGGTCGTAGAGCGCCAGCTTCGTGCCCTGGCGCACCCGCTGCCGCGTTATCTGCATCAGGCCGAAGCGCGACATGCGGAGCACGCGGCTCCGGGCACGGTCGCGCTTGAGCTCGGCGGTCATGACCTTCTCGACCTCGCGGCGGTGCTTCTCGAGGCGCATGTCTATGAAGTCAATCACGATGACGCCGCCGAGGTCGCGGAGCCTGAGCTGCCGCGCCGCCTCCTGCGCCGCATCCACGTTCGTGCGGAACGCCGTCTCCTCGATGTCCGACTCGTGGGTGTAGCGCCCCGAGTTCACGTCTATCGCAACCAGAGCCTCGGTCTGGTCAATCACGATGGAGCCGCCGCTCTTGAGAGGCACGACATTCTGGAACGTGCGTTGGATTTCCTGCTCGATCTGGTAGTGGTCGAAGATGGGCGCGGCGCCGCGGTAGTGCTTCACGAGGTTGTGGTGGCCCGGCGAGACCATCTGGAGGAACTCGGAGACCTGGCGGCAGGTGTCCTCCGAGTCGATCACGATCTCCTT
The DNA here is from genome assembly GCA_016872875.1 of Planctomycetota bacterium. Next base: position 24,466 of record VGYW01000033.1, on the reverse strand, counting down.
GATGTCGGAGCCGAACACGTCGCGCATGCAGCGCAGCACGATGTCGCTCTCCTGGTAGGCGAGTGCGGGCGGCTGGCTGAGGTGGATGTGCTCCTCGACGGCGGACCAGAGTCGGGTGAGGTAGCGGAGGTCGCGCTGGAGGTCCGCCTTGCGCGCATTGGCCCCCGCGGTGCGGACGATGAAGCCCATGTTCTTGGGCAGCGCCAGCTCGTCGAGGAGCTTCCGCAGGCGGTCACGCTCCGCCTCGTCGGCGATCTTCCGCGACACCCCGTAGTGGACCACCCCCGGCATCATGACGAGCGAGCGCCCCGGGATGCTCAGGTAAGTGGTCACGCTCGGCCCCTTGTTGCCGATGGCCTCCTTGATGACCTGGACGACCACCTCCTGGCCCTTCTGGAGGAGGTTCTGGATCGGCGTGTCGTCCTTCCTCCGCTTCATGGTCGGGCTGTCGGTCGGCAGGAAGTTCTCGCCACTCCCTGCCTTCACGTCCGAGACGTGCAGGAAGGCGTTCTTCGGCAGGCCGATGTCCACGAACGCCGCCTGGATGCTCTTCTCGACGTTCACGACCCTGGCCTTGTAGATGTTGCCCAGGATCTGCTCGTTGGCGGTGGGCTGGAGGTAGAGCTCCTGGAGCACGTCGTCCTCAAGGAGCGCTATCCGGCTCTCCTCCGGCTCGAGCGCGTTGATGATCATCCTGCGCTGCATTTCCATCACCTCTGGGCGATGGCGAGGTTGACTTTCAGCCGCCGCACCTTCACCCGCGCGGCCTCCGCCGGCTTGCCGCCGAGCAGTTCCGCCAACACGTCCTTAGCCCTCGGCGTGGCACGGTCGGCCGACGCGGCCAGCTCGAAGCGGAGCCTGCCGCCCTCGATGCTTATCGCGCGCAACGCAGGGCGGGGCAGGAAGCGCTCGACCTCGGCAGCCCCTATGCCGCAGCCCTCGGGCAGCTCGGCCTCATACACGAGCGATTCCACCCGCGGCCGCGCGCCCTCGGGCAGCGCCTCGGCGGAGAGCAGACGTACCCTACTGGGCATCTGTGCCGCCAACTGCGCGAAGGCGTGCGCTGCCGGGAGCTCTGAGGCGAACTCGACATCGAGCGCCTCGTCGTCCGCCTCGACTCCCACGGGCAGGGCGGCCAGGATGCTCAGCTTCGGGTGGGGGTTGAACCCCTGGCTCATGCGCAAGGGCAGGCCCGCCCGGCGCAGCGCGCGCTCGAAGAGCCGCATCAGGTCGCGGTGCGACAGATACCTGCCATCGCCCTCCTTGGCAAAACGGAACAAGAGACGCGAAGAACCCATGTTCCCCAGCCTGGGGATGAGTGGATGAATGGATGAGTGGAGGGAAAGTGAGAAGGGAAAGTGAAAGGGGAAGACCAGGAGGCCGCCGCTTTCATCCTCACTGTCACTCTCACTCTCACTCGGCACTACATCCTACCTGCCAGCACGCTCTCGGTTCGCTCCTTCAGGAACGCCAGGGTCTGCTCGGAGTCCTCGAAGGCCAGAGCGGCGGCGGCGACCTCGCGCGCCTGCTCGAAGGAGATGGAGCGGATGAGCTCCTTGACCTGCGGGAGGACGGCCGGGCTGACGCTGAACTCGCCGAGGCCCATGCCCACCAGTAGCGCGGCGAAGGTGAGCTCGCCCGACATCTCGCCGCACATGGCCACGCGGAGCCCCGCCCGCCGCCCCACGTCAATCACGTCGCGCACCAGCCGCAGGATCGCCGGGTGCGCCGGCTGGTAGAGCGGTGACACCCGCTCGTTCCCCCTGTCCACCGCCAGCGTGTACTGCACCAGGTCGTTCGTCCCCAGCGAGAAGAAGTCCACCTCCTTCGCCAACAGGTCGGCGATCCGCGCGGCGCTCGGCACCTCGATCATGATGCCCATCTCGATGTTGCGGTTGAACGGAACCCCCGCCTCGTCGAGCTCGGCCATCGTCTCGTGGACGATCCGCTTTGCGACCCGTATCTCGCGCAGGTCGCAAATCATGGGGAACAGGATGCTGGCGCGCGCGGAAGCGGACACCCGCAGGATAGCCCGCAACTGCGTGCGGAAGAGGTCCATCCGCTGGAAGCAGAGGCGGATCGAGCGGCAGCCGAGGAACGGGTTCTTCTCGGTCCAGGCCTTCCCAGGCTCCAGCTTGTCGCCGCCCATGTCGAACGTCCTTATGGTCAGCGGCCGCCCGGCCAAGGCGTCGGCCACGCGGCGGTAGGCCTCGAAGTGCTCCTCCTCGGTGGGCGGCGCGCCCTTCTCGAAGAAGAGGAACTCGGTGCGGTAAAGGCCCACGCCCTCAGCCCCGCGCTGGAGAGCGACCTTTATCTCGTCGGGCGACTCGATGTTCGCGTAGAGGTGCACGCGGTGGCCGTCGGTGGTCTCGGCGGGGAGCGTGCGGATGCGTGCCAGGCGCACCTCGCGTTCCTGGATGTTCCGCGCCTTCGCCTGGTAGCGGTCCAGCGTCCGACCGTCCGGGTTCACCACCACCTCGCCCGCCGTGCCGTCCACCACCAACAGGTCGCCGGCTACCACCTCCGAGGTGAGGGAGCCGAGGCCGACGACGGCCGGGATGCCGAGCGCCCGCGCGATGATCGCCGTGTGCGAGGTCCGCCCGCCCGCGTCCGTGGCCAGAGCCACCACCTTCGTCTTGTCCAACGTCACCGTCTGCGACGGCGTAAGGTCGTGCGCCACGACGATCACCCGCGACTCCACGCGGCTGAGGTCCTCGCGCTTCATCCCCTGGAGGTGACGGTGGAGCGCGTGCTCCACGTCGCGGAGGTCGCGCACGCGGTCCTTGAGGAACTCAGTGGCCAGGAACACCCGCTCGTGCTTTCTGATGACGGTGGAGACGGCGAGCTCGGCGGTGCAGGAGCTTCCCTCCATGGTCGCGAGCACGTCGCGCCGCAGCTCCGGGTCGCGCAGCATCGAGATGTGCGCGTCGAAGATCTTCAGGTATTCGCCCCCCGCCTTCCCAGCGGCCTGTTTCTGGATGCCCTGTATCTCGGCGATGGCCCCCTGCACGCTCTTCTCGAAGCGCTGCTTCTCCGCCGGCACCTCGCTGGCGTGGAGCTTGCGGTGCGAGACCGGGAACTCCCGGCTGTCGAGCAGCAGCGCCTCGGCGATCGCCACGCCAGGGCAGGCGGCTATTCCCGTCTTCGTCACCATCCCGGCATCTCTTCTTAACGCGGCCTATGGCCTCAACCAGAGAGGATGACTGGATGGATGGATGATTGGATGATTGCCTGACATTCATCCACCCATCCATTCATCCACTCATCCGCCCGAGGGTCTACATCTCATCAAACCCTCTCCTCACCAGTGCCGCCACCGCCTCCACGGCCTCCTGCGCGTCCTCCCCGCACGCCCGCACCCGCAACCTGGACCCCCTCTCGGCCACCAGCGTCAGCACCGCGAGCGTGCTCTTCGCATTGATGTCCTTGTTGTCCCGCCGCAGGACCACCTGCGACCTGAATCCCGCGGCGGTCTTCGCCACGAGCGTGGCCGGGCGCGCGTGGATGCCCTGCGGGTTCGGCACCTCCACCTCCTGCTCCAGCCACCCGGGCGCGCGGGAGTCCTCTACGGGTTGCGTCTGGGACGTTGTGGTAGCGGCGGCCACTCGCGGGCTCCGTCACGGCTTCGCGGGGGGTTCTTCGGGGGCCTCGGCCTCCTCCGGCGCCTCGGGCACCTGCTCCCGCATGCGGCGGTCACGAATCCTGTCCTTATGCTTTCGGAGCTGGGCCTCCGCCTTGTCGAAGGCCAGCTCGATTGCCTCATTGAGGTTCAGCGTCGTCGCCCGCGCCACCACCGGCGCCCCGTGGCTCACGTTCGCCACGATCTCCACGAACCGCCGCTCCTTCTCAGCGTCCAGCGTCACGTGAACCGTCAGCACCCCGTCGAAAATCCGACGCAGGTGTTCGGCCTTCTCCGTGACCCTCTCGCGCGTCTCAGCCGCAAGCTCCATGTGGTGGGCACGCACCTGAATCGCCACGCACAGCCTCCTGAGGAATCTGGGCCAAACTCACTCCACAGGCCACTCTTGCGTGGCCGCGGAAAATCCCGCGCAGCACCATATTGTACTTCTCCCCCTCTTTCCGGTCAAAGTTTTTTTGTCCCCCGAGCATGGCCCCCAATCCTGGTGAACTACCCCGGAGCCCCGGCAGGGGCGTACTATAGCAGCCCAGGGCGAAGCCCTGGGAAAGGAGCGACAGGTGGGTCAGCCCTGAAAGGGCGTACTATGTGCTCTGGCCGGCACATCCTGCCCGGGTACGATAGTACGCCCCTACAGGGCTGAATCCGGGCGACCCCCTGTCCCAGGGCTTCGCCCTGGGCTGCTATAGTACGCTCCGTTCGGAGCTTGGGAGCCGAAGAGCCTTACCAGAAACCGTGTGGCGCCCCTGCGCCATTGTTGAGGGTCTCAAGAACAGCCTCAACTATGGGTGGATCGGCCTCCGGTGGCCATTTCAGCCATTCCTATCATTGTTGAGGCTCACACGCACACACACACGCCGGGCGGCGGGTGTCCCGTAGGACCGAGCCCACACATGTCTCGTGCTGTCAATGGCTTATGAAGCGCTCCGCCCGCGCTCGCCGCTCGCTCCCCCCTCATTGTTGAGGGTCCCCGACCCACAACAATGGCCGCGGGGCTGGCGCCAGGACCGGGGGCCAGGCCCTTCTGTCCCACCGCACTGCCGCTCGATGCCAGGCGTAGCGACACGCGGCTCGCGGGTCAAAGGCGGGACAAGCGGGCCGCCCGTCCCTACCCTTCTTACAACCGAAGCTAGTTCCTCAGAAGAACCAATGCCCCCGACCCCACGCCCCGCTCCAGGTCAACCTTCTCCTGCGTCCAGAGCTCCACGTGGCTATCGAAGAGAAGGACTGACATGCAGCCGTCCCGGGCGCTCCCGTGGTTGATCGGCTCCTCCGTATCGTCCGAGCCCATCGCCTCGTTCGGCGGGAAGTCGTCGCGGATGGCTCCACCCGAGACGGGGTACATGACCTCCCACTTCGGCAGACCCTTCACCCACTTGGGCAGATTCTTCACATACACGGCCATGCTGTCGTGTCCCATCCCAGCATAGCTCACGGCCTGCGGGAGGAGCGGCTCCCCGCCCGGGCACCCGAAGGAGCCGAGCAACACCCCCATCTCATTGCTGTCCGGCGAGTTGGGGCAGTTGAACACCCCGGGGTCGGGAATGACTTTCGTCCAATACAGGCTTGCGAGCCACTCGGCCCCTCCGAAGGTCGGCCTGGCCACGGTTCCGCAACCTGGATACCCCGGGAGGCACGGGTAGAAGCGGTTATCCCCGAGCTCGCCCACATACGTCGCCATCCCCTTCGCCAACTGGTTCAGGTTGCCCCTGCACCGTATGCGCCTGGCCTCCTCCCGCGCACGCCGAGTGCTGCGGTCCATCATCACGAGAAACACCACCGCGGCGAGGACCAACAGCGCCAGGACGAGCATCTCGGCCAGTGTGACTGTTCCTCTGTTCCGCACTTCGGCTCCTCCTGCTCAATTCCTCCCGCGCACAGCCGTCCCATCTCCGGCCCTGGAGCGGAACGCCTTCGAGCTTGTGAGGAAATCACACGGACGCCCACGGACAAGCACGGACGGGCAGATTCCTCGGCGACGGGCGTGTGTCCGTGTCCGTCCGTGTGGGTCCGTGTCATTCCTTCACGGCCTCCTTCGCGTTCCGTCGCCTGCGGAACGGCAAGCCGTTCCGCTCCATCGCCGTGCCCCTCAGTTCCTCAAGTGCACCAGCGCCGTCCCCAGCACCCCCACGCTGCGCCCAGGATCGATCATGTCGGATGTCCAGTATTCAACATGGCTGTCGAAGAACAGCACGCTCATGCCCTGGCCCCCGTGGTTGGGCGTGCCCTCGGTATCGTCGCAGGCCATTGGCTCGTTCGGCGGAAAGTCGTCCCGCACGGCCAGCCGCGACGTGGCATAGCCGGCCCCCTGGCCCAGCTTGAATGCCCTGTAGACCCCCACGCTGACATCGCCCATCGCGGCATAGCTCACCGTCTGGGAGCCGAACTGCCCGGCCACCGCGCGCCTCGTCCCCAGGTCCCGCCCAGCGTGATTCGTGTCGCCCGACGACGGGCACACGAAGCAGTCCACGCCCGGATGCGTCCCCACCCAGTGAACCATCGCCAGCCATTCCGCGCCCGACCAGCCATCGGCCCTCAGCCCGCGCCCGAGCGGACACGGATACCACCTGTTGCTCCCGTACTCGTTTAGATAAGTCATCATGGCCTTTGAGAGGCAATTCAGATTGTTGCGGCACCGAATCCGCCTCGCCTCCTCCCGCCGCAACCTCGCAACGTATACCAGCGCGGCAAGCGCGATGCCCAGCACCAGCGCCACCACCAGCACCTCCGCCAGCGTCACCCTGCCTCTCTTGCCCATCGAGTGGTCTCCCTATCCGCTCTGGCTAGCCCACGAAGTGGGCGAGCCAGCCGTAGCCCAGGGCGACCGAAGGGAGCCCTGGGAACCGAGGCCGACCCCCGAATGAGCCCCTGAAAGGGGCGATTCACGCCCACCTGAATCGCCCCCGTTCGGGGGCTCCCACGTGGGGGGCAGCGTGCCCAGGGCTCCCTTCGGTCGCCCTGGGCTACGGCTCGGCCGCCCCCATTCGGGGGCTACGCGGCCAGCAATTCCTCAACACGGTAGGGCGTGCATACTTGCACGCGGGCTTCAATTCCTCAAATGCACCAGCTCCCCCGTTCCCACCCCGCGCTCCAGGTCAACCCGCTCGTGGGTCCACCACTCGACGTGGGAGTCGAAGAACAGCACGTTCATCCCGCCGTTGCCGGCCCGGCCGTGGTTGATCGGCTCCTCCGTGTCGTCGCAGGCCATCGGCTCGGTCCCCGGGAAGTCGGCTCTTATGGCCATCTTCTCCGTGAGTAGTTCGCGCCGGCCGAGGGTGGTCCTGCCGTCCCTCCGACCATCATGGTTCGCCAGCCACACGCCGATGCTCACGTCCCCCATCCCCGCGTAGCTCACTGCATCGGGTGAAAGCCGTTTGCTGCCTGGGCAACCGTGGGAGCCGATCTTCCTGCCACTCCCATTGTTGTCGCTCGAGGTTGGGCAGTTGAATGCGTCAGGGTCGGGAACGATGTGCGTCCAGTAGAGGGTCGCCAACCACTCGGCCCCGCCAAAGTCGGGACTTGCCTTGGTGCCGCAACCTGGCCGGCCGACGGGCCAGGGGTACAATGGCTCGCTCATGTAGGTTTCCATCCCCTTCGCAAGCTGGCTGAGGTTGTTCCGGCAGCGAGTCCTCCGGGCCTCGCTGCGCTGGTAGTGCATGCCATAGCACAACAGGAAGAGCGCGATGGCCAGCACGCCGACCCCGATGAGGAGTTCGGCCAACGTGATGCGGCGAGGCACGCTCATTCCCGGTCTCCGCCATCAGACTATGCGGCCACCTGCGGCATCGTACACGCGCTTGGCAGCCCGCGAAGCGGGCGAGCCAGCCGTAGCCCAGGGCGACCGAAGGGAGCCCTGGGAACCGAGGCCGACCCCCGAATGAGCCCCTGAAAGGGGCGATTCATGGCCCCTGAATCGCCCCCGTTCGGGGGCTCCCCCGCGGGGGGCAGCGTACCCAGGGCTCCCTTCGGTCGCCCTGGGCTACGGCCCGGTCGCCCCCATTCGGGGGCTACGCGGCCAGCAATTCCTCAACACGGTAGGGCGTGCATACTTGCACGCGGTCTTCAATTCCTCAAATGCACCAGCTCCCCCGCCCCCACGCCGCGCTCCAGGTCAACCCTCTCGTGGGTCCACCACTCGACGTGGGAGTCGAAGAACAGCACATTCATCCCGCCGTTGTCGCGGCTGCCGTGGTTGATCGGCTCCTCGGTGTCGTCGCAGGCCATGGGCTCTTCGGGGGGGAAGTCGCTCTTGATGGCCATTCTCGATGTGGCGTAGGTCGCCGCTTTGCCGAGCTTCGAGGTCAGGTAGATGCCTACGCTCTTGTCGTGCATTCCTGCGTAACTCACGGCGCCAGGTCTGAGCGGCTGGGCGTCAGGGGACCCGTAGCTCCCCAGGTCAGCCCCTTTACTGTTGTTGTCGGATGACCCAGGGCAGATGAAGGGCTCGGGATCTGTCACGTAGCGCGTCCAGTAAAGACTGGCAAGCCACTCGGCGCCGCCGAAATTGGGCCTCTTGCCGGTCCCGCAAGCCGCACGGCCCGCGGGCCAGGGAAACCACTGGTCAATGGTGTAAACGTCCATGCCCTTGGCCAGTTGGTTGAGGTTGTTGCGGCACCGTAATCGCCGGGCCTCCCTGACCTGGTATGGCAGCAGGTAGAAGAGCAGCGAGAGCGCGAGGGCGATCGCGCCCACCGCGATGAGCAATTGGCCTAACGTGACGCGGCGGGACTTACCCATGGGTTTCACCCTCCATCAACGCCCGCGCAGGAACGCCACGCGCAGGCCGGCCTTGACCTTGGTCGTCAGCTCGCGCCAGGAGCGGCACTTGAGGAGCTGGCGCAGGATGTAACGGGGACGAACGTAGAAGTTCTTGTAGGCGGCGACGAGGAGTTCCTCGAGCCGCTCGCGGCCAAGCTCCTTCGTCCAGTAGAGGGGCTGGAAGCCCTCCTGGGGCTCGCGGGCGAAGTCGAGCCAGTGGTCGCTCGTGTAGACGCCTTGCTCCAATGCCTGGCGGTAGATTTCGGTGCCAGGGAAGGGGGTGAGGATGGTGATGTGGACGACGTCGGGGTCGAGTTGGCGGGCGAGGCGAAAGGTGTTCCTCACGTCGGCCTCGGTCTGGCCGGGGATGCCGATCATGAAGTAGGCGAGGGTGGAGATGCCGGCCCGCTTGGTGAGGCGAAATGCCTTGCGGGCGTCCTCGACTGTGATGCCTTTGTTGAGAACTTGCATGAAATGGTCGTCGCCCGCCTCGACGCCGTAGTGGATGCGCTCGCAGCCTGCGGCGCGGAGGGCGGCCAGCATCTCCTCGTCCACCGTGTCCACGCGGGCGCGGATGTCCCAGCCGATGTCGAGTCCGCGCCGCTGGACTTCCGCGCAGATGTCGAGCACGCGCTGGCGGCGGACGGTGAAGGTGTCGTCGTAGAGGAGGAACTCCTGGATGCCCATCTCGACGCAGGACTGCATCTCGTCCACCACGTATTTCGGGGAGTGAGCGCGGAACTTCTTGCCGAGGTGCGGGCGGTCGCAGAAGGTGCAGCGATAGGGGCAGCCGCGGCTCGTGAACATCGTTGTTATCGGCTGCCGCTTCGCCAGCACCGAGCTGTAGCGGCGGAAGGGCACAAGGTCGCGGGCGGGGAAGGGGAGGGCATCGAGGGCCTCGATGAAGCCTGGCGCCTCGTTCACGACGATTTGCGATTTGCGATCTGCGATTTGCGATTTCAATCGGCAATCGGCAATCGGCAATTGGCAATCCGCGTGGTAGGCAAGCCCCGGCACCTCAGGCCACCGCTTCGGCTCGTGGAGCCGGTCCGCCAGCGCCACGATTGCATATTCCCCCTCGCCCACGATCCCGAAGTCAACTCCGGGCAGCGCCACGCTCTGGCGGGGATAGAGGTGGACGTGTGGCCCGCCGAGGACGACCCTCGCCTGGGGCGCGGCTTGCCGCACGACGCCGACCGTACCCACCACGTCGAGGAGGGTGAAGGTCATGGCCGTGATGCCCACGAGGTCGGGGGCCTCGCCCGCCACGTGCTCCGCGAGGGCACCGTAGGAGAGCTCCTCGGCCTGGGCGTCAATCACGCACACCTGGTGCTCCGAGCGCTCTTCGAGCATTGCTGCGAGATAGAGGAGCCCGAGGGGCGGATTATAGCCCCGCTCCTCATCGAGGAACTTCGGATTGTTCCCCACGAGCGTCTGCTCGGCGGGCGGGTTGATGAGCAACACTTTGGCCATATCCAGCTCCTGCGCTCATCATACCGCGCGCGGCCCGAAAGTCAACAGTTCAACAGCATGCGAGAGCCTGTTGCACGACATCCGGCGCCGCGCCTCAGGGGTGGTGGTTGGCTGCGGTTGACGGCTTACGGATGAAGACCGCGCAGACGGGACCCTGAAGCACCTGCTCCCACTGACCATCCGCGCGGACGACGGCTTGAAGGGGGCGGCGGGCAACAAGGGCCACCGCCAGGTCGTACCGCTCCACCAGTTCGCGCCAGCGCTCCCGCGATTCCCAGGCATCCACATAGGTCCGAATGAACGCCATGTCGTAGGCGAGCTCACCGCGGCTGTCCAGGAACACCGCCCGCCGCGTCCGCCAACAGATGTAGCCGCCGTGCTCGAACTCGTTGAAGAGGTTGCCCGTGGGGTAGTGCGCCTGGATGAACGCGAGCTCCTGTTCCGGGAAAAGCCCCTCGGCCACGCCGAGGCCGAAGGGAACGTCGCGGTCGCTCGACACCTTCGCCAGCGCCGCGATGCCGAGCATGGCCACCGTGCCGAGGCACGCAAGAATGTGGGGAGCAATCCCGGCGAGCGGCTTGCGCAGCAGGGCCGTCAGGTTCCGCGCCGCGACCGGCGCCGACGCTAGCGCGAAGAGATCAATGAACCGCTCCGAGTAGGCCGCGGCGGCCAGCGTGCCAGCGAAGAGGCCCAGCTCCGTCACGTCCCTGCGCACCAACGAGCCTACCAGCGATGCGGCGCCGATGGCCGCCAGGATTGCGAAGCAGACGTGGCGGCCGCCAATGTCCGCCCAGGCCACCGCCGCGCGGTCCTGGAGAAGCTCCTTCAGCCCCCAACTGACCTGTTTGGCCGCGTGGGTGAAGGGGAGGCTGAGGACGCCGGCGCCGTGGGGGTTGAGCATGGTGAGAGGGATGAGGGCGAGGGCCGCTAGCCAAAGCCAGACCATCTCCGATTTCCGATTCCCGATTCCCGATTTCAATCCGAAATCCGAAATCCGAAATCCGAAATGGTGGCGGATGCTTTCAGCGGCGGCGTAGCCGATCGCCAAGCCGCAGCCGATGAGGGCGCTGCCGTGAACATTCGCCCAGAGCACCTGGAGGGGGAGCAGGAGGAGCAGGCCGCGCGAGCCTCCGCCCCGCCAGCGTTCGAGGAGCCACAGGTAGACGCTCGCCAGCAGGAGGGCGACGACCTGCGGCCGGAGCGTGAAACGGAAGCGCGCCGCGCCGGCCGCGAGGACCACCACAACCGCCGCAACGGCGAGGTCGGCCCCCTTCCGCCGCGCCGTGGCGAGCGCGAGGCCGAACGCCGCGGCGACTATGCCAGCCTTCACGAGCGTCGCCCCGTCAATCCCCGCGAGGCGCCAAAGCTGGTACAGCCCCGCCTGGAAGAGCCACTGGTGGTCGGGCGTGGGCCGCTCGGGCTGCGTGTAGGAGAGCTCGTTGTGGAGTGGCTGGCGCCGGTGCTCCGCCATCCAGCGCCCGAGCGAAAGATGGACCCACGTGTCGTACGACGACGCCTTTGTGACGGCGAGGCCAAAGCAGAGCGCCAGGGCCAGCCCTGCGAGGAGAATACGCAGTGGGGAGTGCGGAGTGCCGATTTCCGAAGCCCTCGATACGTAGCCCGCCTCTCCGAGGCGGATTCGCGCCGCCCCAGAGGGGCGGACCACTTCGGACACGCCCACTATCATACCCCCGCCTTGCCCAGTGCCGCAAGGAGGGAAGCCTCCGCGTCGGAACTGCTGCGCCAGGTAAGGCCCGCTTTCGACGATGGGCCACCGGCGTGCATGCCGCGCGCTGGCCGGCATGGGGGCTTGAGAGGATAATTGCAGAGTCATATGACTCTGCAATTATCTCCGTGCCGTCAGGCGGCCCTGTTTCGGCCAAGTGCCCCCGCTCGGGCTCAGCGACGGGCCGCCGGCGTGCATGCCGCGCACCGGCCGGCATGGGGGCTTGAAAAGACAATTGCAGAGTCATATGACTCTGCAATCATCTCCGTGCGGGCAGGCGGCCATGTTCCGGCCAAGTGCCCCCGCTCGGGCTCGACGATGGGCCACCGGCCTGCATGCCGCGCGCTGGCCGGCATGGGGGCTTGAGAAGATAGTCGCAGAGTCATATGACTCTGCAATTATCTCCGTGCCATCAGGCGGCCATGTTCCGGCCAAGTGCCCCCGCTCGGGCTCGACGATGGGCCACCGGCCTGCATGCCGCGCGCTGGCCGGCATGGGGGCTTGAGAAGATAGTTGCAGAGTCATATGACTCTGCAATTATCTCCGTGCCATCAGGCGGCCCTGTTCCGGCCAAGTGCCCCCCGGTCGGGCTCGACGACGGGCCGCCGGCGTGCACGCCGCGCGCTGGCCGGCATGGGGGCTTGAGAAGATAATTGCAGAGTCATATGACTCTGCAATTATCTCCGTGCCCGCAGGCGGCCCTGTTCCGGCCAAGTGCCCCCGCTCGGGCTCGACGGAAGGCAGACGCTGAGGTCGCGCCCTCGTGGAGGATGGCGGGTGAGGCCGCGGAGTGGCTACCAGCCATCGTCCCAGCGAGATGCGTTCGGTGGAGGCAATGGGGTGACGTTCGGTGGCGCGTGCAAGTCCGTTACTGCGCCCCGCTCCCCCTGGGGCAGAAGGGACATAAGGGACCAAAGGGACCTAAGGGATAGAGAATCCCAGAACAGAGGTGCCGCGCAGGGCGAGAGCTTCTGTCCCTTATGTCCCTTTGGTTCCTTAGGTCCCTTCCTCTCACGCGTCACGCATCACAGGTCACGCGTCATTGAAGACCGGGCGGCGCACAGGTATAATGTGCCCGCCTATCGGAAAGGGGTGTTCTCAATGGCTCTTCGAGAACTGGGCGTCGGGATGATCGGCTACGGGTTCATGGGCCGGATGCACACCTACGCCTACCACAGCCTGCCCTTCCTCTACGACCCGCCGCCCGCACGCTTCCGCCTCGAGGCCGTCTGCACGGCGCACGAGGAGACGGCCCGCAAGGCGGCAGGGCAGGGGGGCTACGAACGCGCCACAACCGACTTCCGCCAGGTGATTGACGACCCGCGTGTGGACATCGTCCACGTCTGCACCCCCAACGCTGCGCACCGCGAGGCCTGCGTCGCCGCACTCGAAGCGGGCAAACACGTCTATTGCGACAAGCCGCTCGCCGCGAGCCTCGCCGACGCCGAGGCAATCGCCGCCGCGGCGGAGAAGGCTCCTGACTCAAGGCACCAGATGACCTTCCAGTACCGCTTCCTGCCCGCCACGCTTCGGGCGAAGGAGCTGATGGACGACGGCTTCGTGGGGCGCCTCTTCAGCTACCGCGCGGCCTACCTGCACGCGGGCTACGTGGAGGCGGATAGGCCGATTTCGTGGCGACTCGACGCCGCGGCCTCAGGCGGCGGCGCGCTCTTCGACCTCGGCTCGCACATCATTGACCTCATGCGCCACCTCGCAGGCGAAATCACGCGCGTCAGCGCCACGCTCAAGACTTTCATTACCGAGCGTCCCGACGGCAAAGGGGGGAGGGGAGTGGTGGATGTTGACGACCTCGCGCTCATGCGGGTCGAGCTCGCGGGCGGCGCACTCGGCACCATCGAATCCTCCCGCCTCGCCACGGGCACCAACGACGAGCTCCGCTTTGAGCTCCACGGCGACAAGGGCGCCCTCCGCTTCAACCTCATGGACCCCAACTGGCTCTGGGCCTACGACCACCGCGAGGCCACTGGGCCGCATGGGGGCAACCGGGGCTTCAAGGCCATCGAGACGGTTCAGCGCTATCCCAGGCCTGCGGTGCTGCCTGGCCCGAAGAACGCGGTCGGCTGGATGCGCGCCCACATCGCCTGCCTGCACAGCTTCGTCACCTGCGTCGTCGAGGGCCGCCCCGCCAGGCCCGGCTTCAGCGATGGCCTCGCCGCGCAGCGCATCATGTCCGCCGCCCAGCGCTCCGCGAAAAGCGGAGGCTGGGAAAGCGTGTGAGGCCCGCGAGAACCGCCTGCCCGCGAAACAGTGGGAGCATCCACAGCGGCGTCGAGCCGCCGCAGTCCAACAGGCTGACGCACGCGCAACACCGCACCAGCCGGTTGCGCGGGGCGCGGGCTTCTGGTACATTTCGGCGGGGCAGGGCAGGGGAGAGGAGAGGAAGGGTGTTGGGGGTTAGGTGTTCGGGTTAGGAAACGGGGGGATGAGGGACGCGAGATGGCGCTGGCGGATGAGATTGGGGCGTGGATTCGCAATGTGGTGGCGGAGGCGGGCGCGAAGGGGGTCGTGGTCGGGCTGAGCGGGGGTGTCGACTCGTCGGTGGTGGCGGGTCTGGCGGCGCGGGCGCTGCCAGGAGGGGTGCTGGGGGCCATCCTGCCGTGCGAGAGCGCGCCGCTCGACGCGGAACTGGCTCGCCTCGTGGCCGCGCGGTTCGGGGTCGAGACGGTGGAGGTTGACCTCACGGCAGCCTACCGGGCGCTCGCCGCGGTGTTGCCGGAGGCCCCAGCGCTGGTGAGGGCGAACGTGAAGCCGCGGCTGCGCATGACCGCGCTCTACTATCTGGCGGCGAGCCGCCGCTACCTGGTGTGCGGAGCAGGAAACCGCAGCGAGATCGCAATCGGCTACTTCACCAAGTTCGGAGATGGCGGAGTTGACCTCATGCCCATCGGCGGGCTGCTGAAGTGCGAGGTCCGCCAGCTCGCCCGCGAGCTCGGTCTGCCGCAGCCCATCCTTGATCGCCCGCCCACGGCCGGCCTCTGGCCGGGCCAGACCGACGAGGGCGAGATGGGCCTTCTCTACGACCAGCTCGATGCCGCGCTCCGAGCCATCGAGCGCAACGACACCGGCACCGTCCCGCCCGACGTGCTGAGTCGGGTGACGACCCTTGTGCGCGCCTCCGCACACAAGCGCGCCTTGCCCCCGGTCTTCACGATAGCGTAGGGAAATCCCACAGCCTCACGGCGTACCCGATGGCAGGCTCTACGCGGCGGAAGGGTGCGTCGGAGATTTCAACATGGCGGCGTGGACGCATCTCATCCGGTCCCAAGCACTTACGGGCGTGGTCCGCTAGGCAAGCCTCGATGTCCGAACCCACTTGCTGAGGCGTGGCCCGGCGTCAACAGAGAGGGTGCGGATTCAGTGCCCTATGCCACCCATGAAACATAAGAGATATTATCAGACGTGCTGGAAGCACGGATTGAGCGACGTTTCCCATCAACCTCCGGGGCTTCGCGATCTGAAGAAATGCGGGTTGGGTTACGGCCCGCAAGCTGCAATGTAGGCGTAGCGGACGACGAACAGCGCGGCGAAGACGAGGAGCCATGGGCTGGCCTCGCCGACGCGGCCCGTGAGGAGCTTGAGGAAGGCGTAGGCGATGAAGCCGAACGCGATGCCCTCGGTGATGTTCATGGTCAGCGGCATCATGAGGATCGCCAAGAAACAGGGAACGGCCTCGGTCCAGTCGCCCCAGGGAATGCGCGCGACGGCGGTCATGATGAAGCAGCCGATGAGGATGAGGGTTGGCGCTGTGACCGGGCTGAGGTGCATGGGCCTGCGCACGGCGAGCTTCTCGCCCTTCGGCGCCTCGAGCGGCGCCCTCTCCTCAATGAGCTGCCCGCCGACTTGCCGCTCCGTCACCCAGTTGCCCTCGAAGTCTTTGAGCTTGAGCTCCTGAGAGGCCGGCACCCCGCCCGCGATCATGGTCACGCATGGCGAGAAGAACATGGCCAGGATGAACAGCCCAGCGGTCACGACGCTCGCGAGGCCGGTGCGCCCGCCCTCGGAGATGCCCGCCGAGCTCTCGATGTAGCTCGACACCGTGGAGGTGCCGAGCAGCGTGCCTGCCACGGTGGCCGCGGCATCGGAGAAGAGTGCCTCGCGGGCCTTCGGCAGCCGCCCCTCCACCATCAGGCCAGCCTGCTGAGTCACGCCGATCAGCGTGCCGATCGCATCGAAGAGGTCGAGGAAGAAGAAGGTGAAGATGACGCTGAGGAGCCCGAGCTTCATGGCGCCGGCCACGTCGAGCTTGAGGGCGGTCTGTGCCAGCTCGTGCCACGGCGGCATGCTCACGGGGTTGTGGCACGGCTGAACGAGTCCCATCACCATGCCGACCACCGCGGTGGCCATGAGGCCAATGAGGATGGCCCCCTTCACACGGAGTGCCACGAGGCCGGCCGTGAGCGCCAGGCCGATGACCGCGAGCACTGCCGGCTTGCCGAACGTGCCGAGGGTCAGGCTGGTCGCGTCCTGGTTCTCCACCACCAGACCCGCCCCGCGCAGGCCGACGAGCGCGATGAGCAGGCCGATGCCCACTGCGATGGCGTACTTCAAGCTGTCGGGCACAGCGTTCATGATCCGTTCGCGGAACCCGACGAGCGAGAGCACGACGAAGAGGCAGCCCGAGACGAAGTTTGCCCCCAGCACAGTCTGCCAGGTCAGCCCCGGATGCGTGGCCACCACGAACGCGAAGAAGAAGTTGTGGCCCATGCACGGGGCCATGGCCACGGGGTAGTTCGCCAGGAGCGCGATCATCAGCGTGCCTGCCGCGCTGGCCAGGCAGGTGGCGAGCATCACCCCGCCGATCGGCATCCCAGCGTCCTTCAGCACCATCGGCTGCACCACGATGATGTAGGCCATCGTCATGAACGTCACGACCCCGGCGCGCACCTCCGTGCCCACCGTGGTCCGACGCTCATCCAGCCTGAAGAACCGATGAATGGCGTTCATTGCGCGCTCCCATCAGAGGCCCAGAGTTCCCTTTACACGATGACTGCCCCGCAGTCAGGGCAGGACTTGCCTGACATGTCCTCAGGAAACTTCTTCCCACAGCCAGGGCAGAAGGTGCGTCCATCCTCGTGCTTGCCGGTCGTCCCCTGGGGCCTACCCGCAGCTTCCTTCTCTTTCTTGGCTATGTAGTACAAGCTGTTGCTGATGGCCTCAAGAAGCTCCACGACGCGATCGACCTTCCAATACCAAAGAACCCCTTGGCGTATAAGTAGGAACAAGACGACCGAAAGGATCAAGCATGCCAGGAACCAGGATAGGGTTTCGATTATTGCCATTGTGCCATGATCCCCCGTGATATTTGAGCCGGCCGGAGTTCATGCCCCCACCGACCTCGCGTCGGTGGGGCGAAGGATTGGAAACTACCGGTGCGCCCCGCCCTTCCACACCAGCCCCCGCAGGGGGCGGCAGAAAACGTGGCAGGCGCGCGAGATGCGGCCTCTGCAGCCCCCTGCGGGGGCTGAGCAGGGACTGGCGCCTGGTGTAGTGGCCAATCACCGTCCCACTGGGGCAAGCCCAGTGGTGACGTGGACCTCGCGGTACTCACCCGGTCGTGGTCACGCGTCACGGGTCACGCATCACGCCCCCCTCCCCCACCCGCGGCGGCCCGAATCCGCTTCACGGTACGGAGCAGCGCGGGAAGCTCCCGAAGAGGCAGCGAGTTGGCCGCATCGCTCTTCGCCTTCGACGGGTCAGCCGCGACCTCGACGAAGAGGCCGTCAATCCCCACGGCGGCCGCGGCGCGGGCGAGCACGGGGACGAACTCGCGCTGGCCGCCCGAATGGGTGCCTGCGCCGCCGGGGAGCTGCACGCTGTGTGTGGCGTCGAAGACCACGGGCCAGCCGAATCGCCGCAGAATGGCCAGCGAGCGCATGTCCACCACAAGGTTGTGGTAGCCGAACGAAGTCCCGCGCTCGGTGAGGATCACCCCCTTGCCCCCGGCCGCGAGGACCTTCTCGATGGCGTTCCCCATGTCCTCGGGGGCGAGGAATTGTCCCTTCTTGAGGTTCACGACCCGCCCCGTGCGCGCCGCGGCCTGAATCAGGTCAGTCTGGCGGCAGAGGAAGGCGGGAATCTGGAGGACGTCGGCCACCTGCGCCGCAGGCTCTGCGTGATGCGTCTCGTGAATGTCCGTAAGGACCGCGACCCCGCGCTTTGCCTTCACCGAAGCCAGGATTCCCAGGCCGCGCTCCAGCCCCGGCCCCCGATAGGACGCCACGGAGCTGCGGTTCGCCTTGTCGAACGACGCCTTGAAGACAAAGGGCAGCCCGGCCTCGGCGGCAATCTCTTTCAGCCGCGCGGCCAGCGTGTGACACTGCCGCTCCGACTCTATGACACATGGCCCGGCGATGAGGAGCAGCGGTCGCTCCCACCCCACTTCGACTCCAGGAGCAATGAGCACGCGGCGATGCCTCATTCTGGCTTCCAATCAGCAATCAGAAATCAGCAATCAGAAATCTACAGCCCCGCCTTCACAATGTCATGCACCCTCAGCAGCCCCACTGCCCTCCCCTGCTCGTCCACGACGGGCAGCACCATGATCTGGCTCGGACGGTCCTCCATCAGGTGGAGAGCGTCAATGGCCATCGTGCCGGGGGTAACGCGGATCGGGTTCTTCGTCATCAGGTCGGAGGCGCGAAGGGCGAGGACGTTGTCGTGGCGCTGGAGCGCGCGGCGAAGGTCGCCGTCGGTGATGATGCCCACGAGCTCGCCGTCGGCGTCCACGACGTTGACGGCTCCGAGGGCCTTGCTGGTCATCTCGACGACGACTTCGCGCATCGGGCTGTCGGGCCGTGCGAGCGGTTGGTCCTTACCGGCGTGCATGAGGTGTTCGGCCTTGACGGTGAGGCGGCGGCCGAGGGCGCCGCCGGGGTGCGAGAGCGCGAAGCGCTCGGGCGTGAGCTGCTTGCGGGCCGCCACGACCATCGCCAACGCGTCGCCCAGCGCCTGCGCCGCGATCGAGCTCGCCGTCGGCGCAAGGTTCAGCGGGTCCGCCTCGCGCTCCACCCCGCAATCCAGCACCACGTCGGCTGCCTTGGCTATCCGCGATTCCAGGGCGCCTGTGAACGCGATGACCGTCGGCCCGATGGACTCGATGGATGGCAGGATGCGGACCAGCTCGTCGCTCTCGCCGCTGTGGCTGACCAGGACAAGAACGTCCTGTGGGCAGACCACGCCCAGGTCGCCGTGGAGGGCCTCGCCCGCGTGGAGGAAGACCGCTGGCGTGCCGGTGCTGGAGAAGGTTGAGGCGATCTTGCGAGCCGCCATGCCCGACTTGCCCACTCCGCTGACGACCACCTTGCCGGTGGACTCCAGGATCAGAGCCACAGCCTTGGCGAACGTCTCCCCCAGCCGGTCCCGCAGGCGCACCAGCGCCGCAATCTCGGCCTCGATCACCGCCCGGCCTTCCGCCACCAGGCGCTGCGGTTCCAACGCTTCCTCAGCCAAGCGCGTTCTCCTGGTTCGCCCGCGATTATAGCCCGCGCTCCGGGCGTGTCAAACGGCCCCTCTGGTCACGCGTCACGGGTCACGCATCACGCCTTTCTCCGAATCTCCACCTTCGCCAACTCCTCCTCCAGTGTGACCAACGACGACGTATCCCAGTCCCCTTTGCCAGCGGTCTTCAGCGCGCCGTAGAACTCGGTGACAAGGCTGGTGACGGGGAGGGGGACGCCAAGCTGCCTTCCGGCGTCGGTGGCGATCACGAGGTCCTTGTGCTGGAGCTTGGCCATGAAGCCGGGCTTGAAGTCGCCGTCGAGAAGCCGTGGGGTTCGGACCTCCAGCGCCCAGCAGCGGGCGGCGCCGGCGCTCACGGCCTCGAGCATCTTCGCGGGGTCAACGCCCGCCTTCACGCCAAGCGCCATCCCCTCCCCTATCGCCTGCCAGGTGATGGCGCAGATGATCTGGTTGCAGGCCTTGGTGAACTGCCCTGCCCCACTCGTGCCGACGTGGACGATCTTTTTTCCCACGGCCTCCAGCACCGGCATCGCCCGCGCGAGCGCCGCGGCGTCACCGCCGACCATGATGGAGAGCGTGCCCGCGATTGCCCCCTGCTGCCCGCCGCTCACCGGCGCGTCGAGGAAGGCAACTCCCCTCCTCTCGCAGTCGGCGGCGAGCTGGCGGGCTGCCATAGGCGAGATCGTGCTGTGGTCCACCACGATCAGCCCCCGCCTTGCTCCATCCAGCAGCCCGTTCGGGCCGCCCACCACGTCGAGCACGTCGGGCGTGTCGGGCAGACAGGTCACGACCAGTTCCGTCTCGGCGGCCACCTCGCGGGGCGAGCGGACCACCGCGGCGCCAGCCTTCTCGAGTTCGTCCACCGCCTGCTTCGCATGGCCGCTCACCAGGGTGAGCTTGAAGCCCGCCTTCGCCAGGTTCCTGGCCATCGGGAGGCCCATGATCCCTAGCCCGATAAAGCCGATCTTCTCCATTCCAAGTTCCTCCTGCAACGGTTCCACAACCCGTGACCCGTGACCCGTGATCAGAAGGAAGACTTCTTGCTCTTGTCTTCTCACGCGTCACGGGTCACGCGTCATGGCTTTCGGTTCCGTCATCGCCCTTGGGTCCAGAATGCGGTCGAGCTGCTCGGGGGGCAGGAGCCCCTTCTCCAGCACGATCTCGCGGATGGAGCGGCCGGAGGCGAGGGATTCCTTCACGACCTCCGCGGCGGCGCGATAGCCGATGTGGGGGTTGAGGGCGGTGGCGAGGCCAAGCGTGCGCTCGGCGTAGGCCCGGCAGCGCTCGGTGTTCGCGTCGATCCCCCAGACGCATCTCTCGGTGAACATGCGGATGGCGTTGGTGAGGATGTGCAGCGAATCGAGGAGCTTGCAGGCGATGACGGGCATCATGACGTTCAGCTCGAGCTGCCCCGCCTGGGACGCCGTGGCAATCGTGAGGTCGTTGCCCAACACGGCGAAGCAGACCATGTTCAGCATCTCGGGGATGCTGGGGTTCACCTTGCCCGGCATGATCGAGGATCCCGGCTGCGCCGAGGGCAAGACGATCTCGGCCAGGCCCGTCGTCGGCCCGGAGGCGAGGAGCCGCAGGTCGTTTGCGATGCGGATCAGCTCGACAGCGAGGCCCCGCAACGCGCCCGAAAGCTGCACGACCGGCCCCTGGCTCTGCATCGCCTCGAACCGGTCAGGCGCCTGCCGCAGCTTCAGCCCCGTGAGCTGGCAGAGATGGGCCACGACTCGGACCGCATACTCGGGATGGGTGTTCAGCCCTGTGCCCGTCGCGCTGCCGCCGATGCCGAGTTCCGCGCAGGCTTCGCCCGCGGCTTGGAGGGCACCCTTTGCCTTGGCAATGGCCGCGGCGTAGGCCCCGAACTCCTGCCCGAGCCGCACAGGCACGGCGTCCTGGAGATGGGTCCGCCCAGCCTTGATCACGCTGTCGAACGCCTTGGCCCGCCTCCGGAAGGCGGCTGACAGGCGGGCCGCCGCTGGCACCAGGTCGCGCAGCATCAGGAGCGCGGCGAGCCGCGTGGCCGTGGGGATCACGTCGTTCGTGGACTGCCCGCAGTTCACGTGGTCGTTGGGGTTCACGAGCGCGTAGTCGCCCCGCTGGCCGCCAAGCCCTTCAATGGCGATGTTGGCGAGCACCTCATTGACGTTCATGTGGAACGACGTGCCTGCTCCGGAGTTGAAGACATCCACGACGAACTGGTCGGCGAACTCGCCGGCGAGCACGCGGTCGGCGGCGGCGGCGATGGCCTCGGCCAGGCGGGCGTCGAGGTCGCCGACGTCCCGGTTGGCCAGTGCAGCCGCCTTCTTGATGAGCGCGCAGGCGAACACGAAGGGCTGCGGGTGCCGCACCCCGCTGATGGGGTAGTTCTCGACCGCCCGCTGGGTCTGCGCCCCGTAGTAGGCCGAGGCCGGCACCTGCACCTCGCCAAGCGAATCTCTCTCGATGCGGTAGTCGCCCATGAGCTTCCTCCTGCCGGATGCCAACAGCATATCCCGAATGGACAAAAGATCAAGTTCGATGCCCATTCTCCTATCGTCGTCGTCGTCGTCCTCGTCGTCGAGCCTTGAGGACAGGAAGAGCCCAGAGTCTCGACGACGACGACGACGATCGGGGTTGAACTCCCCATCGAGAGTTTGTAGGATGTCCGGCGTGTGGGATGGCATGCCGGTCGAGCGGTTAAGGAGGCAAGCGATGGACGCACAGACGGCGGTGCGCTGGGCCACGGGCGTGGCGCTGGTTCTTGCGGCGGGGGTGATGCTCGCGGCGGAGCCCGCGGACCTCGACGCGCTCCAGAAGCAGCTTCAAGAGCTGCGGAGCCGGCACGCGGCCTGCTTCCTCAAGCTGCGTGATATTGAGGAGAAGATCAATGCTTCGCCGGCAGTCGAGCCGTTGCGCAAGGCGAGGGCTGAAACCTACCGTGCGTACCAGGCGAAGCTGAAGGCCGACCCCGCCCTCGCCGCGGCCAACAAGGCGCACGACGACGCCTGGCGCGACTTCACCGAGCTCGTCCGCCAGAAGCTCGCCGCCAGCGACGAGGCCAAGGCCATCCTCAAGCAGCTCGAATGGCTCGACGACGCGGAGGCGGACATCGCCTACCGCCGCGACCTTGCCGAGTTCGAGCTCCTGAACCGCCGCTCACCAATCAACCGCGCGGTCGAGAAGGACCCCCAGATCAAGGCCCTCGCCAAGGCGGTGGACGACGCTGAACGCGAGTGCGTGCGCGACCGCAGCGAGGAGAACATCGCGCTGCGGCGCAAGGCCGAGGCCGCCCACGCCGAGGCGAAGAAGGCCAAGCTCCAGGCCATGCCCGAAGCGAAGCGGCTCGCCGATCAGATTCAAGAGGCCGAGAGGGAAACCGAGAAGCTGCGCAAGGAACGCCGCGAGACCGACCAGAGGCTCACCGACCTCCGAAACAAGTTCGAGCGCGGCGACGACCCCGGTGTGAAGGCCGCCGACGCGAAGGTGCAGGCCGCGCGAAAGCTCGTCACCCAGGCGACCAACTCCCCCGAGCTAAAGGCCGCACGCGACGAGTCCGACAAGGCGTCCGCCGCGGCCACCTCCAAGGTCAGGGAGCTGCTGGCCGCCGATCCCGAGGCCGCCGCCCTCATCAAGGAACGCGACGCGCTCGACAAGGAGATAGGCCAGCTCTTCAAGAAGCTCCGCGCTGCCAAGAAGCCCTGAACGCCGAATCGGCCCCGCGGCATAGGGTGGGTGGCACCCTCAACGGCTTCCGTTGAGGGTGCGAGCGGGAGGCAGGCCCAGCACGCACCCTCAAGCGAGGACGCTTGAGGGTGGCACCCATGCGTCCTGGGGCCACTACCTTACCTTCACGTCGTAGCAGTACAGATTGGCGTCGTGCCGCAGGTAGAGCCTTCCGCCGCAGACGACGGGATGGCACAGCACGAGGTCGCGGCTGACGTTCGGCAGCTCGAAGCGGCTCACGATCTTCGAGCCCTGCGGGCTGGGCCGCACGAGGAACACCTTGCGCTCCTGGTCAACGCAATACAGCAGGCCCTCCGCGAACGTGGTGGACACCTTGCCGACTTCGACCGCGGTGTTGACCTTCTTCCCCGTGAGGAACTCCAGGCAGTGCAGGCCCTTGTGGAACAGGCGGCAGCCGCTCCCGTAGAGATAGCCGTCCAGCAGCGTTATCCCGCCGTGGCAGTTGTCCATCTCCTTCGTATACCACACCTCGCGCACGCCGTCGTTGGCGGGGTTGATCTGGAGCATGCGGCTGCCCGCGTTGTGCCCCGCGCTCACCACGACGTAGCCGTCGCTGTACAGCGGCCTGTCCACGTTCTGGCCGTACGGGGCGGGGTGGGCGTGGCGCCAGAGGAGCTTGCCCGTCTTCACGTCCACGCCGATGACGGAGCGGTGCAAGAGGGTGATGAACTGGCGGACGCCCTTGTGCTCGACGATGATGGGCGAGCAGTAGGCGGCCTGCTCGTCGAGCTCGGTGTTGGCCCAGAGGAGAGCGCCCGTGGCCTTGTCGAGCGCCACCACGCGCCCCTTCGGGCCGCCAGGCACGCACAGCACCGCCTTGCCGTCCACCAACACGTTCTCCGCGAGCGCCCAGATGCCGAACTGCGCGCCGTACTCCTGCTTGAGGTCAACCGCCCAGAGCTCCTTGCCCGTCTTGGCCTCGAAGCAGGCGAGTCGCCCCGTGGGGTTCATCTGGTAGAGCTTGCCTTCGTCGAAGGTGGGGGTCGTCCTTGAGCCCGGCTCGGCGCCCTTCCAGCTCCGGCCGTTCTCCGTCTTCCAGAGCTGCTTGCCGTCGAGGTCGAGCGCGATCACGAACTCCTTGTCCGCGAAGTCGCCCGCTGTGAAGACCATGCCGTTGGCGATGGCGACCCCCGAGTAGCCCTTGCCGCACTCGCCGAACTTCCAGAGCAGCTTGGGACCCTCAGCCGGCCACTCCTTCAGCAGGCCGGTCTCCACCGACATGTTGTCGCGGTTCGGCCCGTGGAACTGCGGCCACCAGCCCCCCTCCTCGCCCGCTCGGGACGGCACACACAGCACCACAACGGTGAACAATGCCAGCAAAGCTCTCATGGCTCTCCTCGCTCACAGGGGTGAACAGCTCGATCCGCGGTGGTGTCATGGATACCATGCCGAACGGGGGCGTGTCAAGGCGGACACGCGGCAAGCTGCGATTCAGACGTAAGACGCGAGCCGGCAACCTCTCTGCCCGGGGCGGCTTCCTGGGGTCGGGGACAGTGGCACAGGGCATCCTCTTCTTCGACCGCTCCGCTGGGAGCAAAAGCGGTGACACGTCACCGCACTCCATAGTCCCCCACGCCCAGTTGGGGGAGGATTGTGGAGTGCGGCATCGCAGATGCCGCTTTCGATGGCAGCGGAGCGGAACCCCGAGCGTGCTTACGTCT
>VGYW01000032.1 GCA_016872875.1 Planctomycetota bacterium | reverse complement strand
CGCATCTGAAGCTCCTGGTTCCTACCCCGAGAACGGAACGCCGAACACCGTTCGAGGACGACGACGAGGACGAGGACGAGGACGATTGAAGAGGGCGTCATTCCTTTGCGAAGCCCACCTTGACGAGCCACCCCGCCCAGGCATAGATGCCGCAGAAGGTGTAGAGGTCGCCCTCGGGGCTGAGGAAGGCGACCTGGTAGAGGCGCCAGTTGTCGCGGTCCTGCTCCTTGCCCTGCTTGAATGAGCCGTCCTTCTGGAGGTGCTTGACGGTGCCGTTGTGGATGCGGCGCGGGACCGATTCGTCGCCGCCGCCGGTGTAGATGACCGAGGCGTCGCGCGAGTAGACGACGTCCACGGTGTGGAAGCCGCTCTCGCGGACCGTTGCGGCGTCCACCTGTTTCGGTCCTTCGCCCGCGAAGACCTCGGCCTTGCCGGTCTTGGTGTCGAAGCGGTAGATTTCCTGGCCGCCGGGCACCCAGTAGAATACCCCGTCGGGCGTGATGTGCGAGCCGCCGACGTGCCAGTCGGCGATGGGCTTCTTGGGGCCGAGCTGCGCGGCCAGCTCCTCGTGGGTGGCCAGGCGGGTGGCCTTGCCCGACCCGTCGCCAGCTCCGGGTGCCCGCACCTGGTAGATGCCGCCGTGGTTGGCGAAGTAGAGCGTGCCGTCGTCGGCCACGGCGAAGCGTGAGGCCCCGCCGAACCGAAGCTCCGAGGCAGGAATCCACTCGCCCTTCTTCGGCTCGCGGCCCTTCTTGCTTCCCCCGCAGACCGTTTCCACCCACCACGTCCCATCGGGCTTCTTGTAGATTCGCCGAATGGCGTTGTTCATCATATCCGAGACGTAGATGTTCCCCGCGGCGTCGGAGTTGGTCTCAGTGTCGCAGTAAGAGCCGACACCGAAGTCGAACATCGCCCTATCCGCCGGCCCGTCGCGGTAGCCCTTGACGCCGCAGCCGGCGGCGATGCGCGCCTGGCCGTCCTTGATGCGATAGACCAGGCAGTCGCGGGAGTCGGGCACCCAGATGGCGCCGTCGGGTGCGAGGCAGCAGCGGATGTCGCGGTTGTCGCCCGCGGCGCACTCGCGAGCCGGCCCCACCAGTCCACCGACGACCCCCGCCCGCACGAACGCCACGTGCTCGCAGCCGAGGGCGTTGCCAGTGGCGATGGTCTCGGCAGCGCCCACGCGCACCAGGGCGATGAGCGCAATGGCTTTGTATATTCCGGTTCTCATCGTTGGTCTCCTCATGAAAGCTGGCGGGCCGGGCCGCTTCTCAGCGCGCAGCAATCCCAGCGGTGTCGGCCAGGCTGAACCCGCAGCGCTTGGAAAGGATGCCATGTTTGACGCCAGCCACCGTGACGTGTTTGCTCTGGAGGACCTTGAGTTGGGGCCTGCTCCATCGGCGAGCCAGGACCAGGAAGTGGATGCTACGCTGGGACACGCGCAGCGAGCAGTCGCGGAACATTCCGAGGACCGCCTCACTACTGTTCCGAAGCTTCTCCACCACCTCGTCCGCATGAACAGTCTTGCCTTTGAGCTCGACGAGCGCGACGTGGATAGGTCCTTGCTCGACGAACACCACGCAGTCGCACATCCTCCTCGCCTGGTCGGGGGCAATGCGTTCACCGCTCAAGAGGATGAAGGGAGGCAGGCCCTCAAGGCGGAGCTCGCACCCTGCTTCGCAGCAGCGTTGTGCGCGGGCGTCCTGCATGTGGACTCGCACATGGGTCTCGAGCCTCTCGAAAGCCTGCGACGCCATTCAGTCCTCCATGAGAATCCTATCAATGCTGAGTGACTCTTCGTAGAGCACCTCATGGATCCGCAGGAATTCGTCCTCAGGGATACCTTCGTCATCTACGGCGAGGCGGTTGATGTTGTACCCTTGAGCTGCGTGGTCGTAGGAGAAGACATAGGCTCCGACGCTCTCGGGCGCCAAGGAGAGTTCGCCTGGCAGGTGGAGCACTTGGGCGCGCACGCGCGGCTCCACGCGGCTGAGCTTTACGAGGGAGCTCAACTGCGAGATCAGCCAATCGCTGTGGGTGGTGATGAGGACGTAGACGCCGAGCCTTACCAGTTCGACAAGACACTTTGCGACGACGCGCTGGTTTTCGGGGTGCAGGTGGGCCTCTGGCTCTTCAATGACCAGCACGCTGCCGGGCTCTACAAGATGCCTGAGATACAGGATCAGCGGCGCGAGCTCAGAGACGGTGGAGGAGGAGCGCTGGATGGGGATGTCAGTCCCCTTGAAGCGATACCGTATCTCGCGCGGGAGGAAGGTTTCGGTGCTCACAAGGGCGATCTGGCCGCCAAGTGCCTCCTGCTCGAAGCGGCTGGCCAGCGTGGCGAGGGAACCCTCCTCTGCCGGAAGCGTGAGGAGGGCCGCAATCATATCTGCCACGACGCCGGAAAACTGGAGCGGCTTGGGCCTCCCCGCGCCCGCCTCAGATGCGTGGGCGATGGCGCCGGCAGCCAGGGTCCTGTATCCCTGTAGGATGCCTGACCGCGCCGAAGGCAGATACCAGCAGGTACGGGTCGTGGTGTCGAGGAGTGCCTCCGCCGCCAGTTCGCGCAAAGCCACTCCAAGAGCCTCAAGCGAGCTTGGCTCAGACGGAACGATGATCTCATAGGTGTCGCCTTTGGGCTTCGCTAAAGGGGCCACGTGGGCCTCGTCCTGAGTCTCCGAGCACCTGACATAGACCGCAAGTTCGGGGGGATGGATCTCCGTGATCTCCAACTGGGCCTCGTCCGCACACCTGAGTCGCGCGGAGTAGTGGCGGGCGCCGATTCCCACCTCGAAGGCGTCCTGGCCGATCCTCACGAGGTCGCGGGGAGCGCATGCCAGCGCCCTGGCGACCTCATCTGGAAGAACGGGCACCCATCGCCAGTTCAGTGCGTCCTTCCCCAACTCGCGGAGCACGGACTGCGCAACCGGTACGGCCTGTCCCGGCGGCGGGACATGGATCCCCTGGACGTCTGGCAACTTCCTCTGCCTGAGAGCCATCTTCATCAATCGCATGGGGAAGCCATGCTTCGTGCCCGCCGGACCCAACAGGTGGAGGCTCGGTACGCAGGACTGGAAAATGGAGTGAATCAATGTGGCAGCGTAGGACTTTCCCGAATTGTTGGGGCCAACGAAGATTGTGAGGGGCTTGAGCTCCACCTCCCCGTCGGCGATCGGCCCAAAGTTCTTCATCGCAACCGTGAGCTTCAGTTGCTCCGGTTCTCGTTTCTCGGCAGCCATGGCGGCACTCCCTGCGCGCTTGTCCCGAGGGGCCTACTGAACCTCCAAATCTGCTGCACTACCCCCTTTATCCTACGCGTAACGCTTCAAGCCTGCAAGCGCGGTCGTCTCCAGGGGTGCCAGACTCTGGTAGGGCTTCAAAGCCCCATGGTCAGGGGTCCGTCTTCACGAGTTCCATGGCGCGTATCAGGTGGAGCACTTCCAGCCCCTGTGCGCCGTGGATGGAGAAGCCGTTCTTGCGGTAGAGATAGGTGCCGTAGCGGTCCCAGTCCTCGGCGCTCTTGTAGGCGCCGGTGGTGGTGAGCTTCTGGTCGCGGAAGCGCTTGAGGTTGGTGTTGGCCCAGAGGCGCTGCTGGAGAAGTCGCTTGAGCTCGGAGTGGTTGGGATCAAGATAGGCCAGGCCGAGGTAGAGCGCCTCGGGCGAATGGTAGAGGGCCTCGGGGCCGTTCGGGATGTCGCCCTTGCCGTGGAACTTGCCCTGGAGGAGGATGGCGTCCACGGCGTTCGGGTCGCCGGTGAGCGCCGCCCATTCGACGCAGAGGTCGTCGCCGCCGTAGGTGAGCCAGTAGCCGAGCTGCGGGCCGGGCTTGGCCAACCTGTAGCCGACGGGCTCAGCGTCCTTAACCTTGAAAAAGACCCAGCCGGGCTGGGAGGTCTTGCCCTCTTCGCCGCAGATTCTCCAGAGCTTGACGAGCGCGGGGTGGGCGCGGGCGTAGCGCCAGTCGCCCGTGGTGATCCAGCAGACGTGTGCCAGCAGGTGGCTCGCGCAGCCCTGGTAGTCGTAGTTGACGCTCGGCTCCTTTGTCTCGGGCAGCAGGTTCATGATGGTGCGTTGGGCGGGGGAATCGAGCCCTTCGAGGAGCATGAGGCGGCCGACCTCGGGGTCGCCGGTGAGCCAGTAGTAGTTGTGCCAGCCGCGGTAGCCGCCCTGGCGGGTCCCCGCGTCGTTGTGGCGCCAGTGCACCTGGTTGTGGCGGTGGTAGGCGCCGTGCTTCATGTCGCCGCCGGGGTGCTCGGTGTCTATGCCGATGGTGTGGTGGACCATCGCGCGGGCGAGGTCGAGGAAGCGGCGGCCGCCGCCCGCGGCGTAGTGGTAGAGATAGGGCGCCATCGCCCGCTCGCCGTTCGACCAGCCCACGCCGCCGTCCATCTCCATCTTGAACTTGCCGTCCCTCGGGGTGTTGCACATCGGCATATCGCCCCAGTCCACCCAGCCGTAGAGGCCGTTGGCCTCGTGGGTCATCGTGAGGCCGTCGAGCATCACCGAGAAGTAGTCCTTGAGGAAGTTCCACTTCGGCTCGCCGTAGACCCCGATATGTCCGAGCGCCCGCGTCTCCTTGAAGCGTTCCGCGCCTGGCCAGGGCACAAGGGGCAACTGATGCGCCTTGCCGATGGCCGCGGGTGTGGGCGGGGCCTCCGTGCCCCGCGTCTTCTCCTTGTCTCCTTCGCGGGGGACAGAGCCCCCGCCCACAGGGGAGAAGTCGAGGAGGAGTTCGTGGATCTTCTTGATGCCGCGCGCGCGGCCCCGCATGGATTGGGTGTTGCTGGACGAATAGTAGAGTGTCAGCTCGTCGCCGAAGAACATCGAGTGGTTGGCGATCCTGCGGAGCGGTTCGCCGCCTTCCTCCTCGTAGCGCAGGTCGAGCGCGCGGCCTGGCTTCTCGCCGAGCATCTCGACTGTGAGGTCGCCATTCTCTTCTGTTCGGAACGCCACAGGCCAATTCTGCCACGCCTCCCGCACCGCGACGAGGAGGCGCGAATCCTTGCCTTGCACCGCGGCCCAGCCGCCGAAGCGCTTCCCGCTCGCGTTGGCTTTGCCTGTCAGTTCCCATCGGTCGTGAGCGAACTGGTTGAGGCGAACGCCCAGGGATGCCTCAGCCGCCTCGCCCCCATCCTTCCCGTAGAGGAATCTCGTGGCCTTGGGGTGCTGGAAGGTCAGGCTGTAGCTCTGGACGAAGTCATGGTACTCGTCGCCGTTGTAGCCGAAGGTGTGCTCAATGTAGGTGGGGCCCACGCCCCTGTACCATCGCACGAAGATCGAGACGGGATACCGCCAGACGCCCTTGTCATTCGGGTCTGCCGGCTGGAACGCCTTCTCATCGCCATAGTGGCCGAGAAAGTGGTCAGTGATCTGCACAGGGCCGTTCTCGATTCGCCGCCCATCGTCAAGGGTGAGGCGATGTTCCTTGGACTTCTCGCCCGTCTCGCGCTCGCACACGATGGCTTTGCCTGTGATCGCGCGGAAGTCGAAGCCCTCAGGCACGCCGCCGATCTCCGGTTCGCCGTCGGAGGAAGCAGGGCGGACGGCACCCCCATACTCGAGGGTGAAGCGCTTCTCCTCGTTCGGCGCGAGGTCGGTGAGGAAGTCGAGGCAGAGGAAGCGAATGGACTTCTCGGGCCAGAAGGCGGTGGCGAGGCCCTGGACGGGGACCTCCTTGCCCGCGGCATCGAGGAGGCGGATGGCATTCGGGTCGGCCAGTTCGCCGCGGAAGAGGGGGATGGCGCCGCGGACGGGCCACCTTTTGCGGGCGACGCCCGAGGGCTCGGCGACGGTGAAGGCGGCCTGGGCCTTCGTGGCCAGCGGCCGCGGGGCGATGTAGAGGCCGCTCTCGACGGCCCGCTTGTCGGGCTGCCAGGCGACGGGCGAGGGCCACTCTTCCCCCGCTCGGGCCAAAGCGGCGAGCCAGATGAAGGCAAGGGCGAAGCAGGGGCGGGTCATTCGCTGCTCCTTACGTCGCAGGACTCTTCAGCCGCGCAGGCGAGCTTCACGCGCACGATGCGGCGGTTCAGGCGGTCGCCAATGTAGACGAATTCGTCGCCGACTGCGACCGCGTGGGGCCAACAGAACGCGATATCCGGGACGGGCACAGGGCTGCCCGGGCCAGCCGAGTCCTGGTTTCCATAGGAACCGAACCAGCAGATTTCGTTGCCATTGGTGTCGAGCACGCCGATGCGGAAGCGGCCGGCGTCGGGGAAGAAGCTGCGGCCAAAGCCGTCCACGTCGAACCGCGGCGATTCGCACAGGCAGATGTCCGGCCGCACGTATGGCGTGCCTGTGCGCCACGACGGGGCGTTGCTGATGCCAGGGACGATCCACTTGGCGCCTTTGACCTCGGTGGTGAGGCCGATGTTGTAGTTGCACGGGATGCCGCCGCGCCCATCGCCAGCGATGGGCACCCGCTTGCGGATGATGCCGCCCTCGGGGGTGAACTTTGCGATGCTGCCATAGATGTAGGGGTAGTAGTTCAGGCCCATGACCGCGTCGGGGTCCTTGCCGTCGGCGGGCAGCTTGCCCTTGAGGCCGGGCGGCAAGGTGTCGGTGCCGGGCCGCAGGCCGAGGGCGAGGTAGATGTTGCCCTGGAAGTCCACCCTCACGGAGTTGAGGCTGCGAATCTCGGCGTCAATCAGCTTCTCGTTCTTCGCCTTGCCGTCGGGGCCGTAGAGCGCCAGGGCATTGGCATCCTGAGCGTCGCCCGGCGATTGGCTCTCCTTGGGCTTCTGCCAGAGAAGATACACGTTCCCGTGGCAGTCCACGGTGAGGCCCCGGGCGCGAACCCGCAGCGAGCCGTCGTTCGGGATGTAGTTCGTGTCCGAGCCCGGGAACGGCGCCGGCTTGAGGTCGCGGTCGAAGCGGTAGACGCCCTTCTCCTTGCCCGAGCTGTGGAGGTAGACGAACCCGCCCGGGCCGACCGCTATGATAGCTCCCTCCTTGTAGGACTGGCGTGGGATGGGCACGGTCACGGCCTCCCGCTTGCCCGTCCGGCCCTCGAAACGTGGCCCGAGGTCCGCGTAGACGAGCTCCCGCTCGCGGTCGAGATTGACGTCGGTCACTGCGCCCACGCTCGGGGCCTGCTTGAGGGCGAGGGCAACGATGTCGGCCTGCTCGCCAAAGGCCGTCCCCTTGTCCTCGATGCGGATGAGGGTGAAACGGGCGTAGTAGCCCTGGTGGCTGCCAAACCAGAGGACAGGTGACTCGGCGGTGTCGTCGAGGGCCATCGAGACGCGGTAGCCGTCGTGCTTGAACGTCGGCAGCTTGGCGGTCCCGACGGGCTCGGGGTCCTTCCATGACCTGAACTTGGCAAGCTCGTTGATCCCGGGGCCGCCGAGGACATAGAGCGCGCCGGTCGTACGGTGAACTGCGACTCGCTCGGGCCGTGTGGTTTTAAGGGCGCCGACGAACGCGCCGTCGGGCCGGAACACGGCCACGCGGTCGTGCCCCTTGTCGGCCACGAAGAGGTGGCCCTTGCCGTCGCAGGCGATGCCCTTGGGGTCGTTGAGCGCAGCGTCGCCCGCTGCGTCCGGCCCGCCGAGGAAGGGCTTCGCCTCCTTGTCGTCCCAGGCGAACTTGTAGACGATGTTCACTGGCAGGCCATAGTGGGCTTTCGACTTTCGCACGTCGGAGGCGTAGATGGTCTTTTCGTCGGGTGAGAGGGCCAGCGTGGCCGACACGCCCTTGTCGAAGATCCGGGTCTTGAGCGGCGGCTCGGGCGCGCTCCCGTCGGCGCGGAGCACGACCATGTGAATGGGGCCTGGCTGTGCGTAGCGGAGGACCTCGAGGCGTCCGACGAATGCCACATGGCCATCGCGCGTGATGACCGCCTCGTGGTTCTCAATGTCGCCGGCCCCGGGCACCAGGGAGCGCGTCTCGGCCTGGTAGAGGAAGGGGACCTTTGTGCCGTCGTCGAGCTCGATGCGCTTCAGGCCCTTGAGCTTCTCATCGGGCAGATTGGCGGGGTAGGGCAGAATCGTTCGCAGATACTTCCCGCTGCGGTCGAACACGGCGCAGCCCAGCGAGTTGTCGCTCGGATGCAGTGTCCCAAAGCAGTGGAACACGAACAGCTCCCCGCCCGGGCCGACGGCGAGCGCGCGCACGGAGCCGATCCACGCAGGATTGAAGCCCAGCATGCCATCGAGAGCCGGCCTCAGCCCAAGCCGCACGCGGACGCGGTACGCTCCATCGGGCACCGGTCGCCCAACGTCATCCTTGCGGTCCCAGCCGACCGTCTGCGCCAATGAGTCCCTCTTCAGGGGTTCGGGCGCGTTGGGACCGAGCAGCCCCGCGACGAGGTGGCGGATGATCCGTCCCTTTCCATCCTCGATGGACACCGCAACGTCGGTCGCTCGGTCAACGGCGAACTCGACCTTGACCTTCTCGCCGTCTTTCGTGACCGTGGGCTTGGACGTGAAGCGGGGCTCGGCGGACTCGACGACGATGACGAGAGCGGCGACGAGCACGAGAGCGCGCGCGGCGATTGACGGTTTCACCTCAGTTTCCTCCGAGAGCCTTCGCCACCTCGGCAGCGGCGGCGTAGAGGGCCTCCTCGCGGGCCTGCCAGCCGGAGCTCGGAAAGTAGTCCCAGCCCCGCGAGCGGGCGTAGTTGAGGACTCGGATGCGGTCGTCGAGGAGCTTCTGGGCGCGGGTGCCGAGGTCGTCGCCCAGTTTCGCCCGCTTGGCGGGGTCTGTGAGTGCCCGTTCGATGAAGATGCGGGCCTCGGCCTGTTGCTGGGCCGAGCGGATCATCTCGAAGCGCAGTGTCGGCAGGGCGCCATCCTTGCCGGGCGCGAGGACCCACGAGGCGGAGTTCTGGACGCCCAACTGCCCCCATGTGCTCTCGGGGAAACGCCCGAGGATGGGCTTCTTCCGGTTCTCCGGGCCGGGCACGACGGGCCAGAAGTCGGCGCCCACCCGCCCGAAGCCGTGGATGCCCGCTGCCTGCATGGCCTCGAGCGACAGATACCACATTGCGAGGGGGGCGTTCGGGTGCATCGAGCCGACCGTGTTGCTGCCCGCGCGGGGGAACGTGGCTCGCAGGAAGGGGTTATGCCAGCCGTAGAGCCGTTTGGGCGGGTCGGGCGCCTGTGGCGCGCCCCACACGTCGCACAGGTAGCCGACCGGCATGCCCCACAGCTTGTCCGCCGTGGCGTGGGAGTGGACGACCCATTTCGCCATTGGGGCGGCGGCCAGGAGGTCCTCGCCCGCCTCCTTCGTCGGCCGCGTGTCGCCAGCGACCCCGATCATCATCGCCTGCTCGATGCCCCGCTTCGCAAGCAACTCGCGGAAGCCGTCCATCACGGGCTTCCAGAACTCGCGCACCGCCGGCTCGCCCCAGTGCGGGCCTTCGGCCTCCTCGAGCTTGCCGGTCTTGGGATCCAGGACGGTGAAGCACATCCCCTTCCCGCCGCCCTTGGCCTTGTGGTCGAGATACTTGCCGCCCGTGTAGTACTCCCAGCAGTAGAGGCAGACGGCCTGTGGCTTGCCCTGGTGCTTGAGCGCGAGATCGAGGTACTTCTCGGCGATGGAGAAGTCGTGCCTGTAGCCGCCATCGGTCTTGATCCACCGCACCATCCCGTGCTCGTTGCCGAAGTGGGTGCGGCGAATGGCCGGGATGAAGACGACCTTGTTGCCCACCTCGCCGAGGAGCTGGAATGACCGCTCGATGAGCTTCCAGTGGGCATCGGACCACACCTCGACGCCATAGTGCATCGCCAGGGAGTCTGGCGATTGGATGAGGCCGACGTGTGCGGTGAAGCCTTGCGGCTCCGGCATCGTCCAGTCGTACACCTTGATCGTGAGGGGGACGACGACTGGCTCGGCGCCCTCGCAGCGAACCGTCACCTTTCCCGCATATTCGCCCGGCTTGGCGTCCCTTGGCACGCGCAGGCGCAGCCAGACCGGCTGCACCGCCTTGCTCGCAGGCGCTTCGGCAACGAGGCTGCCGAACGAGTCGCGCACATCGCCGTCAGCCTGAAGGTAGCGCACCTCGATGGCCGCTCCGGGCAAAGTGACTTCGGCCGTAACCTGCGACCCCTTGATCGCGCCTGGAGAACCGACGCAGACGACTTGTGACAGCACGGCGCCGCGCGGACCCGCGAAACGTAGCGGGCGGAGCGGCTCGGTCGGGTCGCCCCAGTCGCTCGTCAGTGGCCGGTCGAGGAGCGAGTGGTTCCAGACCTGGAGCCTCGGCGGCCGAGCGACATTGGGCGCGACGCCCTCCCCGCCGCCCG
This sequence comes from Planctomycetota bacterium, assembly GCA_016872875.1. Next base: position 22,213 of record VGYW01000032.1, on the reverse strand, counting down.
TGAGCCTCAGGCTCTCGAAGCCCAGGCGGGGCCACCAGTAGTAGCTGCGCCCACGCCACTGCTCCTCGCGCCAGCGAAGCGGCTTCACCGTGAGAAGCAGTTCGCTGGCCGGCGCGCGGTGGACTTCGAGCGCGACGACGTTGACGCCCTTCCGCAGCACCGTGGCGGGTATCTTCACGGCGTCGAGGGCACGCAGCCGCGCCTTTTGCCGCTCCTCGAACTTCTTCTCATCGCCCCAGCCGATGCGATAGAGATTGCCGTCCGGGTCGAGATACGCCTCCTTCGGCAGGTCCTCGGCCTCGGCGTCGAGGGCCGCGCCCTTGGGCAGGCCGACGCGGGCGACCTCGACGCCGTTGACGTAGAGCACGCCGCCCGCGGTGAACGCCGCGGAGAGCCGAAGCTCGCCCGCCTTCGCGGGATCGCTCGCCTCGAAGCGCGCACGGATGCAGATCAGGGACATTTCAGTGGCGCTCGCCTTCAGCGGCCCGCGATGCCGCGCCCAGGCCGAATCGTCGAAGTCAGGCGCCGCCCAGTTCGCAGGCGGCAGTTCCGAAGCCACGACGGGCGCGGGGCCTTTCCCCTTATCGTCAATCGGCTCGAGCGACCCGTCGCCCTTCCGCAAGAACTCCGTCCTCCACGCGATGAAGTAGCGGTAGTAGCTGTTCTGGTCCAGCACCACATCGGCGGCCAGTGACTCGACGGCGAGGACGAGAACGACGACTGGGACGGGCGGACGGGCCAAGTTGGCACTCCTCCTTGCTTTCCATTCCTCCCCGACAAGGCTATAATGCTGTCACTTTGGGCAGCAATTGTCAACCACGGCACAGAGGATGCTTGGATGACTGGATGATTGGATGGGTGTCAACCGAGTGACCGTCTATCACCCATCCATTCATCCAACCATCCATACATCCCCCATTCAGGAGGCGCTGACCCCATGATGAGGCCCACCATTGGCTCTGCGTTGCTCGCCGCGCTCTGCGGCACCGCAGCGGCTGGCGGACCGCTGCCGCCCATCGAGAAGGTGGAACTCAAGGGGCGAGTCTTCCACGTCAACGGCAGACCATTCTTCCCGCTCATGGCCTGGCTTCAGGACGCTAAGAACTTCCCGCTGGTCAGCGGGTGCGCGATGAACGCCACCGCCGGCTACTGGCCGAAGTCAAGCGGCACGCAGGACGTGACGGAGTACCTGCCGATGGTCGAGAAGGCGGGGCTCTATGGCGTGATGCCGTTCGAGCCCAAGCTCAAGGGCCACCCCGCCCTGCTCGGCTACATCCACGACGACGAGCCCGACCTGACACGACAGGTGAGCGACGCCGAAATCGTGCCAGCGAAGCAACTGAGGATCAACAACCGCACGCCCCTGTGGAAGATCCTCGACGGCGACAGGACGAGTTGGTCCGTGCTCGACCCGATGGAGGGGGCGGCCATCACGATCAAGCTGAAGGCGCCCGTCACCGTCGAGAGCCTGGCCCTCTGGCCCACAATCTCCAAGGGCCTGGCCGTGATGAAGGAAGCTATCTTCGAGGGCGACGGAACCGAAATCCTCAAGGCCACCGTCGAGAACAAGAAGGGCGAGCAGAAGTTCCCTCTCCCCAAGCCTGCCACGTTCAAGGAACTGACGATGAAGGTCGTGTCCGCGCATCCCGGCGACAACGTGTGGGGCTCGCTCGGCGAGATCGAGGGCTTCGACAAAGAGGGGAAGAACGCGCTCCTCTCCCCTCCCCGCACCGTGCCCCGCGCGACGCCCGCCGAGACACTTGCGAAGTACAAAGCAATGAAGGCCGCCGACCCGACCCGCCCCATCTTCATGACCCTCACCGGCAACTTCCATCCCTTCTTCAAGCGCATCCCCGAGGAGTTGCGGCGGGCCTATCCAGATTACGTGCCAGCGACGGATGTCATCGGCTACGACATCTATCCCATCTACGGCTGGAACAAGCCCGAGTGGATACACCTCGTCCAGGAGGCGACCGACCTGCTGGTGAAGATGGCCGGCGACAAGCCCGTCTACGCCTGGATCGAGACCAGCAAGGGCGGCCAGTGGACCGGCGACCTGGCGAGGCAGAAAGAGGTCACGCCGGCCCACATCCGCGCCGAGGTCTGGATGAGCATCACCCGCGGCGCCACGGCCATCGGATACTTCACCCACATCTGGAAGCCCTCGTACCACCAGTTCGGCGTGCCCGAGGCGAACCGCAAGGCGCTCCGCGAGATCAACGAACAGATCACCCGCCTCACCCCTGCCATCCTCGGCGCGCCATCGAAGCGCGCCGCCAGCATCGCCTCCGACGCCGACGTGAAGCTCGACCTCCTCGCCAAGGAAGGCCCCGACGGCCTCTACCTCTTCGCCGTGAACTACGACGAGCGCCTCCGAGAAGCCAAGGCCACCATCAAAATCGAGGGCCTGGCCGCGGGAAGCGAGGTGACGGTCGTTGACGAGAACCGCACCCTCAAGTCCGACGCCGGCTCCTTCACCGACACCTTCGCCCCGCTCGCCGTCCGCATCTACCGCATACTTGTCCCTCCCCGTCCGCGCGGCAGAGAAGAGCCAGGCAAGGGAATAGGGGCAGGGGAATAGAGTACCCACACAGAACCATCTCCCCCGCCGGGCTTGTGCAGATTCCCCGCTCATTGCGCTCTTCATTCCCTTCCCCCATTCCCCTGCCTCTCCTCTGTCCCCCGCGAACTCGCGCTTGACAAGCCGACCCCGAGCGCTAGACTGATAGATGTGCAGAAGGAGACCCCCCCATGAGCGTCACTACACTCGTCACTGCCGACCAGTTGCTCCAGATGCCCAAGGACGGCTTCCGCTACGAACTCGTCTCAGGAGAGCTGACGAAGACCGGCCCAGCAGGACTGGAGCACGGCATCGTGGGCGGCAGCCTTCATGGCCGCCTGTGCTACTACGTCCTGGAGAACAAGCTTGGGGTGGTCCCAAGCTCGGACACGGGGTTCCGCCTCGCCAGCGATCCCGACACCGTGCTTGCGCCCGATGTCGCCTTCATCAGCGCCGAGCGCTACCGCGCCGTCGAGAACAAGGAGGGCTTCTTCGAGGGAGCGCCAGACCTTGCTGTCGAAGTCGTCTCTCCCAGCGACACCCGTAGCGAGGTCGCCGACAAGGTCAGCGCCTGGCTCGACGCCGGCGCCAGGATGGTCTGGGTCGTCCACCCCGCCCGCCGCACCGTCACAGTCTACCGCTCCGCGGCCGACATCGAGACCCTCACAGAGCGCGACGAGCTTGACGGCCACGACGTCGTCCCCGGCTTCCGCTGCCGCGTCAGCGACCTCTTCGAGCCCACGCGTTAGCCGGGGATACGTATGGTGTCCCCGGAACACCACGCCGCGCCGCCGCGAGAGGGACTAGGGGAGACCACTAGACAGCCCCTCGGCCCTCTCGTAGGCCTCAGGGCCTAGTGGCTAGCCTGCTGTAGCCCATCAAGACAAGAGGGTTAAAGCCGGTGAACTCCCAGGACGGGATGTGCAGCTTCCGCTCATGGAATGCCTGCGCGAGCGCGCCAAGCTCTGACTTCTGCTGGATTCCCAAGATGCACTTGATCCTATCGAAGTATGCCGTGGACTCGGCCCTGGCGAACACCTCAAATGGGACATCCTGGAGTTCACTCTCCGCATAGAGCAATGTATATGGCCACCAGCGCTGCTGTCCGCCGGTGTTCAGTACCTCAAAGCACTCGCGCAGGAAGAGCGTGAAGTCAGCCAGCATCAGGCTGCGGAACTCGAGCCCTGATGACGCGGCCCTCTGCTTCAGCATATCGGCGCGTACACAAAGGCGACGGAGGCCAAGCCTATGATTCCTCCTTTCGAGAGACTGCATATGCTCCCTGAACACGACGAACGACCGCATAGGCCCACCCGTGCTTGATGCCCGTTCCTCCACGTAGTAACGCTGCTGCATCAGATGGCTCGCTGCCAGGAAGCAATCTCTCTTGAGGAACACTGCGACTGCGTATAAGAACATCTCATGAACGACGAACCTGAAGTTGTCGAAATCCCAGTCCGACCAACTGGTCACGTTCTTGGGTCTGTCCAGATACGGGACAAGGCCCTCAAAGAAACGATGAACTTGCTCGCGCGTCTCTTCTGTGTCGGCGTACTGCGCGACTGCCGCGAAGACCTCTATGGCCTGGTTGCGAAACGGAAGGAAACGGTCAATGCTGTCGACGACATGATCGTCGAATTCGCCTTCGCGGCCTGCTATCCTGAATCTCTCGAGGTTCGTGACGAAGGTCCCAAAGAACTCACTCAAGGCGCCTTTCTTGTGGGGCCTACTGTTCCTGATCGCGTCGACCGCCCTTGTGAAAGCAGGAGTTGTGCTGAGGGAGACGCGCTCCTCGTCAGAAAGGAACGCAGGCCTAACGCCGAGTTCAGGCTTGACGTGTAGAGGCTTGTCGTACACCCAGCGAAGGAGTTGCTCAAAACCCTCCCCGTACCGGTCGTCGTCGCTGAGGTCAATGAAAATCCTGCTGGAGCAGAATGTCGGCACAAGCGGCTTCCCCGCTTGGTCACGCTCGCGGACGATGACGACGAACTTTGTCTGCTCCGCCTTGGCGTAGACCTCAGGTGAGATGATCTCGGTCTCGGTCCCAACGCCCCCCTCGCGCAAATTGGCCTTCTCGACGTAACTCGCGTCAGAGACTATCGCCACCTTCCTCACTTCAGGGTCGTTGACCATCCTCTCCATGAACTTGTATTTGTCCTGGCCCTCCCTGAGATCCCACTTGTCGAGGACCACATCAACTCCGCTCTCGCGAAGCCCAGAAGCGAGTCGGAGAACCCACTCTTCATGTTCCTGGGTGCTCCAACTGTAGGAGATGAAGAGCTTGGGATGCTCCTCGGGCATGTCCGGCCTCCACGTGCGTTCGCGGTACTCACCGGCGAGTGACCAAACGGGGCCTCAAAGGCCCCGGCGCGACCGTCACACCAAACGTCCGTAGGCTATCCTACCTAGCAGTTCCGTCCATGTCAACGATAGTTCGAGGGGCGCCTTGCTCGGTCATTGGCCGCTCCATCCGCGGCCATCCGCGTGATCAGCAATCGCGGCCACGTCTGGCTTTCTGGCTTCATTCCCCTGTCCCCCATTCCCCTGTCATTCCCCCTCCTCGCGGGGCAGGGAGAGGGACAAGGCAACAATCCAAAGCGGCGACTGCGTCGCCGCACTCCAAAGGCTGTCGCACGGGTTGGGTCTCTGGCCGTTCTATCCGCGCCCATCCGCGCAATCCGCGGTTGCGCCCCGCCTGGCTCTATGGCTCAATTCCCTTGCAGGGGTGTCAGATCTTCTCTTTTCACTTATTCGCTTCCACCCGCCCGAGATTGGGGCGGCAGAAGCACCGGGCGATGGGCACAAGGGGCCGGGTGCATGACACCTCGACCTCAGAGGGTTTCGAAGATCTCGCTCACGGGACAGCGGAAGCCGGGGACGACGTCCTGGCCGTCAAGGTCGTCGTTCTCGCTGAGGGTGGTGACGTTGGTGGAACCGCGGTGGACGGCGACGGTCCGCCGGGCGGGGTTGACGACCCAGACCATCGGGGCTCCGGCGTCGAGCCAGGCCATCACCTTCTCGTCCACCTCGTCCCGTGTATCGCTGGGGGAGACGACTTCGACGGCGAGGTCGGGGGCGCCGGGCCAGCAGGCCTCGCGGTCGTCCCAGCCCCGGAGCCGCTCGGCCCGGATGAAGGCGATGTCGGGCACCCGCACGGTGTCGGGGTCGCGGGAGAGGCGGAACGACGGCTCCGCGATGAGGGTCTCGCCGAGGTTGTTCAGGAACACGTGCTGGCCGAGGAGGCGGGCGAGCCGGCCAGCCACGCGGCCGTGCCTGATGCCAGCGGGGCTCATCTTCCTGATTTCTCCTTGGATGAGTTCGTAGCGGAAGCCGTCATCGGGCATAGCTAACAGGTCTTCCGCCGTAGAGAGCGTGCTGATGCTCATGGCCTGGCCTCCTTGCAGCATGAGTATACCACCGTGCGGCGGAGATGCAAGCGCGCCTTGAAGCCGTGCAGCAAATCCCTATAATGGCGGCAAAGTCACGGGCTGAAGCCCGCACTACGAACCCGCTCACCACTTCCACGGAGGACTTCATGGCCGGGACAGGTTTTTCGGCTCCTGCGTTGACCCCCGAGCAAATCGCCCGCCTTGCGGAGTTGGGCCGGGTGTGCCGCGGCGACATCCTGAAGATGACCGAGCTCGCCACCTGCGGACACCCGGGGGGCTCCATGTCGTCGCTCGACTTCTATCTGGTCGTCTGGTCGCTGGCGAACGTGGACCCGCGGAACCCGCAGGACCCGGACCGTGACAGGATCGTGGTGAGCCACGGCCACACGTCGCCAGGTGTCTACTCGGTGCTGGGGCGGCTCGGCTTCTTCCCGATTGACGAAGCGGTCGCCCACTTCCGCCAGAGCGGGAGCATCTTCGAGGGACACGTCGAGCGCTCCGTCCCAGGCGTCCAGTGGTCCACGGGCAACCTGGGCCAGGGGCTCTCCGCCGCCGCGGGCATGGCTATGGCCGCCCGCCTGACCGGGCGCTCCTACCACGTCTTCGCCATGATGAGCGACGGCGAGCAGGCGAAGGGCCAGGTCGCCGAGGCACGCCGCTTCATCCGAAAGTACAACCTCGCAAACGTCACCGTCCTCCTCGACCTCAACTACCTCCAGATCAGCGGCAGGGCGACCGACATCATGCCCGTGAATTACAAGGACCTGATCCTCGCCGACGGCTGGCGGGTGCTGGAGGTGGACGGCCACGACTATCAGGCCATCTACCAGGCCGTCCGCGAGGCGGTCCACGACCAGGCCAACCCCGTGGCCATCCTCTGCCGCACCATCATGGGCAAGGGCGTGCCCGCCATCGAGGACAAGGAGAAGTGGCACGGCGCCGCACTGCCCAAGGACCTCTTCGAGGAGGCCCTCAAGGTGCTCGGCATCGAGAACGACCTGCCGCGCTACGCCGAGCTCCGCAAGGCAGGGCCAGGCATGCGCTCGCCCATTGACCTCTCGCACCAGCCCGCGGCCATTGACCTCGGCACGCCCCGCACCTACACCGCGCCCATAGACAACCGCTCGGCCTGGGGCGCTGCGCTCGCGGACCTCGCCAAGCTAAACGGCCAGAAGGTGCCCATGGCCTGCGTGGACTGCGACCTGGTCCCTTCCGTCCGCACGGGCGACTTCCAGAAGGCCCTGCCCAACAACTTCCTCCAGGTCGGCGTCCAGGAGCACAACGCCGCGACCATCTCCGGCGCGCTCTCGGTCAGTGGCGTCCTCACCTACTTCTCCGACTTCGGGGTCTTCGGCTTCGACGAAACCTACAACCAGCATCGCCTCAACGACATCAACGAGACCAACCTCAAGCTCGTCTGCACCCACTGCGGGCTCGACGTTGGCGAGGACGGCAAAACGCACCAGTGCCTCGACTACGTGGGGGTGATGCGGAACCTCTACGGCTTCAAGCTCATCGTGCCCGCCGACGGCAACCAGACCGACCGTGCGGTGCGCTACCTGTCACGCGAGCCTGGCAACTTCGCCGTGGCCGTCGGCCGCTCGAAGCTCCCGATCGTAACCACAGAGGCCGGCCAGCCCTTCTTCGCGGACGGCTACGCCTTCGAGTATGGGAAGGCCGACTGGATTCGCCGCGGCGCCCAGGCCACGGTCATCGCTATGGGCACGATGGTTCCTTACTGCCTCGGCGCCGTCGAGTCGCTCCGCAAGGAGGGCCTCGGCGTCGGCCTTCTCGGCATGAGCTGCCCGAAGGACCCTGATATGGCGGCCATCCGCGAGGCCGCCAAGACCGGCGTCATCGTCACCTGCGAAGACCACAACGTCTGGACTGGCCTGGGCGCCTCCGTCGCCGAGGCCCTCGCCCTCGGCGGCATCGCCTGCAAGCTCGAAATGCTCGGCGTCCGCCGCTACGCCAGCTCCGGCACCCCCGACGACCTCTACGCCGAGCAAGGCATTGACCCCGCTTCTGTCGTGGCCGCCGTCAAGAGGCTCACAAAGGCGCCTTGAGGAAGGCAACACGATCTGAGACTGATGACGGCTTTCGCGCGGAGTACGACTTCTCGAAGATGAAGGGAGGCGTACGCGGGAAGTACTGCCGGCGCTATCGCGCCGGCACCAACCTGGCCTTGCTCGCGCCCGACGTAGCGAAGGCCTTCCCCAATGACGAAGCCGTCAATGAAGCCCTCAGACCGTTCTCTCCTGAACACTTCGCTAGCGAGGCCGTCAAACCAGAGCGGTGGAGAAGGGATTACCACGAGAATCGCATGGGCTCCGCTTATCATGCGAGGCGACCATCGTGATCACGGAGATTGACCCCTTCCACTACGACACGAAGAGCTTCGGGAAAGGGGCACCGCGAGGGTATGTTCGCGTGTTGCCTCTGTGGTGAGGTCCCTCTTGTCTGCTGCCTCTCCTTGCCCCCTCTGCGCCTCTGCGTGAGAGATCCGGTTTGCGGTTCGGGTGCCGCGTTTCGCGTGCATGCGTGCACGCCCTACCTTCCACTGACGACTGACCACTGACCACTGTCCTCTGTCATCTGTCCTCTGCCCCCGCGGCCATGCGGCGGCGGTAGTAGTCGCCGACGACGGCGGCGACGATGGCGAAGCCGGTGACGACGCGCTTGTAGTCCTCCGGGACTCCCAACGCGGAGAGGCCAGAGAGGAGGACGGCCATGATGAGGACGCCCAGGAGCGATGCGACGACGCTGCCGCGTCCCCCCATCAGGCTGGTGCCGCCGATGACGACGGCGGCGATGGCCTCGAGCTCGAAGTTGTGGCCGCGGCTCGCACTCGCGGAGGGGATGTGAAAGGCGTACATCACTGCCGCCACGCCGGTGAGGAAGCCGCAGAGGGTGAAGACGGTGAACTTGACGGGGCGAGGGTCTATGCCGGACAGCCTGACGGCCTCCTCGTTGGTGCCGACGGCGACCACGTAGCGGCCGAAGACGGTGCGCTGGAGGACGAGTTGCCCGAGGGCCACGATGCCCAGCGCGACGAGGAACCAGAGGGAGAGGCCGAAGCAGGAGAGGTCCGCGATGGCCGCCACCTTGCGCCCGAACTCGATGGTGCGCATCTGGGTGACGAAGTAGGCTCCGCCGCGCGCCATCTCGAGCATTCCGAGGGTGACGATGAAGGAGGGGAGGCGCCAGGCGATGGTGAGCGCGCCGTTGGCGGCGCCGCAGAGGGTGCCCACGGCCAGGCAGGCCAGGAGGCCCACGGGGAGGGCGAGCGGCCCCTTCATCTCGGTGAGCACGAGGCCCATGACGGCGATGCTGAGGGCGAGGACGGAGCCGACCGAGAGGTCAATGCCCCCGACGATCAGCACGAAGGTCATCCCCACGGCGAGCACGATGGTGTAGGGGTTCTGGTTCGCGATCATCGTGAGGTTGCCGAGGGTGAGGAAGTTGCGCGCCAGGAGGCCGAAGATGATGAGGAGTGCGGCGAGGACGGCGAGGAGGCCGACGTATTCGGAGACGGCCGCCCAGAGGCGGCGCCCGAAGCTCTGCCCGTGCTCATCTGGGTCACTCATTCTCTTGCTTCCCCCATTGTCAGCCAAGACCGCCTGAGGGCGGAACTACACGCCGCCACCCGCGCCCTCCCGAACGTTCCAATACGTTCGGGAGGATACCGGCACGCCGCGTGTAGGCGCGCGCCGCAGCCAGGCTCTGTACGACAATACGCCGGCACGTGTAGCGCCAGCGTCTCGCTGGCATCCCGGGGCCGCCGGGACGGCGGCGCCACGAGTTGCCGTCCAGAGCCTAACCTCCCGAAGGTATTGGAACCTTCGGGAGGGGGGCTACCTGCCCCACACCATGATAGCCGCTCAGGGCGGCCTGCATGATGCGGTCCTGGGTCCACTCGCCGCGCCGAAAGGTGGCGGCGAGGCGGCCGGCCGACATGACCGCGATGCGGTCAGAGATGTTCATCAGCTCGAGGAGGTCGGAAGAGACGACGACGACGGCCTTGCCGCGCGCGGCGAGGTCGGCGAGGAGGCGGTAGACCTCGAACTTGGCCGCGACGTCAATGCCGCGGGTCGGCTCGTCGAAGAGGAGGATGGGGCAGTCCCGGAAGAGCCAGCGGGCGATGACGAGCTTCTGCTGGTTTCCGCCGCTGAGCTCGCCAGCCCGCTGCTCGGGGGAACGGCACTGGATGGCGAGCGCGCGGATGAGGTCGCGGGTGACGGCCATCTCGCGGGCGGGGGCGATGGCCCAGCCGTGCCGCGCCACTTGGCGGAGGCGCGCGAGGGTGGCGTTGATGCGGACGGAGAGCGGGAGGAAGAGCCCTTGCTGCTTGCGGTCCTCGGTGAGGAGCGCGATGCCGAGGCGGACGGCGTCGCGGGGCGAGCGGATGCGGGCGGGCGTGGGGGAGCCGTAGAGGCAGACGTGGCCTGCGTCGGGCCTGTCGGCGCCGAAGATGGCGCGGAGTGTCTCGGTGCGGCCTGAGCCCATGAGGCCGGCCAGGCCGAGGATTTCGCCCTCGCGGACCTCGAAGGTCACGTCGCGGATGGCACTGCCGCGCGAGAGGCCGGCGACGCGGAGTGCGACAGGCCCCGGCTCGCGCCGCGCCTGCGGCTGGGCCTCGCCGAGGTCGCGCCCAACCATCAGGCGGATGATCTCCTCCATCGTCACCCCTGCGGTGGGCGGCGCCTCCTCATGAGGCGATGGCGGGGCCGCGGGGATTGTCGCGCTTTCGCGCGAAAGCGCGACAATCGCGCAGGCACCCGCACTCGCCGGCGCGCCTTCGCTCATTGCGGGCGCCGCGTCCTCACGCGACGGTGAGGGGGCCGGCGGGACCGTCGCGCTTTCGCGCGAAAGCGCGACGGTCCGCTGGGCACCCGCCGGGGCCGGTGCGGCTTCAGTTATTGTGGGCGCCGGGTGCTCATGCCGCGACGAATGGGGTGCGCCAATTGTCGCGCTTTCGCGCGAAAGCGCGACAATCGCAGACCTACCTCCGGTGCAGGGAGATGCGGCCCCCACAGTCCGGGTAGCGACGACACGGCCGTCGCGGAGCACGGTGATACGGTCGGCGATCTGCTGGATTTCTTCGAGGCGGTGTGAGATGTAGAGGACGGATGTGCCTGCGGCGCGGAGGGCGCGAATCTGTGCGAAGAGGAGGCGGACCTCGGAGTCGGTGAGGGCGGCGGTCGGCTCGTCGAGGATGAGGAGTTGGCAATGGGCGGAGAGTCCTGCGGCGATTTCGACGAGCTGCTGCTGTCCGACGCCGAGGGTGCGGACCGGGCGGTCGGGCGGCACGCCTTCGAGGCCGACGCGCGCCATCGCGTCGCGTGCCAGGGCGTGGAGCCTGCGCTTGTCTATGATGCCGGAAGACACCCTCACCCTGCCCTCTCCCCGAGGGAGAGGGGAAGACACCCTCACCCTGCCCTCTCCCCGAGGGAGAGGGGAAGGCACGCTCACCCTGCCCTCTCCCCGAGGGAGAGGGGAAGGCACGCTCACCCTGTCCTCTCCCCGAGGGAGAGTGGGAGAGAGGAAAGGGAGAGGGAAGGTGGGGAGGCGGTCGAGAAAGATGTTCTCGGCGACGGAGAGGTTCGGGATGAGGTGGAGTTCCTGCATGACCATGCGGACGCCCGCGCGCTCGGCGTCGCGCTTGGAGTGGGGGGCGAAGGGGCGGCCGAGGAGGGCCATCGCGCCGCTGTCGGGCCGCGTGACGCCGGCGATGATGCGTGCGAGGGTGGACTTCCCCGCGCCGTTCTCGCCGACGAGTGCGTGGACCTCGCCGGGTCGGAGCGCGAGGTGGACGTCGCGGAGCGCGGGCGCCGCGTAGGACTTGCAGAGCGAGGCGATGGAGAGAAGGATGTCGGGGTCGTCCATCAGGCTCGGATGATCAGATGCTTGCTCTGTCATGCTGAGCTTGCCGAAGCACCTTTCAGGGGAGCGGACCCCGACGAAAGAGCGCGCGCTCTGTCACGCTGGTTCGCTCCCTTGAGAGGTTCTTCGACTTCGCTCCGCTCAGAATGACAGAGTTTTCCACGCGCCCCCCGCTCAATCCCTCATGCGGGGGGAAGAGAGGGCCTGAAGGCCGCGCCACTAACGAGGGGCCTTCCCCGCCGGATGCTGTGTCGCACCCGAGGGCGCAATGCGCTCCTGCGCGGCGGCCTTGGGCTCGGGCTTGTTCTTGAGGGCCTCGGCGTCTATGAGGTCTACTTTGGTGTCGAGGTGGTAGTAGTCGCGGTCCTGGGGGTTGACGAGTCCGCCGAGGATGTCGAGCGCGCGGCGGATGCCCTGCTCGGCGATGACGTCGGCGTGCTGGTCCACGGTGCAGAGGACCTTGCCGTCGAGGATGTGCTCCTGGATGGCGGAGATGTTGTCGTAGCCGACGACGTAGATGGCGCCGAGCTTGCCGGCGGCCTTGAGCGCGGCGATGGCGCCGAGGGCCATGGAGTCGTTCGCGCAGAGAACCGCCTTGAGGTCGGGGTGGCGGGTGAGCATGCCGGCGACGACCTTCTCGGCCTTGTCGGTCTCCCAGTAGGCGGTCTGGGAGTCGGCGACCTTGATTTCGGCTTCGTTCATGGCGGCCTCGAAGCCCATCTTGCGCATGACGCCGTTGTTCGCGTTGGGGATGCCCTCGACGATGGCCACCTTGTCGCCCTTGCTGAGCTTCTTGGCGAGGCATTCGCCGGCCGTGCGCGCGCCCAGGCGGTTGTTGGGGCCGACGAAGGGGATCCTCACCCCCTTGTCTGCCATGGTCTTCTCGTCCAGCTCGTTGTCTATGTTCACCACCACGATCCCGGCGTCGAGCGCCTTCTTGCAGGGGGCCACGAGGTCCTTGGAGTCGGCCGGGGCGATGACGATGGCGTTGACCTTCTGGGCGATCATCTGCTCTACGATGCTGATCTGCTTGGCGACGTCGCGCTCGTCCTTCAGGCCGTTGATGATCAGCTCGTAGCGGCTGGGGTCCTTCTCGTGGTGCTTGCGCGCGCCCTCCTCCATGGTCTTGAAGAACTCGTTGGCAAGCGATTTCATGATGAGTGCCACGCGCGGGCGGGGCTTGCCGTCAGTCTTCGGCTGGTCGTCGGAGCCGCAGCCGGCGATGAGGCCGGCCGCCGCCAGGGCGCACAGCCCACGGGCAAGTAGCTTGGAGGCGAGTCTTCTCCTCATCGTCTTTTCCTTTCACTCGATCACGATGGCGAGCTCGGCCCAGTGGGCGGTCTCGAACCGCCAGCCGCTCGCCTGGTTGAGGACTTCCACGACGATGCTCTTGCCGTGGAAGGCCGAGATGTCCACCTTCGTCTCCAGCCAGCCGTCGTAGGCGGTCTGCTTTCCGACCGCCTTCCTGACGATCTCCTTGTTGTCGGCGCGCACCACGAGGTCCCAGTCGCCCCGCGGGTCGTGCCCGACGACGAGCTTGATGGAGGTCTTCTTCAGCGGCGGAACGTCCACCTTCTTGCTCAGCACGCAGGGGGTCTGCTGGTTGAGGGGGTGTGTGACGAGGACGTTCTTCTTGCCCGCGAGCCGCTCGCGGAAGCCGGGGTTCTCGGCGTCGCCGCAGTTGGCGATCTGCCAGCCGGGGGCGAACTTGGCCACGGCGTCGCGGATGTCTTTCGCCCCGCCCACGGTCTCGATCTGCTTCATCTCCTCCTCGGTGAACCGGCTGTTGGCGACCGGGCCAGGCGTCCAGCACTGCTCGAGGGCGGTGGGCTTGGGGGGCTGGACGGGGATGATGAAGGTCTCCTCGCCCTTGCCGTCCTTCTCGATCTTGCCGCCGGCGCGGACGACGGCTTGGCGTGCCAGCTTCTCGCAGACCGTGATGAGGGTGGGGAAGTTGTAGGGGGTGTGGCTGAACTTCCCCTCGGGGTTGAGGGCCGACTTGAACCGCTCGGGGAGCTTCTCGAAGCCGACCGTGGTGAAGACCACGCCCGCCGCGGACGACGGATTGCAGTCCGAGTCCTGACCGCAGCGGGTGGAGATGAGGATCGTGTTGTCGAGGTCGCGTTCGCCGTAGAGGACGCCCATCACGACGTAGGCGCCGTTTATCTTCGCGTCAATGTTGAACTCGCCCTTCGGGCCGCTGCACGACGCCTTGCGGTAGTCGGCGTTCTCGTGGTACTTCTCGTTGATGAGCTGCCAAGTCTTCTCCCACTCCTTGGGGTTCTCCTTGTGCCACTTGAGCACGTCGCGGATGCACTCGGCGTATTGGCTGCCCTGTGGGATGCATCGGAGGCCGGCCTCGACGATCTTCACGGGGTCGCTCTCGAAGAACGCCTCGGCGTACATGCCGCCGAAGAGCTGGCCGCCGTAGAGCCCGTCGCCGTAGTTCATCAGCCGCCCGAACTTCTCGCCCAGCTCGATGGCCAGGTTCGGCAGCCCGGGGGCGATGAGGCCCGAGAAGTCGCTCTCGATCTGGTAGTCAATGTCGTCGGCGTGCTTGTTGAATTGCGGGTGGCCGCTGTCGGGCGGTGCGATGCCGCGGCGGAGGGTGTCGCGGCCAGCCTTGTTTGCGTGCCAGAGCGGATAGCGGCTGTTCGCGAAGTCTATCCCCGCCTGGCGAATCGTGGCCTCGAAGCCGTGCTGCTCCAGCGTCCGCAGGAACGTCATCTCCACATAGATGTCGTCCTGGTTGAACTGGTTGATCAGCCCTGGGTTCCACTTGGGCATCTTATCTTCGGGGATGACCTTGCCCTTGTAGCGGAACTCGGTTGGGCCGCCCCAGCCGACGCCCGCCATCTGGCCGATCCAGCCGGCCTTCATCTTATCGAGGTAGTCCTTCACGGGCAGGCGTCGGAACTCGCCCGCCTGGGCCAGCGCCGCCACGAGGACGGAAACCCCCACACAAACCCTTGCGGTCTTGCGCATCGGCTGCTCTCCTGGGCGTTACGACCTCGCCAGTTCGCCCTAAGACTATACCAAATCTCCCACCCCTTCTGCAAGAACAGCCGCTTGCTTTCCGGGGCGGGATGCGCTATCGAAGGGACGGGAGGCCGACCCGAACGGGAATAACCGATGACCGGACGCGAGCTTGTGGCGGCATTGCACGCGGGGAAACGGGTCTATGGCACCTGCATCACGGCGCCATCCCCACGCTGGCCGGGCGTGGCGAAGGGCCTCGGACTCGACTTCGTGTTCATTGACACGGAGCACGTTGCGCAGGACCGCGAGCGGGTGGCCTGGATGTGCGGGGCGTATCGCAGCCTGGGCATCGCCCCCGTCGTCCGCATCCCCGAGCCCGACCCCTATCAGGCGTGCATGGTATTCGACGCCGGGGCCGAGGGGGTGATCGCGCCCTACGTGGAGACGGCGTCCCAGGTGCGGGCGCTGGCGGGCGCCGCGAAGCTGCGGCCGCTCAAGGGCAGACGCCTCGCCGACCGCCTCGATGTAGGCGGGGCGTCCCTGCCCCGCGGGGCGCGGAGGCCCCGCCCACATTCCGCGGGATTGGAGCCCGAGCTCGAGCGCTACCTGGCCGAGCGGAACGCGGGGAGCGCGCTCATCGTGAACATCGAGAGCACGCCGGCCATCGCGGCGCTCGACGACATCCTGGCCGTGCCCGGCCTCGACGCCGTGCTCATCGGCCCGCACGACCTCACGTGCAGCCTGGGCATCCCCGAGCAGTATCGCCACCCGCGCTTCGACGAGGCGGTGCGGGACATCGTCCGCAAGGCCCGCGCCGCGGGCGTCGGGGCGGGCATCCACTACTGGTTCGGCACCGAGCAGGAGATTTCGTGGGCTCAGGACGGGCTGAACCTGCTCATCCACAGCACGGACAGCGTCCTCTTCGCCTCCGCCCTCCGCGCCGACCTCGCCACCCTCAAACAGGCCCTGGGCGGCTGACCCGCATTTCTCACCAATGGTCGGTGAGAAATGCGGGTCAGGGGCGGTCTTCGACGTCGAGGGCGCGCTCGAGGTCCTTGACGTCCTCGTGGCCCAGGGTGGCCTTCTTTCGGAGGATGGTGAGGCCGCGTCGGGCGGCGAGGCGCTCGACTTGCTCGTCGGCCACCTTGTCGCAGCCGCGGATGAAGAGGCGCTTGAGCTTGGGGAGCTTCGCCAGCGGGCTGAGGTCGGAGAGCGCCCGACAGTCGTCGAGGTCGAGGGCTTCGAGCTCGCCGAGGGCGGCGAGGGGGCGCAGGTCGGTGAGTTTCTCGCAGTCGGTGAGGTGGAGGACGCGGAGGCGGCCGAGCTTGGCGAGGGGCGCGAGGTCCTTGACTTCCCTGCACCCTGCGAGGTTGAGGAAGCGGAGCGAGACGAGGCTGGCGAGGGGCGCGAGGTCCGAGACGCCCTCGCAGTCATCGAGCCAGAGGGCTTCGAGCCGGGCGAGGGGGGCCAAGGGCCTGAGGTCAGTGACCTTCTTGCAGAAGGAGAGGTCGAGGACGCGGAGGCGTGCGAGCGAGCGGAGCGGAGCGAGGTCGGCCACGCCCGGGCAGCCGCGGAGCGTGAGGGATTCCAGGCGGGGGAGGGCGGCGAGGGGGCGCAGGTCGGCGAGGCGCTTGCAGCCGCGGAGGTCGAGCTCGGCGAGGCCGGTGAGTGCAGCGAGAGGCGTGAGGTCGGTGATCTCGGCGAAGGAATCGAGGTGGAGTGCCGTGAGGTTGGCGAGCCCCTGTAGGCCGTCGAGGCCGCGGGCCTTGGCGCAGCCGGTGAGGTCCACCCAGTAGAGGCGTGGCAGGCCTGCGAGTGGGGAGAGGTCTGTGGCGGCGAGGCCGCGGCGTGGGTCGGCGAAGACGACGCGTGGGGCGGCCGGCTGGCCCTCGTCGGGGCCGTCGCCAAGCTCTTCGCGGCTCTCGCCGCAGGCGAGGCCAAGCGACACGAGGCCCTGAAGCTCGGCGAGTGGCCGCAGGTCTGCCACCGCTCCGCACGCCGAGAGGTCGAGGAACTCGAGCGACTTGAGGGGGGCGAGGGGCGCCAGGTCGGACACCTTTCCGCAGGCGCGGAGGCGCAGGGCGATGAGGTGCTTGAAGCCCCCTAGCGGCTTGAGGTCGGCGACCCCAGTGCAACCCTCGAGGTCGAGGTGGCGCAGCTCGGCGAGGGGGGCCAGGGGCGCGAGGCCGTCAATCGCCTCGCAGCCGTTCAGCAGAAGTGTCCTGAGGCTTCGGAGGCGGCCCAGAGCTGCGGGTTGGGCGAGCTCGCCACAGCCGCTGAGGTCGAGGGTGGCGAGCTTGTCGAGGGGGGCGAGGGGCTCGAGGGTGGGCAGCTTCTCCCAGAATGGGAGCGCGAGGAGGCGGAGGTTCCGCAGGGCGGCCAGGGGCGCGAGGCCGACGCCAGGGGCGCAGTCGCCGAGCTCCAGGGTCTCGAGCCGCGCGAGCTTGCCGATGGGGGCCAGGCTGGGGACGCTCGGGCAGGCGCCCAGGCGGAGCAGCGTAAGGCCCCTCAGGCCAGCCAGCGGCTCGAGCGAAGCGACGTACTCGGGGCTGTCCAGCTCGAGCCACTTGAGGGCGGTGAGGGAGCCGACCACCTTGAGGTCGTCGTCGTTGACAGCGGGGAGGGCGAGGGCGGCGAGCTTCTTGAGGCGGGAAAGGTGCGCGAGGCCGCGGAGGCGCGGCGCCGGCTCGTCGGGGTCGTGGGCCGCTGGCTCGCGCACGGCCAGCCTCTCGAGGCCAGAGAGCTTGTCCAGAAAGGCCAGGCTCATGTCGTCGCGTGCGGGGAGGCGTAGGGCGGCGAGGTCCGGGAGAGCGGCGAGTGGGGCGAGGTCGCGCGCCTTCGGGCAGCCCGTGAGGTCGAGGAAGCGAAGGGTGTGAAGCTCCGCGAGTGGGGCGAGGTCGGCGGCCTCGGAGGGATGGGCATCGGCCCGGAGCGCGAGCGCCCTGAGGCGCTTCAGGGCGGCCAGGGGCGCGAGGTCGGACACGCCCGGACAGTCGGAGACCTCCAGGGCCGCGAGGCGGCTGAGCTTGCCGAGGGGGGCAAGGTCGGACACGCGGGCGCAGTCGCAGAGGCGAAGGCTGACAAGCTCCCTGAGCGCCGCGAGGGGCGTGAGGTCGGACACGGCGGTCCACTCGATGCGGAGCGACCTGAGGGCTTTGAGCGGCGCGAGCGGCGCGAGGTCCTCGAGGTCGGCGCACTCGCGCAGCTCGAGGGTGGCGAGGCGGCCCATTGCGGCGAGGGGCGCGAGGTCCCGCACCTGGCCCTGGACGATGCACAGCGAGGTGACGGCGGGCATCTTCGCCACGCGCTCCAGGTCGGCGGTTGTGGCGTGGAACACGCAGAGCGCCACGTCGCGCCCCTCGGGGATGGCGGGGAGCGAGGCCAGGCTCCGCCCGACGCACACGATGGCGAGCGGCCCCTTCCCCGCGGCGATGGCCGCCTTGAGTGCCTCAGGCCCGCCGAGGCCGTCGGCACGAATCGCAGCCACGCGCGGCGCCGCCCCGTCCTCGCTCACCGTCAGGCAGGGGCCATCGCGTCCGAACCGCAGCTCCTTCCCGCCGGCGTAGGGGCAGAGCATCCAGGGCCACTGGGAGGCAGAGAGCCATTCGCCTTTCACCACGGCTTCGACCGATTCGGAGCCCTCCACATCATAGAGCGTGATTTCCGTGACCTCGGGCGCCTCGGCGGCAGACAGGCAGGTGGCGAATAGGAGGGCGAGCGTGGTGCACAGTGTTGGTGGCACAGGCGTCTCGCCTGTGCGCCACAGGCCGGAGGCCTGTGCCACCGGGGAGATTGCGCGAAAGGGTGGTGGGGTGGCATCAAGGCGCATAATCTTCTCCAAGGGTGGGCACTTGCTTTCTTGCTTCTTCAATCGTCCTCGTCCTCGTCGTCGTCCTCGTCCTCGATCTTCGCTTTGAGCGCCATGAGATCAGCAGCGACCTCATCAAGCCCGAGGCGGCGGAGTGTGTCTGGCGTCGGGAAGCCGCGGGCGTCCCAGCCGCGCAGGGCGTAGTATTCGGGCAGCAGGCGGGCCATGTCGGGAAGGCTGCCCGCGGCGCCGCCAGTCTTGCGGTCCAGGTGAAGAAAGCGGCCCGGCAGGCGGTCGTCCCCGCCGCGGACGCCGCAGCGGAGGTTGTAGGCGCGCTTGAGGTTGAAGAGCCGCTCGCCCGCCGCCATCAGCTCCTCCGCCGAGACCTCCCAGCCCGTGGCGAGCGAGAGCCAGTGGGCCAGCTTGCTCGGCCCCGTGCCGTTGCGGGCGACGAACTTGCACATCCCGAGGGCGTCGAAGGCCGCCATCAGGTTCTGCATGAGGACGGCGATGCGGGCGGCCCCGCCGTGGTCGTGGGGCTCGACGCCGCCGCGCTCGATGCCGAAGTCGGGCATGGGCGAGCCGTAGCCGAGGATGTAGCTGAAGCTCTCCAGGTGGCAACTGCCGCGGCTGCCCGTCGCGTAGTCGGGCGCCATCGAGATGAAGGCCCGCGGGTCGTGGAACGGGTATTCGAGGCCCTTGGTGTGCATGGCGAACGAGGCCGCCTCGCCTCCAAGCGCCTCGGCTGCGCGCCTCACCCCTTCGCCGAGGAGCTTGCCAATCCCCTCTCGGCGGGCGATCTGGTGGATGAGCGCCAGGGTTGCCTGCCCATCGCCCCAGCGCAGCCCCAGGCTTTCGCCGCCCGTCCTCCCTCTCCCTTGGGGAGAGGGCTGGGGTGAGGGTGTCTTTGCCCCCAGTTGGGTGCCGGCGCCATTGAAGGCACCCTCACCCTCCCCTCTCCCCGAGGGAGAGGGACAGAGGCGACCCCCCAGGTCCAAGCCCCGCTCGGCGGCCTCAAACGCGAAGGCGACGGCGGCCGCGGTCGAAATCGTGTCGAGCCCATAGCGGTTGCACAGCTCGTTGGCCGCGAAGACCGTGTCGAGGTCCTCGTTGAGGAGGAGCGGCCCGAAGCCGGCGGCAGTCTCGTACTCCGGCGCATGCCCCTCAATCTCGGCGTTGTGGGCGGGGCCTCCGTGCCCCGCGTCTTCATGGGCAGGCACGCGGACCGTCTTCCCGCAGCGGATGGGGCACCCGAAGCAGGCATAGTGCCCCTTGAAGGTGCGGGCGAAGTGCGTCTGCGGCGCAATCCGCTTCGCCTGGTCAGTCCAGGAGCCTAGCTGCCAGTTCTTGATGGGCAGGTCGCCGGCGGCCTCGACCACGATGAGGCCGCCCGCGGTGCCGAACTCGCGGAGCCGGCCCGCGTCGTCGCGGGCCTTCGGGTTCTCCGCCCGCATGGCCGCCCGCAGCTCATCGGGCCGCGCCACCTGGAGGCAGTGCTGTTGTGAAGGAGTCACACGGACAGACACGGACACACACGGACGAGGAGATTCCTGCGTCACGGGCATCTGTCCGTGTTTGTCCGTGTCTGTCCGTGTCGCATCTTCACAGGCTCTGCCCTTGCCCCGCACCACGACGGCCTTGAGACGCTTGGCGCCCATGACGGCGCCCATGCCGGTGCGTCCCGCCGCCCGCGCCTCGCGTCCGCCGAACATCACGGAGGCGAACCGCACGAGGCGCTCGCCCGCCGGCCCGATGGCCCCCACCTGCGCCTTCGCGTCGGTCTCCCCGCGGAGCATCTCCGCCGTCTCGAACGTGTCCTTGCCCCACACGTGCCCCGCCGGCCGCAGTTCCGCCTGGCCATCGTGAACCCAGAGGTAGACAGGCTGGGGCGCCTGGCCTCGGAACACGATGCCCATGATGCCCGTTCGGGCGAGCTCGGCCCCGAAGAACCCGCCCGCCCGTGATTCGCCCCATATCCCCGTCAGCGGCGAGCGGGCGCACAGGCACACCTTATTGCAGCAGATCACAGGGCTGCCCGTCAGCAGCCCGTTCATCACCACAAGCGGGGATTCGGGCGCGAGCGGGTCAACGGCGGGGTCCAGCTCGTCGTACAGCATCCTCGCCGCCAGGCCGCTGCCGCCGAGATAGCGGCGGAGCATCTCCTCCGGCACCTCGCGCGGCGCGGTGCGCCCTGTGCCCAGGTTGACCTCAAGCACAACCGCATGGCGGATCGGCGGCACGAGTGGCTCCGGGCACTTAGCGATCGGCTATCTCAGCCGGTGGCGACGGGGCGGCGCTTGCGGCGTTGGGGCATGGGAACAGGGCGTACCTTCTCCCGATCCTCAGCGGCCTTCAGGCGCGCGAAGTACCGCTGAGGGTCGTTGCCGCACTCCTCCATGATCTTCTTGCGAATCTCATGGATCTCCTCGACAATGGGGTCTCTGCTCATGGGTTGTCTTCTTTCCATAGCTCAAGGAACACTTCCGGCGTAACGATGAGGGGCGTGAAGCGCTCAAGGCGGCCATTGATTTCGACCAGCTTGCGAATGACCTGATCGTTGGCAATGTGAGCGCAGTTCCACGTAACGAGGTAGTTGAGTTGGTGAACGACGGCAAAGGCCACGTGGGTGAGGTCCGGCAGCCGCTCAATCGGCATCCTCAGTTCAAGGCGGTACATCTCAGCGAGGTCAGCCACCTCTCTTGAGAGGGGCAAGATGGTGAGCCCACGCGCCCGCTCCTCGCGGCGTTGGGCGGCTTCAGTGTCCCCTTTCCGGCTCTCGTCGAGGACGGCTTGGGATATGAACAGGCCGCATTCCTCTTGGGCCAAGGCCCACCACTCGTGCGTAACCTCCTGATGGGCCGCGGTGAGCAGGTCGCGGCTCGGGCGTGACGCGAGGTAGCTGAGGACCGATGTTTCCACGTAGACCCGCGTCTTCATCGGCGCGCATCCTGCGGTTCACTGGCTCAAGGCGGCGCCTCCCTCTTGCCACGCCGTCATGAGTATAGCCCGGCGCGCCGCGCGCTGCAAGCTGGGGGCGCGACGCCGCCCGCCGCCAGGCCGCTGCCGCCGAGATAGCGGCGGAGCATCTCCTCCGGCACCTCGCGCGGCGCGATGTCGCGCGTGCTCAGGTTGATCTCCACAAGCCTGCGCGTAGCTGATGGGATCATGCTGGTGACGCCGGTTAGCCCTTCAGCCACGTTCACGGCTTACGCTTCCACTGCTGTTGCCTGTGGTCGTCCGATTCCTGCCTCGTGCGCGAAACCCAATCCTGCGCGTCCTCGCCGCCCATGAGATCAGGGGCGATACCTTCCATCTCCATCCAGTCGTAGCGTTCTCCCGATTCGACCTCATCATACACGCGCTCGGCTGTCATGACCTGGCCCATCCTTTCTTCCTTCCAGCAGCCGGCTGGCCGGCTGGGGCTACTCGGCCGCGACTGGCTGCCGCTTTGGGCGCGGGGACTTCGATTTGAGGCGGCCCTTGCGCTTCTCCTGGGCCGCCATCCACCGGGCAACGAGCTTGTCGTAATCGCCCCCGCACTCCGCCCACATCTCTTTGCGAATGCGGTGGATCTCCTCCACGATGGGGTCTCTG
>VGYW01000031.1 GCA_016872875.1 Planctomycetota bacterium | reverse complement strand
CGCCGCCGCAAACCCAGCCGACCCACTGGGCGCAATCGCGCGCCTGCGGGACGTCGAGCGGAGCTTCCGCGACACCCCGTGGCGCGCGCGGGCCGCCGTGCTCCGCGTCCGACTCGAAGGCGAGCTGGACCGGAAGAACCGGGAGGCCCTAAGGGCCATCGTGGACCGCGCCGAGGCTCTGGTGAAGGAGGCCCGCCACGCGGACGCTCTGGCGCTCTTCGACAAGCCGGCGCCGGGGCTTACGGCTGAGGGTTGGCCCGCGCGCCTCGCCGCCGCGCGCGCAGCCGTCGAGCGCGACGCGCGCGCCGCCTTCGCCGCCGCGCTCGCACGCGGCGACGCCTTGGCGGCCAAAGGCGACCCCGACGGGGCGCTCAAGGCATACGAGGCCGCCGGAGCCGCCGTCCCGGACGCCTGGCGCGCCGAGGCCGAGCCGCGCATCGCCGAGGCGCGCCGACAGCAGAAGGAGGCCCTCGATCGGGCCGCGGCCGAGAGGGACGCCGCCCAGGTCCGCACCCTGGCCGAACTGGCCGAGCTCTACAGGGCCAGGAAATACCCCGAGGCGGCACTGTTCCTCAAGTCGCGCATCGAGGCCGCCGCGCCTGCCGACCGCGAGGAGCTCGAGCGCGAGCTCGCCGAGACGGCAAGGCTTCAGGACATCTGGGCCCGCATCCTCCGCGGCACCGAGGAGGCCGTCGGCAAGCCCTTCGTCGTTCGCGGAATCCAGGGCGAGCTCGTCGCCGTCCAGAACGGCAAGGCCACCATCCGCACGCCCGGCGGCTCGTTCACCGAGGACATCAGGAACTTCGGCGCCGACCAGCTCCTGGCGCTCGGGCTCACGCAGTACAGCGCGCTCGACGCCCCGCTCGCCGCCGCGCGCTTCCTCGCCGCCGAGGGGAAGCCTGAGGCCGTGGAAGCCCGCCTGAAGGGCCTGAAGGCCGGCGACGCGGAGGCCGCCGCACTCCGCGAGCGCATGCGCCGATTCGACGCCGCCGCGCGGCTCGCCGCAGCCGCAAAGGACCTCAAGGACGCCCAGAAGCTCCTCGCGGCCGGCGATGCCGACGGCGCGGCGGCCGCCCTTCGCGCCTTCCTCACCCGCCATGGCGACCTGCCCGCCGCGGGCTCGCTCCGGGCCGAGGCCCAGCGCCTCCTCAAGCAGGCCACCGCTCCCAAGCCGGCCACCTGGGGCCACGTCGGCGGCCGAGCCGTCGCGCGGCCGGGAGCCAACGTCACGAACGCCCCCGACCCCACCATCTACCACACCGAGCGCTACGGCCTCAGCGCCTACCGCATCCCGCTGCCCAACGGCAGCTACCTGGTGCGGCTGCACTTCGCCGAGACCTTTCCGGGGGTCACAGGCGTCGGCCAGCGGGTCTTCTCCATCGCCATCGAGGAGCGGCAGGCCCTGCCCGACCTCGACGTCGTCAAGGAGGCGGCCCGCCAGCGCCTCGCCGCAGTGAGCTTCGACTTCGACATCGAGGTCCAGGACGCCGAGCTCACCATCGAGTTCACCCCGAAGCTCCAGGCCGCCATGATCAACGCCATCGAGGTCCTGGCCAAGGGCCGCGGCCGCCCCCGCGACGCGCTCCTCATCAACTGCGGCGCGACCCAGGACTACACGGACAAGGCCGGCCGCACCTGGAGAAAGGACCAGGAATACCAACCCTAGCCGGCGGGTATGGCCCCTTGAGTCGTCCTCGTCCCTCGTCCTCGTCCTCGTCCTCGACTCTTCTCGCGGCAAGCCAGCGAGATCGAGGACGAAGGACGAGGACGAGGGACGAGGACGATAAGGGCGCGGCCCAGCCCCCGCAGGGGGCGGCAGAAACCTCGCTGAGAACGGACGCTCATGGAACCCAAGCTCTCGATGTGGACGAGTTTCTTCATTGACCTGGCGCCCGAGGAGGCGCTCCGCGAGCAGGCCGCCGCCGGCTGGCACCACGCCGAGCTCTCCGACGAGCACAGCAAGGCCCTCCTCGACCGTGGCGGCCCGGTCCGCACGGGCGAGGCCTTCCGCCGCTTCGCCGCCGACTGCGGCGTGTCCCTCACCCAGGGCCACCTCTGGCTGACCGTTGACATCGCCCCCGCCAACGAGTCCGCCCGCCGCACGGCCATCGAGGGCCTCAAGCGCTGGCTCGATCTCTACCTCGCGCTCGGCATCCGGGCCGCCGTGCTCCACCCAGGCGGCGCCGGCCACCAGGACCCCACTGCCTGCTTCTACGAGCAACTCCGCTCGCTCCGCGAGCTCACCGAGCACGTTCGCGCCTCTCAGCTCGTCATATGCTTGGAGAACTGCCCCTCCGGCCTGAGTCTTGCGCCGCTCGTGAAGATGGCGGACAACCCGGCACACGTGGGCGTGTGCCTCGACACCGGGCACCTCAACCTCACGAGCGAGAGCCAGGGCGGCTTCATCCGCTTCTGCGGCCCGCGCCTGCGCGCGCTCCACCTGGCCGAGAACGACCGCAGCGGCGACCAGCACAACTTCCCCTACGCCCGCGGCGGCTGCGTCCCCTGGCCCGAAGTGGCCGCCGCCCTCCGCGACGTCTCCTACGATGGCCTCCTCAACTTCGAGGTGCCCGGCGAGAACCGCTGCCCGCTGCCCGTCCGCCGCCTGAAACTCGCCTACCTCAAGGACCTCGCTGCCTGGCTCTTCGCCGACGCGTAGGTGCCGGACCGGCGGTGTTGACCGGCAGGCAATCCATGTTGTCAAACGGCAGCACAGCGTAAGCCCTTAGCTGCCAATCAGTTAGGCCAACCAGCGAGTTCCGGGCTCCCGCGCCACGTTGCCGAGATGCAACACGCGCCCCTCTCCTGCCCCGCGCGAGCCGGGTCACCCCCCCGCGGCGCCCTGCCGCAAGTCCTTGCTGCGTCGGCAGTTGCGGTCAAACGTAGCGGCATCGTGCCGCCGCCCGGCCCGGCATGCGGTTTGCTCGACTTCAGACAGACAACTGAGCGGGCGGTCCGCTGAACCGATGGCTCCGTGGCGCCTTGTGCCTCGATCCCTTCCCAGGGCGCGCGCGGGCCGCGGGACGCGGAACCAGCTCGAAGCCCGGCGAGCGAGTCTCGCCGGGCGCAAAGCCGGCCAGACGGTGTGCCATGTGCCTGGCGGAGGCACCCCGTCTGGCCGCTCCTTTTTCCGGCACGTCCCCCTTGTGCTAACCACCCTGGTCTTCGTTTCGCAATCGTCCCTTGTGCCCTCGCAAAGCCTCGGGCCAGGCCTCGTCCTTCGTCCTCGATTCTCTCGGCCTGAGGTGGAGAAGAGTCGAGGACGAGGGACGAGGACGAGGACGAGGGACGAGGACGATCGGATGAGAACCCAGGCACTGCCATGTGCGAGCGTGGTCATCTCTTCTTCGTCAGGCCCGCGCGCAGCGCTCGCAGATGAACTCCACCCTCGCGCCCTCGGCGCTCTGGCGGGCGAAGACCTCCTCGGTGTGGCGGTTGAGCGCCCGGCCGCAGCCGGAGCACGCGAGCGGCTTGGCGACGCAGCGCGCGCACACCGCCGCCCGCCCCGCAATCACCCCGCCCCGCGAGAAGTCGCCCGACCGCACCCGCGCGCCGCACTCCGAGCAGGCCGGCCCGAAGACGACGGGCAACTGGACCGCCCGCTCCGGCCCGCCGACGCAGCGCCGCCACACCAGGTAGTCGGCCGGCAGCGCCCGCCCCTGCCGCAGCGCGTACTCCTCCGCCGCGGCCACCAGGGCCTGCGCCGTGTTCGGCTCCACCCGCACCAGCCGCTGCCCGGTCTTCCGCCCGTATTCGCCCAGGCGCGCCTGGAAGTCCCCCGCCGTCAGCCCCACCTCGCCCCAGGCCGTGGCGATGCCCAGCTCCACGGGGTCCACCGCCACCGCGGCGAACCGCAGGAGCCCGTGGCCCCGTCCGCGCGCCACCACCACGAGCATCCGGCCGTCCGGGCCGGGCGGCGTGGCGAGCGCGGCCCAGACCGGCTCGCTGGAGCCGGCCCTGGCCACGAAGACCTCGCGCGCCGCCACGCCCT
Organism: Planctomycetota bacterium; assembly: GCA_016872875.1. The sequence goes on along the minus strand of VGYW01000031.1, from coordinate 28,925 downwards.
GGCGCTGGAGCGCGACGAGGGACGCGCGGGCCGCCTTCCGCACCCCAGGGTCCCGCCGCCGCATGAGGTCCCGCAGCAGCGGGAGCGCCTCCGGCGTCGCAAAGCGCGCCAGCCCCCCCGCTATCGCCGCGTCCACGTGCGGGAGCTGGAGGCTCATCGCCGCCTCGAGGAGCCGCAGGAGCGCCGGAGTGCCGTCCTGGAGGACCGGCGCGAGGGCCGCCTGCTGGTCCGCCGTGCTCAGCGCGGCGAACTCCTCGCGCCAGAGGAGCAGCTCCCCCTCGTCGTCCAGCGCGTCGTCGGCCAGCCCCCGCCCGCCGCGGGCCGCACCCTCCCCCGACGTGGCCTCTTCCAGCCGCCTCAGCAGCACCGTCATCCACACCTGCTCGGTGGGGTTGGGCGAGCGGGTGTTGAGGAGGCGCTCGAGCTCCCGGAGCGCCCAGCGCGCCGGCTCGCCCGTCAGGCATCCGAGGAGCGCCGCGGCCTTCTCGCGTCGGCCGGCTCCCCGCCGCAGCGCGCCGCGCACCAGGCACGCCACCCCCTCCCGCCCGAGCGCCACGAGCCGGCCCGCCGCCTCGGCCACAGCCTCCTTCGCCGCCGACGGGTCCAGTCCCCCCACCAGCTCGTCCACCTGCCTGGCAACGTCGCCTTCGGTTCGTGTCGGACCGTTCATCGTGACCCCGTTCGCCTTGCCGCTTCGGACCCCATGCCCCCATTGTACGTCCGGCCTCAGTGCCTGCAAGTTGACATTCGGGGCCTGGTTTGTTTCATGGTGTGTGGCTGGAGAGCTCCGGCCTCCTCATGCGGCTCGTCGGCGAGCGCGCGGGGCGGCCGACCGAGGCCGCCGAGGAGACGACGATGGCACGACTCACCCGCCGCGAAGCACTGGGGGTAGCCGGGCTGGCGGGCCTGGCGATGATGCCAAGGACCGGCGCCGGCGCCGAGAATCGCAAAGGGGATGAATGGAGGAATGGAAGAATGCATGAAAGAAAGGACACCCATCCACCCATCCAATCATCCACCCATCCAAACTTCCTTGTCATCGTGGCCGATGATATGGGCTTCTCGGATATTGGGTGCTATGGGGGGGAGATCGAGACGCCTAACCTCGATAGGCTCGCCGCAGGGGGCGTGAGGTTCACGCACGGCTACTCGACCGCCCGCTGCTGGCCGACCCGCTCGTGCATCATGACCGGCTACTATGCCCAACAGGTGCGCATGGACCCGCCCCAAGGCCGGTTGCCGCTCTGGGCGCGTCTGCTGCCGCACTATCTGAAGCCCGCGGGCTACCGCTGCTACCACAGCGGCAAGTGGCACGTCATGGGCGCGCCCAAGCCGTGCGCCGACGGCGGCTTCGACCGCTCCTACAAGCTCGACGACCACGACCGCCACTTCTACCCCCGCACCCACCAGGAGGACGACCAGCCGCTCCCGCCCGCCAAGCCCGACGACGGCTATTACACGGCGACCTACATGGCCGACCACATGATCCGCTGCCTCAAGGACCACGCGGCGAACCACGCCGACAAGCCCTTCTTCGGCTACCTCGCCTTCACCGTCCCCCACTTCCCCCTCCACGCCTTCCAGGAGGACATCGCGCGCTACCGCGAGCGCTACCTTGACGGTTGGGATGTGGTTCGCGAGCGTCGCTGGAAACGGCTGAGGGAGATGGGGATCGTCAACTGCGCCCTCTCGCCCCTCGAGACCGCCTTCACGCCGCGCTACTTCAGGAAGGAGTTCCTCGACTCCCTCGGCCCCGGCGAGGAGCTTCATCCGATTGCGTGGAAGAACCTCACGGAGGAGCAGCGGAAGTTCCAGGCAACTAAGATGGCGATTCACGCGGCGATGATAGACCGCATGGACCGCGACATCGGGCGGGTGATCGAGCAACTGCGCGCGATGGGCGCGCTCGACGACACGCTCATCTTCTTCCTCTCGGACAATGGGGCGGACGCGACGATTCTGATTCGGGGGGACAAGCACGACCCCAAGGCGCCGATGGGCTCGGGGGCGTCGTACCTCTGCCTCGGCCCAGGCTGGGCGAGCGCCTCGAACGCCCCCTTCCGCCGCCACAAGATATGGGTCCACGAGGGCGGCATCGCGACCCCCTGGATCGTCCACTGGCCAAAGGGCATCAAAGCACCGGGCGAGCTGAGGCACGACCAGTGCCATGTGATTGACTTCGTTCCGACATTGCTTGAGCTGGCAAGACCGCCTGAAGGCGGCACTACGAACGGGCCGCCGCTCCCGGGCAAGAGCATCGTGCCGGCCTTCGCGCGCGACGGCGCGGTGACGCGAGAGCACTTGTTCTTCCACCACGAGGGCAACCGCGCTCTCATCGAGGGCAAGTGGAAGCTCGTCTCCGCCCGCGAGGACAAGGATGTCTGGGAACTGCACGACCTCTCGACCGACCGCTGCGAGATGGTGGACCTGGCCGCCAGGCAGCCCGAACGCCTCGCCGCGATGACGGCCAAGTGGCAGGAGCTTGAGGCCCAGTTCCGCGCCCAGGCCGGCCCACCCCCCGCGCCGCCGAAGGGCAAGGGGAAAGGGAAGTGACGGCACGCAGGGGCATAAGCAGGAACCCGCCTCGGAGAAGCGGGCTACCTCCTGCTTCGTTCAAGGGAGGATTATGGAGTGCGGCGACAAAGTCGCCGCTTTGGACTCCCGCGGAGCGGGCAGAGGGGCGCAGCTTGCGACCCAGGGCTTCGCCCTGATCTTTGCCCACATCTTCTGGGGGCTGGGGTTTAGCCCCCGAATGGGGGCGTTTGAGCCGTAGCCCAGGGCGACCGAAGGGAGCCCTGGGAAAAGGCCCCGCCAGCGTAGAGCCCCCGAAGCGGGGCGATTCAATGGGCGTGAAACGCCCCCTTCGGGGGCTTGGATGGGGGGGACGCGCCATCCCAGGGCTCCCTGCGGTCGCCCTGGGCTACGGCTGGGTCGCCCGCGTCGGCGGGCTACAAGGCCCCGAGATGTGGGCAAAGATCAGGGCTTCGCCCCGGGCTGATATTGCACGCCCCTGTCGGGGCTACAGGGCAATCTGCCAAAACCGGGGGCAATGCTCGGCAACGCCGTATGTTGCGCCAAAGGGGGGACATGCCTATCATTGGTCCTTCCTGAGGCAAGTGGTTCTCGGTCCCACGAGATTGGAGGCCTATGGCAACGAAGCGCGTGAGCACTTCAGGGGCATTGGTTCCCTGTCTCTTTGTGGCGGCGTTCTCCCTCGGTGCGGAGGACGTCCTCATCGCCGACTTCGAGGGGAAGGACTATGGCGAGTGGAAGGCGGAGGGCGAGGCATTCGGGCCAGGCCCTGCCCGCGGCACCCTCCCACGCCAGATGCCCGTGAGCGGCTTCCTGGGCAAGGGTCTCGTGAACACGTACTTCAAGGGCGATGGGACGACCGGCACCCTCACCTCCCCGCCCTTCAAGGTCCAGCGCAGGTTCATCTGCTTCCTCATCGGCGGCGGGGGCTACAAGGACGAGACCTACATGGCCCTTCTCGTGGACGGCAAAGCCGTCCGCACGGCCACGGGGCCAAACGTCCAGCCCGGCGGCTCCGAACGCCTCGCGTGGCAGGCCTGGGACGTCGCCGACCTCGCGGGCAGGGAGGCCGTGCTCCAGATCGTGGACAAGCGCACCGGCGGCTGGGGGCACATCAACGTTGACCACATCATCCAGACAGACCGCAAGCGAGAGGAGAAGCCGGCCATGCGAGAGCTCGCAATCGAGAAGCGCTACCTCCACCTGCCCGTCAAGAACGGCGCCGCGAAGCAGCGAATGAAGGTGTCGGTTGGAGAGAAGACTGTGGACGAGTTCGACATCGAGCTTGCCGAGGGGGAGCCCGACTTCTGGGTGTTCCTCGACATGGCCGCCCACAAGGGCCAGAAGGCCAGGATTGACATCGGCCGACTGCCCGAGGAATCGAAGGCCCTCGACGCCATCGCCCAGGCGGACGACGTGCCCGACGCCGCGAGCCTCTACAAGGAGAAGTATCGCCCGCAATTCCACTTCTCCTCGCGCCGCGGCTGGAACAACGACCCGAACGGCCTCGTCTACTACAAGGGCGAATACCACCTCTACTACCAGCACAACCCCTACGGCTGGAACTGGGGCAACATGCACTGGGGCCACGCCGTGAGCAAGGACCTCGTGCGCTGGACCGAGCTGCCCATCGCCATCTACCCCTTCCGCTACGGCGACTGGGTGTTCAGCGGCAGCGCCGTCGTGGACAAGGAGAACACGGCCGGCTGGAAGAAGGGCGACGAGGACGTGCTCGTGGCCGCCTACACGAGCACAGGCCGCGGCGAGGCCATCGCCTATTCCAACGACCGCGGCCGCACGTTCACCGACTACGAGAAGAACCCCGTCGTCAAGCACGCGGGCCGCGACCCCAAGCTCATCTGGCACGCGCCGAGCAAGCATTGGGTCATGGCCGTCTACGACGAGTTCCAGGGCAAGCGCTGGATCGCCTTCCACACCTCGCCCAACCTGAAGGACTGGACGTTTCAGAGCCGCACCGAGGGCTACTTCGAGTGCCCCGAGATCTTCGAGCTGCCCGTGGACGGCGACAAGGCGAAGACCCGGTGGGTCGTCTACGCCGCCGACGGGGCGTATGCCGTCGGCTCATTCGACGGCAAGACCTTTACGCCCGAGCATCAGGGCAAGCACCGCTTCAACTGGGGCGACTGCTTCTACGCCTCGCAGACCTTCAGCGACATCCCGGTCGAGGACGGCCGCCGCATCCAGATCGCCTGGGGACGCGTCGGCCACAAGGACATGCCCTTCAACCAAATGATGAACTTCCCCGTAGTCCTCACCCTCCGCACCACTGAGGAAGGCGTCCGCATGTTCGCCGAGCCGGTCCGCGAGATCGAGCTGCTTCACGCAAAGAAGCACGAGTGGAAGGGCCTGCTGGTCAAGGAGGGCGAGAACCCGCTGAAGGGCATCGAGGGCGACCTCTTCCACATCGTCGCCGAGTTCGAGCCTGGCGACGCCGCGGAGATCGGCCTCAATACCCGCGGAACTCCTGTCGTCTACCGCGCGAAGCAGGCGGAGCTGGACTGCAAAGGCTGCAAAGCGCCTCTCAAGCCCGAAGGGGGGAAGATACGCCTGGAGGTTCTGGTGGACCGCACGTCGGTCGAGGTCTTCGCCAATCGTGGCCGCATCTACATGCCCGTGGGCGCCATCCCGCCCGACGACAATCGCTTGCTCGAGCTCTTCAGCAAGGGCGGAGCGGCCAGGTTCGCTCTCCTCGAAGTCCACGAGCTCCGGTCCGCCTGGTAACTGGCAATGTATGACCGCCCCACGACATTTCGCAAGATCGAGCAGAAGCCCGACGTGCCCGTGCTCATCCTGGGCGGAGGGGTGAACGGCGTCGGGCTGTTCCGCGAGCTCGCGCTCCAGGGGGTCGAGTGCCTGCTGGTGGACAAGGCGGACTTCGTGGCGGGCGCGAGCTCGAAGGCGTCGCGCATGATCCACGGCGGCCTGCGCTACCTCGAGTGCCGCGAGTTCAGGCTCGTCCGCGAGTCGCTCATCGAGCGCAATCGCCTCCTCGACAACGCCCCCCACTACGTCACCCCGCAGAAGACCACGATCCCGCTCTTCTCCTGGCTCGGCGGGGCGTGGCGCTCGGCGCTCATCTTCGCGGGCTTCGACGCAAGGCCAGGCGGACGCGGCGCGCTCCTCGTCAAGCTCGGACTCTCATTCTATGACTTCGTGACCCGCAAGAGCCGCCGCACGCCGCGCCACTTCTTCACCTCGAAGAAGAAATCCCTCGCCGAGCTGCCCGGCCTCAACCCCCGCATCAAGGCCACGGCGACCTATTGGGACGCCCAGATTTCCGAGGCCGAGCGCCTCTGCATCGAGATGCTCGACGACGCCTGCCACGCGAACGATAAGTGCCTCGCCCTGAACTACGTTCGGCCTGAGAGGGTGGAGGGCGGAACCATCGTCCTCCGCGACGAGGTTACGGGCCGGACCGCCACCGTGCGCCCCCGCATCGTGGTGAACGCCACGGGCGCCTGGGTGGACAAGGCGAACGCCACGCTCGGCCTGAAGACCCGCTTCATGGGCGGCACGAAAGGCTCACACCTGGTGGTGGACAGCCCCGAGCTCGCCGCTGCCCTCGGTGACCGCATGGTCTACTACGAGCACTCCGACGGCCGCATCTGCATCGCCATCCCATTCCGCGGCAAGGTGCTGATGGGCTCGACCGACATCCGCATCGAGGACCCCGACGAGGCCCGCTGCGACGAGGCCGAGGTCGCCTACATGCTCGCGACCCTGCGGGGCGTCTTCCCGGCCATCGAGGTCCGCCGCGGCCAGATCGTCTGCGCCTTCTGCGGCGTGCGGCCCCTCCCAGCCAGCGCCAAAGGCGTCACCGCCACCATCACCCGCGGCCACTCCATCCGCGTCATCGAGCCCGAGGGCGACAGGTCCTTCCCGGTCTTCTGCCTCATCGGTGGCAAGTGGACCACCTTTCGCGCCTTCGCGGAGGAGGTGGCCGACCAGCTTCTCGGGCGCCTAGGCGTCGAGAGGCGCTGCTCGACCCGCGACCTGGCCATCGGCGGCGGGCGGAGCTTCCCCCCCGGCGAGCGTGGGAGGGAGCTCTGGCTCTCGCGGCTGTCCGAAGAGTGGGGCGTGAGCCGCGAGCGCCTCGCCGTCCTGCTCGCCCGCTACGGCACGAACTGCGTTTTCTACGTGCCGAAGGACGGCGCCCGGGCAGACACGCCCCTCAAGTCCCTCCCCGACTACACGGTGGCCGAGATTGAGCGCATCGCAGCGGCGGAGCACGTCGTCCATCTCGCCGACCTCATCTTCCGCCGCAGCACCATCGCCCTGCGCGGCCTGGCCACCCCCGCCGCCCTCGCCGAGCTGGCCGGAGTCATCGGACGAGTGCTCGCCTGGGACGAGCGAAGGAGAGAGGAAGAGGTCCGCCGCGCACTTGAGGAAACCACACCCCCCACACCCTCAACGGAAGCCGTTGAGGGTGGCACCCAGCCGTAACGTCCTGCCGCTCAGCGCGCCCGGTGCGTAGTGCGGGCTTCAGCCCGTGTCGCGCCTCGCCGCAAGTCCAGACACGGCCTGGAGGCCGCACTACAAACCCAGAGCATTCCGTATGAGGAGCTACTTCCTCTTCGGACCCGAGCGCAAGCGTTGGGCGGGGTGGCACTCGGCGGCGCCGAAGACCTCCTCGATGAGGGCGGCGAGGGCCGGGTCGTAGGTCTTCAACACGTCGCGGCGATTGACGTGGTTGTGGACGCCGTTGGGCGGGTCGGCGTAGTTGGCGGCGTTGTACCAGGCCTGGACTCCCTCGGCCCAGTACTCGTTGGGGTTCTTGCCGGCGTAGGTGTTCTGCCAGAGGCCCTTCTTCACCGCGGCGTCGTATGCCTGCTTCAGGCGGTCGCCGAAGGCCTTGTCGGTCTCGGCCAGGCCGATCTCGTGGACCGTGTGGGCGAATTCGTGGATGAGGATGCACTCGGCCCAATACTTGTCCTTCTCGTAGCCGAGGAGGTTCTCCTCTGCGCAACTGACGGCTGGGCGGATGAGGGTGGCGCCGAGGCCGCGGGCGCGGGTGGCCCAGAAGTCCTTGGGCGTCAGGTCGCTGTGCTCGGGGATGTCGGTGGTGACTTCGGTCTTGGCCATGACGGCGAGGCGGATGCCCTTGCGGGCGATGGCCTGGAGCACGTCGGGCCGCTTCCCCATCATCGCCTTCACGATGCGGCGGGCCTCGAGCAACGCCGCGTCGGGCACCTTCTCCGAAGCAACCACGGGCAGCCCGTCACAGTCAAGGTACTTCCGGTAGAACGGTGCCAGCTTGAGCGCGGGGGGCACGTCGGTGATCTTCGGGGGGCTCTCCACTTCGGTCCTCATGGGGGCGGCGCACAGGAGGATAAGCAGGGGAAGGCTGGTGCCCATCAAGGCTTCCGCTTGTTTTCGAACCAGGCCGGGCCGCCCCATTTGCCGGTGACCACCACGTCGAGGTCGCCGTCGCCGTCGAGGTCCACGGCGTGGATGTCCATGCCGGAGCCGACGCCCTCGTTGTAGGAGAGGATGTGCTTGGCCCAGGTGGGGGTTGGCTTCGGACGGAACTCGTACCAGTAGACGCCAAGGGGGTCGAACTCGCCGGGGTCGCTGCCGTTGTGGGCCATGAAGCGCTTGCCCGTCACGAGGTCGAGGTCGCCATCGCCGTCCAGGTCGGCCAGGGCGAGGCTGTGGGGCTGCGACCAGGTGTCGTCAATGACGTGCTGCTTCCAGGAGACCGCATCGCCCTCCTTGACCTGCTGATACCAGAAGATGCCGTACTTGTGGGCGTTGCTGGTGATAACGTCGTTCAGGCCGTCGCCATTGGCGTCGTAGACGAGGATTTGGGGTGTGTGGTCTTTCTTGCCGTCCTTGGCTCCGAGCGCCCAGGTGTGTTCGGTCCACTGCCCTTTGCGGGGGTCGGCGGGGGCTTCGAACCAGGCGTCGGGGCGGAGCACGTCGGGCCGCTTGTCGCCGTTGATGTCGCCGACACCTGCCCCGAAGTTCATGGCCTTCGGCGAGATGACGTGCTTCACGAGGCCGCGCTTGCCCGAGGGGAGCGTGCCGACTTCCAGCCAGAACGTCTGCGGGTGATGCGGGAGGATTTCGAGCGCCTTGCCGTCGCCGTCAATGTCGGCGAGGTCGCCGCACTCGAAGTTCCCGCCCTTGTCGGCGACCTCCTCGGGCCATTCGCCCTCGGCGCCGAGCGTGTTGCGGCTCCAGGTGATGCTCGTGGAGAACCAGCCGCACGACACCACGTCGGGCTTGCCGTCGCCGTCCACGTCGAGCGGCAGGTTCATGAAGTCGTCGGCATAGCCCTTGCCCTTATCGTCCACCGTGCCGCGGATGGTTCGCACCTTGAGCGGCTTGAAGTCGGGCGCCAGATAGAGGAACGGGCCGGCCACGATATCGAGCTTGCCATCGCCATTGAAGTCGGCCACGCCGCAGGCCTCGGTGCGCACGTTGCCGAGGCGATGCATCACAAACTTGATCGGCGATTCCGTCGCCGCCTTGGCCTCAGGCGGCCCCTCGCCCGCTCCCGCCGCACAGGACCATGCCACCAACACAACCAAACCCGGTAACCTCATCGTCGTCCGTCCTGAATATGGTCCTTTGGACCCCACAGCGGCGCCACGTGGGCTCGCTTCACTGTGGGCAGCCCGAGGTCACGCAGCAAACGGTTCAGTCTCCTCAGCGTGAGCATGCTGGGAGCGAGGATCTCGACCCCGATGGCTTTCCCTTGCCGGTTGAAGTCAATAACCAGGCCTGGGTCCGCCAGCTTGGTCCGACAGCTTTTCTCGCCCGAGCTCCTGCGTACGCAGAGGTAGGCCACGGTTGGCCTTCCTTCGCGGAAGGTGACTTCCAACGAGTAGTCGCTCATTCTACCTCTCCTCGGCGTCTCCGATCAGGGTGCGCCGAGTTTCTTCTTTCGCTCCTGGCCCAATGCGTCGGCGGCGAACATGGCGTCCACGACGCCCTCGGATGTGACCTCGAAGGCGTGGCTGGCGCAAAGCGAGCCGGGGCCGGCGCACACGTCGCCGATGAGCTTGAAGCGCTCGCGCGCTGCGCCCGCCAGGCCCAGGTCGGCCAGCGTCACGGGCAGGCCCACCGCGATGCACCAGTCAATGATGCGATAGGTTTCCGCCGTCGAAACGTCGGGGTCCATGCAGAGCTGGCTGGCGACGCCGAAGGCGACCTTCTCGCCGTGCATCATGCCGAGCGCCCTGCACTCGGGGTAGCCGGTGAGCAGGTTGCCGATCATGTGGGCGGTGGCGAGGCCGCCGCTCTCGAAGCCGAGGCCGGAGTGCAGCACGTTCGTCTCAATGACCTTCTCGACGGCGGGGGTGACGACGTGGAGCTCGACGGCACGCCTGGCCTCGACGCCAAACTCCATGAGCGTGTCGTAGCAGAGGCGTGCGAGTGCGACGGCGGCCAGGGTGGGCGTGCCGCCGCCGAGGTTGAGGACCTTGCGGGTGCGCATGGCGGCCTGGGTCTCCACCCAGGTTGCGAGCGCATCGCCCATGCCGGCCACGAGTGCGCGGACGGGCGCCTCGGCGATCACCTGGGTGTCCACCATCACGATGTCGGGGTTGAAGGGCCAGCAGTCGAAGCCCATGAAGTCGCCCTTCTCGCTGTACCAGACGGTTGCGGCGCTGGTGGGCGAGTCGTTCGAGGCGATGGTGGGGCAGGTGATCATGCCGAGCTTGCCCTCGACGGCGACCGCCTTGGCGGTGTCGAGGGTCTTGCCGCCGCCGATGCCGACCGACACGTCGGCGCGCTTCTTCTTGGCGATGGCCAGCACGCGCGCCGCCTCGGCCTTCGTCGTCTCGCCACGGAACTCAACGTCCACGACCTCCAGCTTCGCCTCCTTGAGGCTGTTGAGCACGGTTTCGCCGACTGCGGCCTTGACGCGGGGGTCCCAGAGCACGAGGGGCTTCTTGCCGACCATGCCGAAGTACTTGCCCGCCTCGGCCAGCACGTTGCGGCCCTGGACATACTTCCGCGGACAGATAAGAACTGACTTCATGTTACCTGATCTCCTTTTCCTGGGTGGGAGGGACAGAGACTTGGGGAACCGACGCTGGTTTCTTCGCGCGCTCGGCCATGGCGTTGCCCTGGGCGAGCACGGCGACGCCCATGATGAGCACGACGATGGCCGCGACGATCCACTGAACGCTCCTCTTGCTGGCGCCCTTCCATTCGCCGGTGCGGAACCCGTGGAGGTTGCCGATGATGATTGCGAAGGACATGAAGACGGGATAGCCGACGGGGGTGCCGAGCGTTCCCAGCCTGCCGAGGCTGAGGATGTAGAAGAAGACCGCCGCATCGTGCAGCGCGGCCATGACCAGGGCGAGCGCCAGGGTGCGGCCGATCCCCGGCTTCACCAGATGGCCCCACGTCTTGTTCTTCGTGAGCTTGTAGACGCAGTAGCCGCAGGCGGAGAGGATGCCGCCCCAGAGGATGAGGCACACGGCCGCCCAGGCCGCCGCGTGGGGCGGGTTGCCCGCCTTGCCCGCCTCGGCGCCGACCGGCCCCGCGTACTCGCCCGCCACGGACCAGCACGCGCACAGGATACCCGAGACGACGCCGATAGTGACCCCGATGAGCATCTTGGGCTTCTTGGCCGCGTCGGCCGGCGCAACGTCCTTCTTCAGACTGGCCTCCTTGAGCACGGCGGCCTTCGCGGCGACGATCACGCCCACCACGCAGACGGCCACGCCGGCCAGGATCACCGCCCCGTGGCTCGTCGCGATGTCGCCGCCGTGGAAGATCGCCATCGGCATCATCGAGCCGCAGATGATCTGCGCGCCGTAGTTGAGCGCGTAGGCCAGCGACAGGCCGATGAAGGCGAAGCTCAGCCCCAGCGTCATCGAGCCGAGGCCCCAGAGGAACCCGAAGATGAGCACGGGGAGCAGCTTCTCCATCGGCACCCGCCCGTAGACCGCGCAGAAGTCCTTCACCACAATCGGCCCGAGGACAATCGGCAGCAGAATGGTGACGAAGAAGAAGAACGGCCCCCAGAGCACCTCCCAGGGCGTGTCCTTCTTCACGAACTTGCTCGGCAGGCCAAACGACCCGCCGCACGCCGCGCCGAGGAACAAGAACAGGAAGCCCAGCCAGATTTCCATGCCGCGCTCCTCGAAAAGGGATAGATCGGACTGATCCGACCGATCCGACTGATCCGACGGATCTGGCACATCACTCCTGCCCCCGCACCTGCCTCAGCGCGGGGTAGAGCCGCTCGAAGGTCTTGTACCACTCGGCGTACTGCGCCGTGAGGGCCGGGTTGGGCTCGTAGACGCGGCCGGGGCGGCGCACGTGGCCGTAGGCGTCCTGCTCGTCGCGGTAGAGGCCCACGCCGATGCCGGCCAGGATGGCCGCGCCCAGGGGCGTGGCCTCCTCGATCTCGGGCGCCTCGATCGGCTTGCCCGCCATGTCCGCCTTGTTCTGCATGGCGAAGCGGTTCTTCGTCCCGCCGCCCACGGCGACGAGCGCTTCGGCCTTGAGGCCGAAGCCGCTCTCCAGACCCTTGAGAATCTGGAGGAACTGGTAGCTGAGGCCCTCGACCACGGCGCGGGTCATGTCGCCCTTCGTCACGATGTTGCGGAGGCCGACGAACGCCCCCGACGAATTGGGGTCCACGATGGGGAAGCTGCTGCCCGACATGTGGGGGAGGAACATGGCCCCGTGTGCCCCCGGCGGCGATGCCTGTGCTGCCGCCATCAGGTAATCCCAGTCAACTCCCCCCTCGGCCTTGGCCCGCCGCTTCTCGTCGGAGCCGAACTGGTCGCGGAACCATTCGAGCATCTCGGCGGCCACCGCCGAGCCCATCACCGCCCACATGTCGCGGGCCACGTGCGAATCCACCCACGTGCCCATCGCGGCCGCCTCGGGCGTGAGCACGGGCTCGGGGATGGCGGCGACAACGATGTCCCACGTGCCGAGCACGGAGAGCACGACGCCTGGCTTGAACGCGCCCGCGGGCAGCGCGCCGCAGAGGAAGTCGTGGCCGCCCAGCACCACGGGCGTGCCCTTTGGCAGCCCCGTGGCCTCCGCCGCCCTCCCATGCACCTGGCCGAGGAGGGTGCCGCTCGGACGCGGGTCGGCCAGGAGCGCGCGGTCAATGCCCGAAATCTTCAGCAGCTCATCGGAGTAGGCGCGCTTCCGCTGGTCGAAGAGCAGGGTGTTGGAGGCCATCGAGTAGTCGGTCGCGAACTCACCGCAGAGCATGAAGTTCACGAAGTCCTCGATCAGCAGCCACTTGTGGGCCTTCTCGAGGACTGCGGGCTCGTGCTCGCGCATCCAGAGGATGCGGAGCGCCGAGTTGATTGCCCAGACGGGGTTGCCGCTGATGGCGAACTGTCTTTCGGCGCCGATGTTCTTCAGCCACCACTCCTGCTGCGGCTTCGTGCGGGCGCAGTGCCAGGAGATGAAGGGGTAGAGCCAGTCACCCTCCTTGGTCATGGGAACGCCGTCCATGCCCATGCCGGTGACGGCGACGGCGCGGATGGGATGCGTGCCGCGTCCCGCGTGCCGCGTGCCAGGAGCGGCCACATCGAGCGCTGCGATGGCTTCGCGGAGGGCTTCGCAGGTGCCACCCCAGATTTGCTCGGGCTTCCAGATTGCCCAGTCGGGGTGGGCGGGGTCGGGGTTGAAGCGCTCGGTCGGGCGGCTGGCCTTGGCCACCGCGTTGCCCGCGAGATCGTAGATGACCGCCTTGAGGCTGGTGGAGCCCAAGTCAATGCCAACAAGATACTCCATGCCGTGCTCCTTGGGTATGCTCCGTGCCGCGTCCCGCGTGCCCAAACCAAGAGTCAGCCCGTTCTTCTCGTGGCACGCGGGACGCGGGACGCGGCACGCATCAGGAGAACGCCTCAATCGCTCCCGAATCGCTCCAGGCCTCCAATTGAAGCGGATACCTGCCGAACATGCGAATGGCGTTCCACATCGCCAGGTAGTTGCCCGGCTTGACGGACGAGTGGATGCTATTTGAGGAAGAGAGGATAAGGCCGCCGCCCGGCCCGGCCGCGCGGATGACGGCGAGCGTTTCGTCCACCACCTGCCTCTCGGTGCCGAAGGTGAGGGTCTGGGCGCAGTTCACGTTGCCTTTGAGCGCGATGCGGCCGCCATACTTGCGCTTGAACTCGCCCATGTCCAGCCCGCCCAGCGGATCGATCGGATCGAGGCAGTCGATCCCCGAATCGAGAATCATGTCCAGGATGGGGCGGATGTCGCCGTCGCTGTGCTTGATGACGGGCAGGCCGCAGTCCTTGAAGGCGGCCATGACCCGCTTGAGGCCGGGGTAGAGGAACTTGCGGAACATGGCGGGCGACATGAAGGGGCCGCTCGCAGAGGCGTAGTCGTCGCCGGTGAAAACGAAGTCCACCCCCCGCTTCGCCACCTCGCGGGCCATCTCGATGTTCGCGTTCACCGAGATGTCCACGAGGCCCTGGATGAGCTCGGGCTCGCCCGCGAAGGCCATCATCAGCATCTCGAAGCCAGCCAGGTAGCGGGGGATGGAGAAGACATCGTTGAGGTGGACGCCCACGGCGAGTTTGCCCTTGTAGCGAGCGACCACGCGCTCGATGCTCGCGTAGCGGCCGGGGGCGTGGGGGTCGGGCGGGCGGTAGTTGCGGAGCGCATCGAGGGACTGGACGGGGTGCTCGACGGCGACGCCGTGCTCCTCGCCCGAGTCCTTCATCACCATGCCCCATTCATGGCGTTGGAGGCCTGGGCCGAGCTTCTCCTTCTTGAAGTCGGGCGCCGTGAGGATGGCGTCGAGGCCCATTCTGACCGTGAACTCCTCCATCGTGCAGCCGGGGCAGATGGCCTCGCGCACGTGGCGGTCTATGATCCACTCGAAGTGCGGGATGCGGTCCGGCTGCTCTCGGCGCAGCACGCACAGCACTCGCTCGGCAGAGGTCATCTGGCTCATGGGCGGACGCTCGACCCCTCAGGTGCCACGGTTGGTCGCTGTCTTGGTGGCGCGGACCTTCGCCTGTGTCGGCGACCCCAGCAGGATAGCTTCTCCGCCCGCGCGTGTCAAAGCCGCTTTGCGCTTTGGGTGCGACAGGGACTTTCGCGCCCACGTGTCGCAGCGCACTTTCAACCGTCCCGGTCGTGGTCCCGCCCGCGGCGTGTGGAGGAGGATTTCACACTTGTACAAGTGTGGAATCCTCCCCCAACGCATCTTCGCCTCAGGGGTCAACCGCGAGAGGGCTGCCGCGCCTCCAGAGCGACCAGGGACTCCCTCTCTCCTGTAAGGGCATTCCAGCTCTCTCCCACGCAGTCGGGTAAGGATGATTTCACACTTGTACAAGTGTGGAATCATGTCACAATGCCCCAGTTCACCAGGGAGCTGTGCGGAGAGGCCCGCAACAGGTACTTCTCGCAGGCCGGGCAGTTCCTTCGGAGGGCCCCGCGAGCCAGCGGCAGAGGTGGCGCTCCCGTCTTGGCCGGCACAAGTCCGCCTCGGAGAGGCCGGCTACGGGTGGCGGGTGGCGTGGAGGACGACGGCGGGCCGGCCGGCCGCGTCGGCGCCGAGGCGAGCGCCCGGGGAGACGGCGGCGCCGAGGCCAACGATGGCGCCATCGAGCACGGCTCCCGGGCCGATTGAGGCGCCGTCCATGACGACGGCGTTGCGGAGGGCGGCGCCGGCGCCGACGGCGCAGCGGCCGCCGATGCTGACGTCCGGGCCGATGCGGCAGTGGCTGAGCTCGCACCCCGAGCCAATGGCCACGGGCGGCTCGACCGCCACTTCGCTCGGCACCGCGGGCGGGCGCGGGTCAAGTTCCGCAAGGAGCTCGCGTTGGGCCTCCAGGTAGCTCGTGGGGTCGGTCAGGTTCACCCAGAAGCCGGGCAGGTCGTAGGCGCGGACCCGCAGGCCGCGGTCGAGGAGCATGCGGATGGCGTCGGTGAGCTCGTACTCGCCGCGTGGCGAGAGGCCGACGCTCCGCAGCAGGCCGAAGATGGCGGGGGGCAGGACGAAGATGCCGGCGTTGATGTAGTGGGTCGCCGTCTCGCGCGGCTTGGGCTTCTCGACGATGCGCGCGACACAGTTGCCGTCGAGGTAGACGGCTCCGCCCGAGGCCGGGTCGCGGAAGTAGCGGACGGCCAGGATGGCGTCGGGCCTCTCCTCGGCGTAGATGCGGAGGACTTCGGGCGCGTGGCGGCGCGAGGTCACAATGTCGCCGAACATCATCAGGAAGGGCTGCCCCGCGGCGAACTCCTCGGCGAGGGCCGTGGCCTGACCGGTCCCCCTTGGGTCAGACTGCACGACGTAGGAAAGCCGCACCCCGCCGCAGCGGTCGCCGAGGGCATTGCGCACCTCCTGGGCCTGGTGGCCGACGACGAGGAGGAGTTCGCTGACGCCTGCGGCCTCGAACTGGCCGATGGTGTGGACGAGTGCCGGCCTGTTGGCGATGGGCAGGAGCGGCTTCGGGAGGGCGTCGCACAGGCCCGCCATCCGCGTGCCCTTCCCGGCGGCGAGGAGAACGGCTTTCATGCAATGCCTCGGGAAGGGGACGGGGGGAGGAGACGCCTTCTGTCATGAAGGGCCTCCTCCCCCGCGGTCCGCTCCGTCTCGCAACTCTAGCCTCCCCTCCTGTGCCTGGCGCTGGTGGCCGCGAAGGCGCCGGGGCGGGCCGGCACCCTGCGGCGGAGGAGCGCGAGCGCGCGCGACTCGGTGCGGCGGCCCATCACGCCGTCGGGCGTCAGGCGGTTCCGCTGCTGGAAGGCCTTGACCGACTCGTAGCCGAGCCTCCGGAGCAGGCCATTCAACTGCTGGGCGCGGGCCACCGTCGCGGCGTCGGCAAACCCGTCGGCCCGCCCGCGCATCATCTTGGACTGGAAGTGCTCGATGGAAGAGTAGCCGAGGGAGGCGAGGGCCTGCCGCGCAACTGGCTGAAGGGGGCCTGGCGGTGGCACGGGCGCCGGCGGCGCGGGCGGCGGCTGAGACACTCGCGGGTCAGGGAGCGGCGGCTGGGGCGGCCGCGGCGCCGGCACAGGGGCGACGGGGGCGGGGAGCCGGGGCAGCGGGAGCGGCGGGGCCTGGACGAGTGCCGAGGCAGGCTCCGGGAAGTCGGGCGGCGCAAGCCCGGGGTCGCGCAGCGGGCTTGGCCGCCAGCCGAGGTCGGCGCGGGCCACACGCTCCACGTAGTAGCGGTCGTGGGCCAGGGCCTCGGCCTCGCCGCGAAGCGCCCGCCCCTTCCGCCGGAGGGCCGACAGGTCGCACCTGAGGCCCCGCTCGCGGCGGAGCAGGGCGCTGAGCTGCCTGCGGCTCGCCTCGCTGTGGTCGCGGTAGCTCACCACGCCAAGGGCGACGAGGCACGCCATCAGGATGACTTCACGCACGCTCACGGCTGGTCACTCTCAACGCGGCCAGTGGGCTAGACAGAGAGGATGATTGGATGGATGGATGATTGTCTGACATTCATCCACCCATCCATTCATCCATTCATCCATTCATCCGCGCCAATACGCGCACGATTCAGGACCGAAGCGCCTAACGCGGCTTCTTCGGGCGGGGCGACGCGTCGGCCGTCTTCCCCTTCTCGTTCTCCTTTGCACGCGCGAGCTGCTGGTCGAGCGATTCGTCTGGCGAGACGAGGTCTATCTTGAGGCTCTTGACCCTCTCCGCGAGGGAGTTGGGGGTCCTTGCGGCGGCGATCCGGGCCTCGAGCCTGCGGTTGGCCTCCACGAGCCCGCGGCGCTCGGCCTCGAGGCGCGCGACGCGGTAGCCGGCGTCGGTGATGGCCGCGCGCTCGGAGATGAGGAAGAGCGCGCCGGCCACGCCGAGTGCCACGATGCCCAGGAACGCGATGAGGCGCGCCAAGTGGGCAGCCTCCAGGCGGGGATCAGCCGAACACGCGGGGAGCCAATCGTTCGTGGACCGCACGCCGTGCCAGGGCGAGGGCCTGATACGTCGGGGTGCTCCACAGCTCGATGGCGTCAACCGCCCCGACGATGGTCACGTCCTTCTCGATTGCGGCATAGGCCCGCAGGGGATCGGGGATGCGGATGCGGCCCTGGCCGTCGAGGCTCACCTCCGCGGCGGTGCTGCCGAAGGCGCGCTTGAAGTCGCGCACCTCGGTCTTGCTCAGCGCGGCGTCGGCGTCGAGCGCCCCGAGGAGCTGGGTGAGGCGCCGTTGGGTGTAGGCCACGATGCAGGGCTTGGCGCCACAGGTCAGGCAGAGGCCCTCGGCGAGCTCGTCGCCCGCGGCCTCGCGCAGGCGCGCGGGGAGCGCGATGCGGAACTCCTTGTCAAGTGTGTGAGTGAACTCGCCCAGGAACACCGCGCTCTGGCTCCAATTCTCCCCGAACTTCCCCGTTTTGCCCCTGATAGTGTAGCGGCTCCGCCCGATTTGTCAAGCGCTTTTTTTGCAGAAACTGTAATGCCTCAGTTACGCCGGGCGCTCCTCTCCCTCTCCCCTTGGGTGAGTTCCCGCACGGTTTCCCCGGTCACTACAGCGTAACGGGGGCGGCGCGGCAAGCGTGGTTTGACGCGGAACTGGCTGCGCGGGATAATGCGGAGCCAGGGAGGCCGGGTGCTCGAAGAAGGAGCAAGCTGGTGCTGACCGACCGCGAGCGATTCGTGAATTGCGTGCTGGGGAGGCCGATTGACCGCGTGCCCTTCTGGCTCTTCTGGGGCGGGTGGGGACGCACCTGGCAGCGCTGGGAACGCGAGGGGAAGCCAGCCGAGGTCAAAGACCACCGCAGCTTCATGAACCCCGATACCCCGCCCTGCGTCGTGCCCGTGAACTACGGGCCGTGCCCCCAGTTCGAGCGAAAGGTGCTCTCCGAGGACGACAGCTACAAGGTCCACGTGGACCACTGGGGCATCGTCCGCCGGGACTATAAGCGCGGCGAATCAATGTGCCAGTTCCTCAAGTTCCCCGTCGCCGGGCGCGCTGAGTGGGAGCGCTACAAGGCCGAACACCTCGACCCCCGCCATCCCACCCGCCTGGCCGGCCCCTGGCGCGAGCGGTGCAAGGAGTGGATGGAGAAGGGCCTCCCCATCCAGCTCGGCTGCTTCCCCGACGTCGGCATCTTCGGCTCCGTCCGTTGGCTCCTCGGCGACGAGGAGGGCCTCCTCGCCTTCTACACCGACCCCGAGCTCGTCCGCGACATTATGAACCACATGACCGACGTCTACCTCGCCATCTTCGAGGCGGTCGCTGCCGCGGGGGTGCGGGTGGACGTGATTCACATCTGGGAGGACATGTGCGGCCGCCAGGGGCCGCTCATCTCGCCCGCCCACTGGCGCGAGTTCATGGGGCCGTGCTACCGCCGCATCAAGGCGTTCGCCGACGCCCACGGCATCCCCATCCTCTCGGTGGACACCGATGGCCAGCCGCTCCTCATCATCGAGCCGATGATGGAGGCGGGGGTGAACTACCTGTGGCCCTTCGAGGTGGCCGCGGGCTGCGACGTCAATCTCTTCCGCGAGCGCTTCCCCACGCTCGGCATGATGGGCGGGATTGACAAGCGCGCCCTGGCCAAAGACCCCAAGGCCATTGACGCCGAGCTGGACCGCATCTGGCCCGCCGTCGAGAAGGGCCGCTACATCCCCGAGCTCGACCACGGCATTCCCGACGACGTGTCGTGGGCCAACTATCTGCACTATGCGACGGAGATGAAGCGACGAATCGTAGGGTAGGCCATGACGCGTGACCCGTGACGCGTGACGCGTGACCAGAGAGCACGCCTCGTGCCGAGGGCATACGCATGCGAATCACAACCTGTGTTCTTGCCGGGCTTTTTCTGGCCACGGGTCACGCGTCACGGGTCACGCATTGCCTTGCCGCGGGCGCGCCGGCTGGCCCGCCTCTTGAGGGAGTCACGGTCAAGGTTCATGCGGAAGACGGAGTCCGGACCTTCTCGGACCCCGTGCCTGGGGAATGGCTGACAGGGAGCCTCGTCTATGAGAGGGGTAAGGAATTGCATCTGGAGGCCGAGGGCCCCCGCGTCTTCCTCCGCGTGGATGGCGGCCCCCGACGGTTGACCTGCGTGGTCATTGACGAGGACAAGCCCGGCGGCATGGGCGCGCTGCGCCAGGCCATTGCCGACGGCGTGAGCCCATTGGCTATCTCTTGCAAAGGGAGAGATCTGGCTGCCTTGCCCCCTATGCCAGCGGCCATCCAAACCACCTTGACCGTCTCGGATGGCCCTTTGGACGCACTCGGGGACTTTGTGACGCGGTGCCCAAGTCTTTATGCACTTCTTCTGAGATGCCAGGGGGAGGCCCCGTCTCCGCAGGCCCTGCGAGCGGCGAAGAACCTCACATCCCTGAGCGTTGGCCTGATGCTTCCGGCGGAAGAAGCAAAGGCGAGGGCCCCGCTGCTCCAGGACATCCGCGCGCTTGCCGAGATGCCGCATCTGCGGGTGCTCGAGCTCTGGGGGAGCATAAACTTGTCGGACCTCAGCCCGTTGGCAGGCCTGACAGAACTGAGGGTGCTCAACATCTTTCACGTCGCGGGGCACGACACGCGTTCCCCGGCGGACCTCAGCGCGCTCCGTGGCTTGGCGCAGCTTCGGAAGCTGAGCCTGTCAGCCAAGGTCGCACCAGTCAGCCTCGCTCCGCTGGCCGGGATGTCCGAACTCAGGCACTTGGACCTTGCCCTCCACCCGGGCGTGAACGATGTGCGCCCACTGGGCGGGCTGGGCGCTCTAAACCGGCTCAGTCTAGACCTCGGCGTGGGGAGCAATGTCCGCGATCTGGAGCCGTTGGGGCGCCTGGACAGGCTCTGCCACTTCCGCCTATCCGGTCCGGCCAAACCGGACCTGCGCTTCCTCAATCAGCTCACCGAACTCGAATCCCTGGGTCTCGCAGGCCTGGACGAACTCGCGAGCATTCCCTCGCTTGGCGAGCTTCGGAAGGTGAACGAACTCCGAATCACGTCCTGCGCCCAGCTCTCCGACCTGGGCGGGATCGCGCCGCTTGCAGGTCTCCGCTCGGTGCACATTGATGACTGCCCGGAACTGCGCGATCTGATGCCGCTAGCCAAACTCGGCCAACTCAGGCGCTTAACGGTAGTTCGTTGCCGGCACCTGGAGGACCTCACGCCCCTCAGCGGCCTGGACAAGCTCTCAGAACTCTTCGTCGTGCGCAGTCCGCAGATGGTGAAGCTTCCGCGCCTCGCGGGCATGACGGGCCTCACGGAGTTGGCGGTCACTGGCTGCGATGAGCTGACCGACCTGCGACCCCTGGCTTCTGCCCCGAAGCTCGAGACCCTCTCCTTGAATATCTCCACCAAACTTGCCGATCTCCGCCCCTTGGCCGGGTTGAAGGCTCTTCGCAAGCTCTCCCTATCTCATTGCCCAAAGGTTGCCGACCTCGCGCCTCTCGCCAAACTCTCCGCTCTCGAGTGGGTGGACCTGTACCGCTGTGCGGAGCTTAGGGACCTCAGCCCGCTTGCCTCCTTGCCCAAGCTGAGCCATGTGGATGTGCTCGAGTGTCCAAGAGTGACTGATCTGAGCCCCTTGCGGGCGATGCTCAGGAGGGGCGGGTTCGTCGCGGCCGATCGCCGCCTCGATGCACAGATTCAGTGGCTCAAGACTGAAACGGACTTCTGATGCCTGCGTATCTCCGAGTCATCAAGTCAGCCCATGGGAATCGGCACGATGCCGGAGAGGAAGCGCCGGAGGATGGTCGGGCTATCCGTGCCGCGTCCCGAGTTCCACCTGACGGGGGAACATGGCACATTTCCTGTGGAGCTTCATGATGCGCTCAGATGCTGCCTTCTTCGTGAGTCTCCTCCTGATCACGGGTCACGCGTCACGCGTCACGCACGCCGCCGAACCCACCACAGTCCGTGTGACACCCGAGCGCACTATCGGAGCCGTGAACCGCCTGATTCTCGGCGATAACATGCTCGGCTACGCGAATGGGCGCAACGAATACTGCAATCTGGGATCTGGAATCTGGAATCCCGCGAAGCGGGCCTCGGTGCCCGAGATGGTGGCGCTGGCGAAGGGCTGTGGCCTGAGCTGCTCGCGCTGGCCCGGCGGCTGCGAAGCGCATCGCTTCGAGTGGAAGAAGACCGTCGGCCCCCTCGGCGAACGCCCCAACCAGAAGTTCGGCCTGCCAGAGTTCATGCAGAACTGTGCCGACATCGGCGCCCTCGCCGTCATCACCCTCGGCGACTTCGTCATCACCCCCGAGGATGCCGCCGACTTGGTGGAATACCTCAACTCGCCCAACGACGGCAAGAACCCCAACGGCGGACGCGACTGGGCGGCGGTGCGCGCCGCCGACGGACACCCCGAACCCTGGGGCGTCGTCTGGTTCGAGTTCGGCAACGAATCCGACCACGGCGACCACAAGGGCGGGCGCTTCACCCCACGCGAGTACGCCGAACGCTTCATCGCTACCCGCCGCGCCATGCGGGCCGTGGACCCACGCGCCAAGCTCGGCGCTGTCCTCGAGAACACCCGCGATGGCCAGGTCGGCCCCTGGACCCGCGAGGTGCTGAAGGTAACGGCGAAGGAGCTGGATTTCGCCATCCACCACTGCTACGTGCCCGGCTACTCCGCGAACGACGGCAAGCCGCCGGCGGAGGAGCTGTTCGCGCTGACCCTCGCGGCCGACGCGCAGATTGCCGACCTGTATCGCCAGCTCAATGCCCTCATCCGCGAGACGACCGGCCGCGACGACATCCCCCTCGCCATCACCGAGTTCAACGGCCACTTCGTCCAGGAAAAGCCCACCCCCTACCGCCACTGCCTGGGCAACGCGCTCCTCAACGCCGAGGTGCTCCGCATCCTGATGCAGCCCGAGCAACGCATCGCACTGGCCAATCACTGGCAGTTCGCAAACGAATACTGGGGCTCGGTCAGGGGCTACAAGCCGCCCTACGTCAAGCGCCCCAACTACTACGTCTTCGAGCTGTATCACCAGCACTTCGGCGACGTGCTCATCGAGGCCGACGTGGCATGTGCCCGCTACGAATCCAACGGCGGCTTCGGAGTCCTCCCCCGCCGCGGCCAGCCCGCGTCGTTCCAGCTCTTCCCCAATGATCTGCTGCCGAAGCAGGACTGGGCGCTCTCCGATACCAAGGGCGCCACGCACAAGGTTGAGGATGGCACCGTCGCCGTCGAGTTCGATGGCGGCCAGGACGTGAATTACCACCACGCCCAGAAGCGCATGCCTGCCGAGCCACTCACGGGCTACCGGCTGACGGGCTGGGTGAAGACCGAGGGCCTCACGACCTCCAGCGGCGCCGGCTTCCAACTGGGCGACGGGCGCGGCTGGACCGCCACCCACTCCGCCGCCTGCTCCCCGTCGGTCGTCGGCACGAGCGACTGGGCGAAGATCGAGCTGGACTACGTGACCCTGGGCGACACAAAGGAGATTCAGGCCATCTGCCGCCGCATCGGCGGCACGGGCGTGGCCAAGGGCAAGGCGTGGTTTCGAGGCGTCGAGGTCCGCAAGTTCCGCCCCAAGAGCTTCGGCGCCGCGCCCCTCCTCACCGTCAACGCAAGCAAGGGCCGCGACGGCGGCACGCTCTACCTGATGATCGTCAACAAGAGCCTTCGGGAGCCGGTGCCGTGCGCCATCGAGGCCAACGACTTCCCAATTGCCGAGGCGAAGGCGTGGGCGCTCGCAGGCCCCGGATGCGACGCGACGAATGAGCAAGAGCCGCTCAATGTCGCCGTCCGAGAGCAGCAAGTGAAGCTCGATGGCGGCAAGGCGTCGCTGAAGCTGGCGCCCTGCTCGCTCACCGCCGTGGAACTCAGGAGAAGATGATGCGCGAAAACCGAACGAAGCAATTGCTGAAAGAAGGCAAGGTCGCCGTCGGCGGCTGGGTGGTATCGGAAGACCCCACGACCACGGAGATCATGGCGGATGTCGGCTTTGATTTCGTGGTGGTGGACATGGAACACGCCCCTCAGACCGCCACCGGCATGCAGGCCCACATGATGGCGCTCAAGGACACCGCGGCCACGGGCGTCGTGCGGGTGCTCTGGAACGACTTCGTGCGGGTGAAACAGGTCCTCGACGTTGGGGCCGAGGGGATTGTGTTCCCCTGGGTCAACACTGTCGAGCAGGCTCACGCCGCCGTCGCCTCGACCCGCTACCCGCCGCGCGGCAACCGCGGCTGGGGGCCGCGCCGCGCCATACGCTTCGCCACCGACCAGAACGATTACTTCCGCCACGCCGAGGAGAACATCCTGGTGCTCTGCCAGATCGAGACGCAGGAGGCCCTCGACAACGCCGAGGCCATCGCGGCGGTGGACGGCGTGGACGCCTTGATGATCGGCCCGGCCGACTTCAGCATCAACATCGGCGTACCGCTCGACTGGGAGTGCGAGAAGTTCACGGCGGGGGTTCGGCGCGTGCGGCGAGCCGCCGACGCCGCAGGCAAGGCAATTGGCGTCATCACCTCCGGCGCCGCCTACGCCAAGCGCTGGCTCGCCGAGGGCGCGCGCGTCATCGTCGCCGGCGCCGACAGCGCCCTGCTGAAGATCATGGCCACGGCGACCCTCGACGAGATCCGTCAAGCTCTCCGCGGGGCGTGATTATCTCCTGTTGCGCAAAGCACCGGGACGCGGCGCGGGAGGCAGCAGGCCCCTCCGGGGCGGAGAATCCCCGCATCACAGAGGCGAGCCGCCGGAGGCTGCCCTGAACGGGGAAAGGCCGGATCCATCTCTCCGGAGACCCGGCAGATTGTGCCAGCCGGAGGGTCGGCGAGGGCGCGCAATCCCACGCTGCCCGGTGGCCCTCCTGTGCCTGGGTCGTTGCGGCGCGCCCGGCCGGTGTCATGGCCGCCGGGCTCGGCTTGGGGGGGAATCCACGTGCTGGCGGCTTCTCCGGGCCGCCGAACGGGGGGCAGAGGAGCGTGGGCGCGGCCGTGGGTTCCTGCTTCCCCCGGCAGCGGCGCAACGCGTCCCTGCCCTGTCCGCTCATCGGCCCGCAGAAGTGGGTGGGCGCCATGATCAATCATTCTATAGAATGTTAGAATATGATCAACGGCCTGAGCCCTCTGCACAAGGCTGGTGAGGAATGGTCGGACAACCAGGACCGTCCCTCTCCTGCGTTGCGCCCCCCCCGACGACGCCAGCGGGCGGCAGTCGCCCGCACGTCTTCTCCCTGCCGCGCCCCTGACCGCAGCCATAGAGGGGGACGGGCTGCGTCGGGCACAGTTGACGACAAGGGGATGCCTCCCGCTTCTGCTCTCTTCTTGACCCGCTGAGGAAGGACACAAGGGTGTTGGCGGACCGCTGAAACATTCTATAGAATGATTGATCATCAGCAACCCTCCACAGGCCCGATTGGGGGAGAACAAGGAATGGAGCAAGCAACCACAAGTGAACGGAAGCTGGAGCGGATCGTCAAGGGTTTCGCCAATCACCGACGCATTCAGATGATGCGGCTTCTCGTGCAACGGCCCGAACTCACGTTGTGGGACATATGCAGGAGTCTCCGCGTCGGGACCCAGGCCGCCTCCGAGCACGTGCGCAAACTGGCCCTGGCGGGGCTTGTCACCAAGCGGCACCAAGGGCGCTGGGTGCGGCACCGCCTAACGCCGCGCGCGCAAGCTGTCCTGGCCTTCCTCAAGACGCTGGACTGACTCTGTGCGCGGACAGGCGCGACGGACCGGCGCACATGATAATCAATCATTCTATAGAATGTTTGAACATCAAGCCGGCCCAGACCATCGCCCCCGACGGGCATACGGGCAGGCGGCGGCACTGATTCTGCGCGCCGACAGCCTTGAGCGACTGGCGCATGTGATGATCAATCATTCTATAGAATGTTTGAGCATCGGGCCGATCCACCCCGTCGGCCCTTGCGGGCGGGGAGCACCACCAACGCTGTGCGCCGACAGGCGCGAGCGACTGCCGTGGGTGATGATCAATCATTCTATAGAATGTTTGAACATCGAGCCGGCCCACTCCCTCCGCCCTCACGGCCGGGCAGCCGCACTGACGCTGTGCGCCGACAGGCACGAGTGACTGCCGTGGGTGATGATCAATCATTCTATAGAATGTTTGAGCATCGAGCCGGCCCACTCCCTCCGCCCTGACGGCCGGGCAGCGGCACTGACGCTGGGCGCCGAGAGGCGCGAGCGAGCGGCGTGTATGATAATCAATCATTCTATAGAATGTTTGAACATCGAGCCGGTCCACCGCACCGGCCCTCAGCGGCGGGCAACGGCCTGGAGCCGGCCGAGAAGGGTGAGGGGCGTGGCGGCTATGATCTCCACCAGGACAGTCTGCCCAGCGAGCGCGGCCTGCGCAGGGAAGGCGACGATGTGGTTGGCGCGGGTGCGGCCGGTGAGGTTGGCGGGGTCGCGCGGGCTCGTGCCCTCGACGAGGACTTCGACGGTGCGGCCGACCATCGCGGCGTTGCGGCGCCGCATGGTGTCCTCCTGGACGGCCAGGAGGCGGCGGTTGCGCTCCTGCTTGGTCGCCCAAGGCACGTCGTCGGGCATCTCGGCGGCCTTGGTGCCGGGGCGCGGGGAATACTTGAAGATGAAGCAGTTCTGGAACTCGGCCTGGCGCACGAGGGCAACGGTCTCCTCGAACTCGGCCTCGGTCTCGCCTGGGAAGCCGACGATGAAGTCGCTTGCGACCTCGATGCCCGGCACGAGCTCGCGCAGGCGGGCGATGCGCTCGAGGTAGTGCTCGCGGGTGTAGCTGCGATTCGTGTCGCGCAGCACCCTGTTCGAGCCGCTCTGGGCGGGGAGGTGGAGGTAGGGGCAGACGCTCGGCAGCTCGGCCATCGCCCTGAAAAGCTCGTCCGTGGCGTCCTTGGGGTGGGAGGTGACGAAGCGGAGGCGTTCCAGCCCCGCGATGCAGTCGAGCCGCCGCAGGAGGAGGGGAAATGACACCAGGAGTCTTTTGCCGTTCACGGCCCCTTGGGGTGCTTCGCACAAAAGACTCCTGGAGTCATTCCCCCTTTCCCCAAGTGTGCGGCCGTAGGAGTTGACGTTCTGGCCGAGGAGCGTGACCTCCTTGACGCCATCGGCGACCAGGGCAGCGACCTCTTCGGCAATCTCGTCGGGCGGGCGGCTCGCCTCGCGGCCGCGGACGTAGGGGACGACGCAGTAGGCGCAGAAGTTGTCGCAGCCGCGCATGATGGCCACGAACGCCTGAAAGCGATTGGGGCGGTGGCTCACGACTCGCGGGACGCGGCCGACGTGTCCTTCGCCTACCGCCAGGATGTGGTGGCGTTCCTGGCGAATCTCCTCGACAAGGTCGGGCAGGCGGTCGAGCTCCAGCGGGCCGCACACCAGGTCCACGTGCGGCATGCGGGCCAGGATGCGGTCGCGTTCGCGCTGCGCCATGCAGCCGATGACGCCGATGACGAGGCCGGGGTTCCGCCGCTTGTGTGACCGCAGGGTGCCGAGGAGGGACCAGACCTTGTCCTCGGCGTGCTGGCGGACGCTGCACGTGTTGATGAGGATCAGGTCGGCGTCGGCGGGGCTTTCGGCCGCGGCGTAGCCCGCCTCCAGGAGGTGGCCGGCCGCCACCTCGCTGTCCAGCTTGTTCATCTGGCAGCCGAAGGTGACTACGAGGAGCTTAGGCGGATGAGCCATTGGACGAGGTAGACGGCTCCCACGCCCGCGCCCGCGATGGCGGCGACGAAGGCGAGGCAGCAGAGGAGGAACAGCGCCCTGTGGAAGATTGCGCCCCGGCCCATCCGGTAGCGGCACCCGGGGCACAAGCGGGCAAAGGTCACGGGCGGCCAGCCCCGGCGCAGGAAGGCCAGAGTCCACGTGTCCGTGCGCACGCGGTCCTGGCCGCAGGAATCGCAGATCACTACGCTCTCTCCCTTTCCCTATCGGGCGGCAGCAACAGCAGCGGCAGCGCCGACACCACCATCATAGCGCCGCTGGCAATCATGGGCAAGCTCACGGCCTGCCCCTCGGCCGAGGCGGCGATGCCGAGCGCGGGAAGCCCCCGCAGCTCCGCCAGGTAGCCCGCGATGAGCGGGCCGAAGATGCAGCCCAGCGCCGTCACCGCGGGGACCACGCTGGCGTCGAGGCCGCGCGAGTCGCGCCGCGCGTAGTGCTGAATGAGCGCCCACTGGATGGGCGCCCAGAGCCCGGCACCGATGATGTCGTGGGTCCACCAGAAGACGAGCGTCGGCCCAAGAGCCCCGAAGCAGCCCACAAGCCCCAGCAGGATGCCCTCCACGAGAAGGGTCCAGAAGAACACCGCCTTCCAGCGCCGCTTGACCAGCAAGCCGACGATGAAGAGCGCGGGGACGTGCGAGAGCAGGTGCGCGAGCTGAATCCAGGCGATGGCGCGCTCGCCCAGGCCGAACTTCGCCTGGAAGAACAGCGGCGGCAGGTAGTGGTGGCTCGCCGAGATGGCCACGCCGAAAATGAAGCCCGACACGGTGATAACCAGGATGGGCCGCGGGAACGCAGTTGTGAGGAGCCTGAGAAGCCCCAGGGGCGGCCCTTCGGGCGCCGCGGCCCCCGCCGGCTCCGCGAACCAGCCGGCGAAGGCCGCCGTCGTGACCAATAGCACCCCGCACGATGCGGCGAAGGGCAGCGTGTAGCCGCAGGCCACGATCAGGAACCCCGCGGCCAGCGTCCCGAGGCCCATGAAGAGCATCTCCGTCCCCCGCGTCATCCCCTGGAGGTGCAGGTAGCCGTGGGCACGCGACTCGTAGAGCGCGGTGGCGTGCATCGTCTCGCGGACCCCGAAGCTCAGGTCGGAGGCGGCCTTGAGGGCCGCCATCGCCGCCAGGCGCTCCATGAATGGGAAGCCGAGGTACGACAGGCTCGTGAGTGCCAGCGCCCCCACGTAGAGCAGCTTCCGCCCGAGGAGGTCCGAGAGGCGCGCCAGGTATATCCGCAGGAAGAAGATCGCCACCGCCGCGATGGTGAAGATGGTGCCGATGTCGCGGAACGAATGCCCCTTGGCCTTCAGGTAGAGCGGCACGGCGAAGTCCGTCACCCCCTTCGTCAGCCCATAGCCCACGCACACCACGAACAGCAGCCTGACGTTATGGCGCATTCCGAGGAAGCTATCGGAAAGCCGGAATCCTGTCAAATCGGGAGCTGTCCCGGAGTATGACCCCCAACGATGGTGGGCCAGTGTGTCCATGGCCTCGCCAGTGAGGCGCCGAAGTGCCCTCTGTCCCCTCTCCCTTGGGGAGAGGGCGAGGGTGAGGGTGCTTCAGTGGCGGAGAAGGCCCGGGCACCCTCACCCCAACCCTCTCCCCGAGGGAGAGGGGGGAACGCTTGACCCCATCTGCGGCCCGAGGCGCTGCCAGGGAGTGCTTACCATAGCTAGGGGCCATACTCGCTGTTCCGATCGCACGGTTGCTGTTGACGCGCCCCGGACGCCGCTATAGAATACTCATGTCGAGCGGATGCGCGCGGGGCCTGTGCCCGCGTTCTCACCTGAACCCCGCTCGGATAGATGAGGTGTGAGATGGCTTCAGCGAAAGA
>VGYW01000030.1 GCA_016872875.1 Planctomycetota bacterium | reverse complement strand
CTTCGGGGGCTCTACGCTGGCGGGGCCTTTTCCCAGGGCTCCCTTCGGTCGCCCTGGGCTACGGCTCAAACGCCCCCATTCGGGGGCTAAACCCCAGCCCCCAGAAGATGTGGGCAAAGATCAGGGCTTCGCCCTGGGCTATCCCATGGCGCCCTTGCAGGGCTGCGGACAGCCGAATGCGGAAACTAGGGGCGTGTCAGCGTAGTTCGCCCTTGACAGCGGGCGGGTCCGCCAGTATATTCAAGGCGGAGGGATGGATGGCGGACCGAGCAGATGGCAGACACCCGCACGCACCATCCATCCGTTCGCCCGCCCACCAACCTCCCCCGGCCGAACGGGACCCTTCCTATGAGGGGGCGCTCACTACCTGTTGGTTCCTGCTGCGGAAGACATGGACAAGCGAGTTTGTTCGTGGCACCCCCTGTCGGTTTGGTGAGAGCTACGGGTGCCACGCCCAAACTTGTTTGGGCGTGTCCGCAGAGCCACATCCCGCGACGGGAGCTGCTTCTCTCCGTGGCCTTCGCGTTCCTCGTGGCCGGGCCTGCCTGCGAATCACCCAAGGAGGCCGGCGACCCGCAGCTCCTCGCAGGCGCGGCCAAGGCCAATATCACCCCATACACTGGCGCATTCCTCGACGGCTTTCGAGGCCGCGACAAGGGGTGCGAAGGCGTGCACGACGAGTTGTTCGCCAGGGCGCTCGTCCTCAAGGCGGGCGGGACGACTGCCGCGATCGTCTCCTGCGACCTCATCGGCCTGACCAGCGACTCCGTGGAGTCAATCCGCAGGGAGGCCGAGGCCGCGGCCGGCATCCCCGCCGGCCACGTGATGGTGGCCTGCACCCACACCCACAGCGGCCCGGTGACGGGTCTCTTGCGCGTGCCCGGGCTGGACCCCGCGCTGGTGCGGGCGACGGTGAAGAAGATCGCGGGCGCCATCGTCGCCGCGCACGGCGCTCTGGCCCCGGCACGTCTCGGGGTGGGAAAGGGCACCGCGGCCATCGGCTACAATCGCCGCAAGTACTGGGGCAAGAACGCCCCGCCGCCGCCCGGCAGCGACAGGGGGCCGACCGACGACGAGGTGGGGGTCATCCGCGTGGACAACGCCCACGGCAAGCCCATTGCCATCCTGGTCAACTATGCCTGCCACCCCATCGTCCTTGCCGACCGGAACAACCACGTCTCGGCCGACTTCCCGGGCGCGACAGCCGCCTTCGTCGAGCAGGCCTACGATGGCACCGTCTGCATGTTCCTCAACGGCGCGGCGGGCGACATCAATCCCACCGTCATGGGCAGGAGGATCGAGAACGTGCGACGGCTCGGCACCACGCTCGGCTCGGAGGCCGCCAGGGTGGCTGGGGCCATCAGCCCCAGCGGGGAGGCGGGGCTGGCCGTGAAGCGGACCCTTGTGGATGCCCCTCTGGCCCCTCTGCCCCCCCTCGACGAGGCCAAGGCGGCCCTCGACCAGCGCACCCGCGAGCTCGACGAGCTCCTCGCCAAGGGGAAACTGGCCCGCGTCCTCTACGACAACGACTGGCTCCGCAGTTGGGCGCAGGACGTGGTGGCAGAGCACGCCAAAGCCGTCCGCCAGACCTCGCGCCCCATCGAGCTCCAGGCCATCCGCCTGGGCGACGCACTCCTCATCGGCATCCCCGCTGAGGCATTCGCCGAGACCGGCCTCGCCATCAAGAGGGCATCGCCGGTCCCCAACACCTTCGTCGTGAGCTACGCCAACGGCGACCTCGGCTACGTCCCCCCCGCCGAGGCCTTCGGCGAAGGCGGCTACGAGATCACCACCGGGCACAAGCTCTATCGCGGCACCTACCAGTTCGCCCCCGACGCCGAGCGTCTCGTGCGCGAGGCCGCCCTCGGCCTCGCCAAGGAGCTTGGCCCCTGAAATCGTCCTCCTCGTCTTCGTCCTCGCTCTACTCCTGCAATGCCCACTGAAGCCAGGCCACTTTCCCAACTCGTCTGCCACGCCATCGAAGGACGCATGTTCCCGGGGGCAGTCGTCTACGTCTCGCGCCGGGGCGAGGCCATCTTTCACCAGGCATTCGGCGCGACAACATACGACCCGGCCACATCGCGCCCCATTCGGCTCGACGACCGCTTCGATCTCGCCTCGCTGACGAAGCTCTACACCACAGCGTTGGTCCTGCGGCTGGCCGAGAAGGGCGCCCTCCGCCTCGACGACCCCCTCACCCGATACGTGCCGGAGGTGGCCGAACGATGGACCATCGAGGACCTCCTTGCCCACCGCACAGGGGCAACGGCCGACCTCCTCGGCGAGGCCGTCCGCCACGGCATCCGCCCGTGCCAGCCCGGCCAGGCAGAGGCCCTCTGGCGCGTCATCTTCCAGTGCAAGCCCGGCGTGCAGTTGCGGGAGGGCCAGAGCCACTACAGCGACGTTGACTTCCTTCTCCTCCAGGCCGCCTGCGAGCGCGCCGCGCGCCGGCCCTTAACGGACCTCGCGAGGTCCGTAATAATCGCTCGCCTGGGCTTGGACGACACGTGCTTCTGCCCGCCCGACCCGTCGCGCTGCGTGCCGACCGAGGTTGACGGCCGCTGGCGCCACCGCCTCGTCGTGGGCGAGGTCCACGACGAGATGGCGGCCACCCTTGGCGGCGCCGCCGGCCACGCCGGCCTCTTCGCCACCGCCGCCGACGTGGGGCGCTTCTGCGAAATGTGGCTGAAGAGGGAACAAGATCGAGGACGAGGACGACGACGAGGACGAGGACGATGGGAAGAAGCCCTGAGGGCTCATTCCTGCGACTTTGGCTTGGGGTGGCGCCTGTGCAATGCATCCTTCTTCCCGTCGCTGGAGCGCCATGGGGCGTTGGGGCACCTGGGCTTCACCGGCACCTCGGCCTTCATCTTCCCGCGGAGCGGCGCCGTCTTCGTCCTCCTCAGCAATCGCGTGCACCCGCGCCGCGACGCCGCCCCTTCGCGCCTGCCCCTCCTGGCCGCCATGGCAGAGGCAATCGCTTCGTCGCCACCTGCCTTTCGCACCTGAGCGCGCCGTTCCGAACAGAAGGGGATAGAGGCGAAGGCGCCTCGATCTCCTGCTCCCAAAGGGAGCATAGTGGGTAGCCGGCGGCTTCAGCCGCCGGACTCGGATGCGGGAACCAGCGAAGTCCCGAAGGGACGACAGAAAGGGGGCGGGCCGCCTTGCCGCGGGGCCCTGCCGTCCCTTCGGGACTGGACCGTGGGCGCGCCCCGATCCGGCGGCTGAAGCCGCCGGCTACCCACTGCCGTCCCTTCGGGACTGGACCGTGGGCGCGCCCCGATCCGGCGGCTGAAGCCGCCGGCTACCCACTGCCGTCCCTTCGGGACTGGACCGTGGGCGCGCCCCGATCCGGCGGCTGAAGCCGCCGGCTACCCACTGCCGTCCCTTCGGGACTGGACCGTGGGCGCGCCCCGATCCGGCGGCTGAAGCCGCCGGCTACCCACTGCCGTCCCTTCGGGACTGCGGTTCCGTCCTGCTCGGAGAGGCGGGCTACCCCTTGAGGCCCGTGCCGGTCACGCCCTCGATGAAGTGGCGCTGGGCGAGGAGATAGAGGAAGACGACGGGGAGGATGGTGATGGTGGAAGCCGCCATCAGGAGATTGAAGTCGGACAGCCGCTCGTTCACCATGCGCGCCAGGGCCACCTGGATGACAGGGGCCTCCTCCGGCCCGTTCACGACGAGCGGCCAGAGGAGCGAGTTCCAACTGCCGAGGAAGCTGAAAAGGGCCGCGGTGACGAGTGCGGGCCAGACGATCGGCGCGCCAATGCGCCAGACGAACTGCCAGTGGCCGCAGCCGTCCAGCACCGCCGCGTCGTAGTAGTCCTGCGGCAACTGGCGGAAGAACTGCGTGACCAGGAAAATGGAGAAGACGTTTGCCGCCCAGGGCACGATGAGCGCGCCGAAGGCGCCCACCGCCGTGCCCTCGAGGCCCAACGCCCGCCGCACGCTCGTCACGAGCATGTAGTTGGGCACGAGGACCACCTCGAATGGCACCATCATCGTGGCCAGGAAGACCAGGAAGAGCGCCCGCTTGCCGACGAAGTTGATGCGGGCGAAGGCGTAGCCGGCCAGGAGCGAGGTGACGACGACGGCCAGGGTGACGAGCGCCGCCACGATGGCCGTGTTGAGGAAGCAGGTGGCGAAGGACGGCTCCATGCTCCCCCATGCCCGGCCGAAGTTGCCCCAGTGCCACTCGCCCGGCCAGCCTGAAGGGAAGAGGGTCGGCACGCCGCGGGCCTCGGGCTCGCTCTTGAGCGCCGTGAGCACCATCCAGAGGAAGGGGAAGGCCACGGCCACCGCGCCCAGGGCGAGAAAGGCGTGGGTGAGAAAGGCGCGGAGGCGCCGCCGCCCGCTCATTCCAGATTCCAGATTGCGGATTCCAGATTGGCTCAAGTCAACTGCCCCCGTGTCCCTGGTCCGGAATCTGTAATCTGGCATGTGGAATCTGGAATCGGCTGCCGAACCGTCATGGGATCGCCACCAGCCGCCCCGTCGCCAGGCTCTCGTGTGCGGCCACGGCGATCTTCGTGGTCTCGCGGCCCTCGCGGCCGTCAACGAACTTGCCCGCGAGCTGCTCCAGCGCGCCGCCGCGGAGGAGGAAGTTGATGTTGTGCGCGAAGTCGGCGATTGACTCTATCCCGTAGCCGCTCCAGCGGAGGGCGCCGTCCTTGTCGCGTTCTTCGAGGAAGAAGCCGAGGTTCCAGGTCTGCTGCCCCTCGGCGGCGGTGCAGGCCTCGGCGCCGCGGTTCTGGGAGTCCACCTCGATCACGCCCTCGGTGCCGACGATGCGGATGCCCTGGTTCACGATGGCCTCGAAGCGCTCGGGCAGAATCCAGGAGGTGTCCATGGCAAAGGTCGAGCCGTCGTCGAAGACCACCCGCGCGTTCACGCAATCGTAGGCGTCGAGGCCCAGGCTTGCGAGCTTCTGCCTGGCGCCCGTGGCGAACACGCTCACGCCCTTGGCCCGCGTGCAGGAGCGGATGAGGTCAACCATGTGGACGCCGAGGAACCAGAACGGGGAGCTTTGTGCCGCCCAGTGGCGGAGCCAGTCGCGCGGCACCTCGATGCGGTCCTCCATCCAGGCGTAGCCGTAGAGGGGCTTGCCGATTGCGCCCGCGGCCACCCTTGCGGCCAGTTGGCGGTGGTAGGGGTCGAAGCGCTTGTGGAAGTCCACCTGGAGGATGCGTCCAGCCTTGTCGGCCGCGGCGACCATCTCGTCGCAGCCCTCCACCGTCACGTCCAGCGGCTTCTCCACCAGCACGTGCTTCCCGGCGTTCAGGCAGGCGACGACGAAGCGACGGTGCAGGTGGTCGGGCGTCACCACGGTCACGCCGTCGAGGTCCTCCTTCGCCAGCATCTCCTCGTAGCTGGTGTAGCCCTTGACGCCGTACCCCTTGCGCCGCTTCGCCAGGAGCTCCTCATTGATGTCGCACAGCGCCACGAGCTTCGCATGCCCATCGCGCTCAAGTTGCGTGAAAGCGCGCAAGTGCATCTCGCCGAACTTGCCGCCGCCGATGATTGCCACTCGAGCTACACGGCTCTTCTTGCTCACAAGTCATCTCCTCGATCAGCGCCTGCCGGTGTCCTCAAGCAGCTTCCTGACGCGTGACCCGTGACGCGTGACTAAGACAGAAGAGGCAGTTGCCTTTATCTGGTCACGCGTCACGGGTCACGCGTCATGGGGCTTCGGCTCATAGGTCAGCGCGAACCTGGCGATGGCCTTCGCCGCCGCCACGATGTCGCCCACGCGCACCTGCTCCTGGAGCGAGTGGGCGTGTTCGAGTGCGCCGGCGCCGAAGGTGATGATGTCGCGGCCGGGGTATTCGCGTGCGAAGACGCGCGCGTCGCAGCTGACGTCGAAGCCGCGCAGCGGCTCCTCCACCGCGATGCCCACTGCGCGGCAGCAGTCCACGAACGCCCGCACGCCGGGGCTGTTCGGGTCGCGCGCGAAGGCGTCGTTGTGCAGCTTGTCGAAGGTCATCTTGGCGAGGCCCGGCTGATAGGGCACGCCACGCTCCAGGCAGCACGCCTCGGCGGCCTGGGCGACGGCGCGGCGCATGCGCTGCGTGACTTCGTCGAGCGAGTGGGTGGGCAGGAAGCCCTGGCCGCCCTCCAGCACCAGCGAGCAGTCGCAGAGCCTGGCCCCGTGGAAATCGAGGGCGATGTAGTCGAGCGCCAGCCCCTTCGCTTCCTCGATGGCACGGATGATGTAGGCCGCTTTGGTGATCGCGTCGTCGCAACGCAGGATGGCGCCCATGTGCCCTGCCTTGCCGTGGAACACCATCTCGGCCCTGTTGCCCGCCACGCTCAGGTCGTAGTGGTGGTCAACCTTCGGGC
Organism: Planctomycetota bacterium; assembly: GCA_016872875.1. Next base: position 26,877 of record VGYW01000030.1, on the reverse strand, counting down.
GCCCGGTTTCGGGGTCTGGCTCCTTCGTCTTGTCGCCGTAGGCCGCACAGTAGGCGGCAATTGCTTCGTCCACGACGGCCTTGAGGCGGCCCGCGTCGCCATTGAAGCTGAAGGCGAGCTCCACGTGGTCATTGACAGCGGAGGGGTGCTTGCCCCAGGGGCCGATGATGCCGTGACAGGTCTGGACCGGCCTGTGTGGGAAGAGGGGGTGACTGCTCTCGGCCTTGAGCGCCGCCCCCTCGCGTTCGAGCGCGAGGACGCACGCTGCGGCGAGACGCACGAGGTCAACACCCGGCGCGGTGGGCGGCGTGTCCCCACGCCGCGTATCGCGGGATGGGGACATCCCGCCCACATCCAGTTCGAGGCGGTACCAGACCGCGCCGCGATTGCCGGGGTGGACGACCAGCTTGGTGGCCTCGAGGACCACGAGGGCGTCGAAGGCGAACCGGCGGTCGAGGGCGAGCGACAGGCTGCCGTTGCCGCCGGGCTCCTCGTCAATCACGAACTCGAGCAACAAGTCGGCAGGCGGCAGGAGGTTGCACATCCAGCGGGCGTGCTCGATGAGGTAGAGTGCGAGGAGCATGGCGGCGCACTGCGCCTTGTCGTCGCAGGCGCCCCGCCCGAACACCACGCGGTCCTCTGTGGGCGGGACGTCCCCATTGTGGGCGGGATGTCCCCATCCCGCGTCGCGGCGTGGGGACACGCCGCCCACAACTTGGGACACGCCGCCCACAACTTGGGTCACGCTGCCCTCGACGCGGGGCGGGAAGTAGGGCGCCACAACGTCCACGTGGGCGTTGAAGGCCAGCGTGCCCCTCCCCTGCCCCGGCACGCGGACCACCAGGTTGCTGCGGCCGCGGTAGGCGTCGGCTGCCCCGAGGCCCTCCGGACGCTCCGCCGCCTTCGTGTAATGGACAGGTGTGTAGTAGGGGTCGGCCTCGATCCGCGGGTCAATCGGCACGAGCTCGATGCCGCTCGACGTGCCGAGGAAGCTCTCGGCCGCCTGCGCGCACAGGTCGAGCGCCTGTTCCTCGTGGCGCCGCACGCATTCAAGGTCCGGACCCACGGTCGTCTCCACCGCCATCAGGTGGGTGAGGAAGTGGACGATGGAGTTCTGGACCCTCGGGTCGTCGGCCACGGCGAGCACGTCGTCGAGGGTGTGAGCCATGAAAGCGAGTCTCCTGTCGCTGGCGCACCATTATAGCCCTGCGGTTGATCGCCGCGCAAGCGGCGCCAGCCGCGCGGGTGCCCCACAAGAGGAAGAAGGGGACCACAGGGACCTCAGGGACAACAGGGACACCACCGCAGCCGGCCCTGCATCAGCCCCTGTGGTCCCTGGGGTCCCTGTGGTCCCTTTCCTCATGAGGCGGCGCACCCACGGAAGAAGACGGATAGCGCCATTTGACACATGTGTGCAAACGGGTAAACTGTGGCTGCGCTCGTAGTTTCAGACGCTCCTACTCGGAGGCTGCGACGATGGCGAAGTATGCTCTGGGCGTTGACTTCGGGACTGAATCGGCGCGGGCACTGCTCGTGGACGTGAGGGATGGCCGCGAGGTGGCGACCTTCGTGGCCAAGTATCCGCACGGCGTCATTGATGAGGCGCTGCCCACTGGGACGAACCTGGGCAAGGACTGGGCGCTCCAGTCGCCAGACGACTGGCTCCTCACGCTCAAGCAAAGCGTCCTGGCCACGATGAGGGCGTCGAAGGTCAAGGCTGAGGACGTGATCGGCATCGGCATTGACTTCACGGCCTGCACGATGCTCCCTGTGGCCGCCGACGGGACGCCTTTCTGCAAGCTGCCGAAGTATGCGAAGAACCCGAATGCCTGGCCGAAGCTCTGGAAGCACCACGCGGCCCAGGGCCAGGCCGACAGGATCAACGAGACCGCGCGGCGCATGGGCTGCGACTTCCTGGACCGCTACGGCGGCAAGCTCTCCAGCGAATGGATGTTCGCCAAGAGCCTCCAGATTCTCGAAGAGGCGCCCGCCATCTACAACGAGGCGGCGCGCCTGCTCGAGGGCGCCGACTGGGTGGTGTGGCAGATGACCGGCGTCGAGCGGCGCAACGCCTGCACCGCAGGCTACAAGGCCGCCTTCGAGCCCAAGTCCCGCACCTATCCCCCCAAGGAGTTCTTCGCCGCCGTCAACCCCGCCTGGGCGAATCTGGTCGAGGAGAAGCTCTCGACCGACATCTACCCCCAGGGCGCCGTGGCGGGGGGCCTCACGCCCGCGATGGCGGAGACCCTGGGTCTGAGGGAGGAGACGCCCGTGGCCGTGGCGAACGTGGACGCCCACGTGGCCGTGCCCGCCGCCACGATCACGGGGCCGGCGAAGATGCTGATGATCATGGGCACTAGCATCTGCCACATGGTGCTCGGCACAGAGCCGCGCAAGGTCGAGGGCATGTGCGGCTACGTCTGGGAGGGCATCATCCCCGGCTACTACGGCTTCGAGGCGGGCCAGAGCGGCGCGGGCGACATCCTGGCCTGGTTCGTAGATAGCGCCGTGCCGCCCGCCTACCACGCGGAGGCCAAGAGGTGGAAGACCGGCGTCCACGGCATCCTTGAGGAGAAGGCTGCGGCGCTCAAGCCCGGCGAGAGCGGCCTCATCGCGCTCGACTGGCTGAATGGCAACCGCTCGATCCTCGTGAATGTGGACCTTTCGGGCATGGTGCTCGGCATCACCATCGCCACGAAGCCCGAGGAAATCTACAGGGCACTGATCGAATCGCTCGCCTTCGGCACCCGTAAGATCATTGACTCCTTCGAGTCGAGCGGCGTGGCGGTGGCCGAGCTCTACGCCTGCGGCGGCCTGCCCTACAAGAACAGGCTCCTGATGCAGATATTCGCGGACGTGACCGGCCGCACGATCAAGGTCGCGCGGAGCGAGCAGACGTGTGCCCTCGGCTCCGCGATGTTCGGCGCGCTGGCCGCGGGCAAGAAGGGCGGCGGCTACGACACCATCGAGGCCGCCGCGAAGAAGATGGCAGGCGTCCGCCGCGAGGTCTTCCGCCCAAGCGCCAAGGCCAAGCCCGTATATGATCGCCTCTACGCCGAGTACGAAAAGCTCCACGACTACTTCGGCCGCGGCGTGAACCCCGTGATGAAGACGCTCAAGACACTGCATTTCGAGCAGGCGAGGACGCAATAGCGAGGATGGATGGATGATTGGATGGGTGGATGGGTGAAGTGGTGAGAGTGAGGAGTGAGAGTGAGGAGTGAAGAGTGAAGAGGGGAGAGGGAGAGCGACTCTCCTCAGGTCTTTCCCCTTCACTTCCACTTTCCCTCCGCCTCCCTTCATCCATTCATCCAACCATCCAACCATCCCCTTTGACAGCGGCGCAGGGCCGCGGTGGGGAACATGCTAGAAGAACTGAAGAAGCGCGTGTGTGAGCTGAACAAGCTGCTCCCGGCCGATGGGCTGGTGACGAGCACGAGCGGGAACGTCTCGGGGCGCGTCCCGGAGCAGCCGCAGTTCGTGGTCATCAAGCCCTCCGGCCTGTCCTACGGCCAGATGACGCCCGAGACGATGGTTGTGACCGATCTGGCAGGGAAAGTGATCGAGGGGAAGCTGAATCCCTCGGTGGACCTGCCGAACCACCTGTACCTGTATAACCACAAGCCCGAGCTGATGGGGGTGGTGCACACCCACTCGGCGCACGCGACCGCGTTTGCCGCGTTGGGCCTCTCGATTCCCTGTTGCATCACGGGCATGGCCGACGAGTTCGGGGGGGAGATACCTTGCGCGCCCTACGCCTCGAACGAGGCGGAGAACATCGGGGCGTCAATCCTCAAGGCTATGACGCGGGCGCCGGCGGTCATCTGCGCAAGCCACGGGGTCTTCACCTTCGCCGAGAGCCCCGAGAAGGCGGTGAAGGCGGCGGTGATGTGCGAGGACGCGGCCCGCACCATGTACTACGCGCTCACCCTCCGTGCCGCGCTCGGCCTGCCCATGCCCGAGCCCCTTCCGCCCGAGGAAATCGCCAAGTGGTGGGGCCGTTACCACTCCTGGTACGGCCAGCCGGGCAAGTGATGGCGGGTCATGGGCTTGCCTCCCGCCGTTCACCAAGACAATCCGTGTAGGCGACTGCCTGCCGCGTGAGGGCGGCGAGCGCGTGGGCCGCCTCGCTCCGCACGAAAGGGTCGGCATCGGCCAGGAGGGGCTGAAGGGATGCGGCCGCCCTGGCGTCCCCGGCCGCGCCGAGCGCCGCGGCGGCGCCGCAGCGCGTGGGGGCCGACTGGCTGCGGAGGGCAGCCGTCAGGCTCTCGGCTGCTCCCGCCTGCGCCAACGCCTGGACGGCCGGCCCGTGGAGGGCCGGCGATTCGAGGAGCTCGATGAGCCGAGCGACGCCTGAGGCGCCGGCCACGCGCGCGAAGGGGAGAACGGTCGCTCGGCGGAGTTCGTCGGGCAGCGGCGAGCGCCAGAGCTCGGCCAGGAAGGCAGCAAGGCCCCGGCTGCGCAGGGCGGCAAGGGCCGCGGCGTATGGAGAGGCGGCGGGGATGGGCTCGGTGGCACGGGCGTCTTGCGGTGGCACAGGCATCTTGCCTGTGGCCTCAGGCGCGCCCGTTGCCGGCAACGGGCTCCCGCCCGTGCCACTGATGGCAACCGCGGCGTCCAGGGCGGCGGCCCAGGCCTGGCGTGCCTCCGCCTGACCCAAGGCGTTTGGCTCGGCGAGGCCGCGCCAGAGGATGGCCAGGAGCGCGGGGCCGGCCTCCGGGAGGTTGAGCTTGCCGGCGAGCCCCACGAGGGCGCAAGCGGTGCCGTGGCTCAGGCGGCCGCTCTCAAGGAGCGTGAGGAGCCTGGGCATCGCCGCGGTGTCGCGCAGCTCGATGAGCGCCGCGGCCGCGCGGTCGGCGACTGGGTCGGACACGCCGGGCTCGAGGAACTTGCGCAGCGCGGGGGCGGTGCGCTCGTCGTGGAGCGTTGCGAGGTGTTCGGCTGCGGCGAGCCGCACGTCGGGGTCGGCGTGGGTGAGCCAGCGCGCCATCGCCGCTTGCACGGGCGGCGAGCGGAGGGGCGCGAGCGCGAGGAGCAGCGGCCCGGTGGGCGAGCGGCGGAGTGCGGCCACGGCCTTCGCCGCAACGTCCTGGCCATCGGCTCGGGCGACGAGGCGCGCTGCGGCCAGGCGCGCGTCGGGCGAGCCGCCAGCGAGGACGCGGAAGAGGCGCTCGTCGGCGCCGCAATAGCCGACCTCGGCAAGGGCGCGGACCGCCTCGGTCGCCACGTCGGCGGCGGCGTCCGATGCGAGACTAAGGAGGACCGCCGCTGCGTCGGCCCCCCCGACCTGTTGGAGGGCGCCCACTGCCGCGATGCGGACGGTGCTCGAGGGGTCGTGCTTCGCCGCGTCGGCCAGGGTCGGGAGCGCGGCCCCGCCCCCCTGCCCGAGTGCGGCCACTGCCGCCACTCGCACGGCTGGCTCATCGTCGCAAGCCAAGGCGTCCACGAGCGCGTCGCGGCTGGCCGGGAGCGCGCGGGCGAGAGCGCGCGCCGCGGCCGCGCGCACCAGGGGGTTGGGGGCCGACGCCAACGTTCGCTCGAAGAGTGGCCTCAGCTCTGCGGCGATCCCCTCCGCCAGAGCAAGGGCGGCGGCGGCCCCAGCGCCCCGCTTGAGCGCGGCCTCGAGCGCGGCGCGCGCCGCGGGTGGACTGGCGGTGGCCAGGCCCACGAGCGCCGCTGCCTCCTCGTCGGCCTTCGCGCCGGCCACAAGCGCGGGCAACCCGTCCGCGAGCTCCGGGTGGCTGGCCACGAGGCGCGCGGCGAGCCAGCGGGCGAGCGAGGTGTCGAGGCCGTGCTCGACGAGTGCGGCCAGGAGCGAGGCGGGGCTTGCCCCCTGGCCCGGCTTCAGGTTTGCGGTGGAAGCCGGGGCGCGCAGCGGCATCAGGAGCGTGCCCGAGCGGCCCCGCGAGTCGAACGCCTCGACGCGGAGGGAGCAGGCGCTTTCGAGGAGGGACTCGTGGAAGCCGACCTCGATCTCGCCGGCGTCGCTCGTGGCCTTGCCGGGGTGCCAGTGGAGCGTTCGGCGCTCGATGCCCGCGGGCGGGCTGCCCTGGAACGCGGGGCGCACGAGCTCGAGGTGGACCACGGACTGCGCTGGCTGGCCCGTGCGGTCGCGGGTGGCGATGGCGTAGCCGCGGCCCGACCACTCGCCCTGGCGCTCCCAGAGGAGGCGCGACTGGACCTCGAGCGCGCGGCCGCCCGGCTCGATGCCCAGGAGCGCCCGGCCCGCCCGCCCCTGCCCCCGCGCGATCTGCACGAGCGAGACCTCGAGCGGGTCCTCGTCGAGCGGCCCGGCCTGGACGCGGAACGCCCGTGCGCCGGTCTGGAGCGGGAGGGTGAGGCGTGCCACTGAGCCGCCCGAGCGGATGGTGACGGCCAGCGGCGCGTCGCGCCCCGGCGCGGCCGCCACTGCCCGCACGCTCTCGCCCCGGCGAACCCACGGCCGCTCCGCCACGAGCTCCGGCGACAGGGCGCCGCCCCACTGGACGTCCTTCTCGCCGTCCACCACCCACACCGTGAGCGTGCTGGAGGCGCCCTCGGCCTCCACGCGGAACGTGTAGCGCCCCGGAGCCGACGCGGTCGTGGCCAGCCTCTGGCCGACCAGCCAGGCGATGGGCGCGCGAACGACCTCGCTGGTGTGGGTCACGCCGAAACGGTCCTCGTGGGCCACGGTGCAGACGGCCGCAGTCTTGGCCTGGACGTCGGGCGGCAGGGCGCTCGCGATGGCGAGCTCGATCCGCTCCCCAGGGCGGAAGAAGCGGGACTCGCCCCGGGCGAGGCGGATGGCCACCGGGGGCGCACGCCGCAGCAGGACGAACTCCGCCGTGCGCTCGACTGCCCCAAGCTCGGGGACATGGACCTCCACTTTCACCCCGCACAGGAGGTCCGCGTCGGCAGGCCGACGGAGGCTCGTCTGCCAGTGGAGCGCCAACCGGCCATTGCCATCCAACGTCGTGACGGTAGGGAGCTCGATTGGCAGGACAACGAGTCTGGAGGAGTCCACGGGCTCGGTGCCGGAGACCCACCTGGGCGCTCCATCGAGGTCGACGGGATAGCCCCATGAGAGGATTCGGACGGGGGCGTTTGGGATGGGGGAGCCGTCGGCCCGCTCGGCGTGGAGGTTCAGCTCGAGCTTGCCATCAGGCGCCAGAATGGCGCGGCCGGTGGTGAGCCTCAGCCGGAAGGGCGCCGGGCTGGGCGCCGCCACGCTGAAGGCATCCCGGCAGGTGGTGGGCTCTCCTCCGAGGCCGCCCTCCACAGTAGCAAAGACCGCGTAGGGGCCGGGCGCCGCGTCCCTGGGGAGCGCGAAGGCGGCGTTGAACGACCCGGCTTCATCCGTGCGCGCGCTCGCGGCGCCGGCCAACCGGCCGGCGGGGTCGAGGAGCGACAGGACGAGCGACGCGTCGGCCCAGGGGACGAGGCGCCTCGGGCCGGCCGAACGGGTCCGAAGGACTCCCATCAGCTCCGCCGACTGGCCGGGCCGAAACGTCTGGCTCCGCGGGCGAAGGCTCAGGTGATAGGCCGCCTCCGAGTGCTCGAGCGCGCGCTCCTGCGTGGCCACCGCGTAGTCGCTCCCCTGGCACGCCACGGCGCTGGCGGACACCGATGGCGCAAAACGGTCGCGGACCAGCGACGTGTGCCACCGCCCGTCGGCATCGGTGGACCCCGCGGCGGTCAGGACTCTCTCGCGGCCCAGCCGCTCGGTGCGGTAGAGGAGCTGGACGTAAGCGCCGCGGACCGGGCTGCCCGTCTGCGCGTCGGCGCACAGAACCTCGCAGTCGTTCTCATTCAGGGTCAGCGCCGTGCGGATACGCGAGGCGAGGACGAGTGCGAGCCACGTCTCGCCCCCCTTGCGCCGCCGCAGGATATAGGCCCCGCGCTCCGAGATGGCTAACCTGATTTCTGATTGCTGATTTCTGATTGCTGGTTGGATCGGGACAGGCCGGGCCAGACGCTCGCGGCGCGGCTGCCACGCGCTCAGCCACGCCGTGAGGTCCGGGCGGTCGAGGTCCAGCAGGTCAATCTGCCACAGCTCCAGCTCGCCCCCGGACCCCGCGGGCCACGGGGGGCTGAACTCGCCGGGAACCTTGTCCACCAGCACCGTGGGCCAGACGGTGGCCGGGCGCTCGACGGGCCGCAGGACCACCGGCTCGGGCGGCCTCAGCGGCGGGCGCACGCAGCCCGCGAGCGCCGCCAGGACCAGCCCGGCCGCGAGCGGCGAGCCGCGAGCCACGAGCCGCGCAGCCCGCGGCGGAGGGGCCAGGTTCGTAGTGCGGGCTTCAGCCCGTAACCCGCAGACACGGCCTGAAGGCCGCAGTCCAAACGCCAGCGGCTCGCGGCTCGAAGCCCGTTGCTTGAGGCTTCTTGTTGCCGCTCGTGGCTCGTGGCCCGAAGCCCGGCGCTGTGGCAGTTGGGGAGCGCTCATCGCAGTGTCGGCCAGCCCGCCGCCGCTCTGGAACCTGGAACGTGGCACCTGAGATTCTGGTATCCCAGCCGATGGTAGCAGAAGGCCAACGCGCATGCAAGGAAGCGCGGCGAAGGTCTTGACAGGGCGGCCGCGGCGGGATAGGATGTGGGCATGCCCAGACAGGGCATCAGCTTCCAAGAGTCGCAAGACAGGTGAACAGGACAATTCAAAAAGAATAGAGACGCGACACCAAAAACCACTGATGTTGGGTACACAGGGGGCGCGGATGATGACCGGGTTTATGCCGAGCGGGTTTGTGCCCGGAGACCGAGAGTGCGAGTGTAGATTGCGCGAGGCCCTTGACAAGCTCTGCGGTGAGGATCACCCAGGTCCAGAGGGCGCCCGTTAGGGAGGCCGAGCGTGAACTGGATCCGCAAGCTTCTTGGGTTCTCTGATCCTCGAAGGCAGCCGGCCTCGCAGGCCGGCGCACCATCAGGACCCGAGGACGCCCTGAGGAAGCAGAAGGCCGCGATGGACCCGTACGGCCCAGAATCGCTAGAGGACATGTGGGTGGCGGCGAGACACCTGTGCAGCCTCTTGGCCGGGAGGAAGGACATAGTTGACATCGCCCCGGGAAACCGCTTCGGGGAAGGCGGGCAACGCGGGCAACGCGGGCAACGCGCCCGGGCAACGCGCCTGTCACATTGGGAAAGTGTAAGCGCGTGAGGATAATACGTTTGCGGCGAGCACGGTCATTTCGGGATGGTCGCTCGGCAACGTGCGCGTCCCGACATGGCGGGCGTCACGGCCTCCAGCGCCTGACGAAGGCGGAGTGGAAGGAGACCTGGGGCTCCACCCTCTGCGCCTACACCTACAACTACGACAAGGTGGGCAACCGCACCTCGCTGCTCGTGGACAGCCAGGTCACTTACTACTCCTGCAACGACGCCAACGAGCTGACGAGCGAGGACACTCCCGGCGTGGAGACAGCCTACTACTCCTACGACGGCCGAGGCAACCAGACCCAGCGGCAGGTGCTCGGCGGCTACACCCTCTACTTCGACTACAACTCCCGCAACCTCATCACGGCCATCTCCAGCGACGACCCGGCCTTCACCCCCAACTACTTCACCTACAACGCCCTCGGCCAGCGCATCACCAAGACCGACTCCACCGGCTTCACCCGCTACGTCTGGGACGGCCTCCACATCCTCCTCGAGCTCGACGCCTCGGGCAACCTCAAGCGCCGCTACACCCACGGCTACAGCCCCATCGAAGGCGTCTCCGACCTCCTCGCCGTCCAGGACGACCTCGGCTGCCCCTGCTTCTACCACTTCGACCAGGTCGGCGGCGTCCGTCAACTCACCGACCGATGGCAGAACCCCATCAAATCCTACACCTTGGAACCCTTCGGGCGAATCCTGGCTGAGATCGGCGCTGGGCCAAGCGACTTCCTCTTTCCCGCAAGTTCGACTAGACTCGTTGACCTCAATGACGTGCGACTGGGGTACGTGCGCGCTTATCTCATCTCACAAGGTAGATGGGCAAGTCGCGATGGAGTGCCCTCAACTGACCCTTACGGGTTCGCGGTGGGGAATCCACTACGAGTGGTCGACCCTAGCAGTGAGATACCATTGCTTCTAGCTGCATTTGTGATCGGTGGTGCAATTGCTGGGGCGCTCTACGGCGCTTGGAAGGCAGCGAGAGGCGAACTGGCAGGCCACCACCCCGTGATTCAGGGCTTGCTGGGAGTTGTCTATGTGCTGGGTGGAGCCGTGCTCGGCGGCCTCACATATGGAGGGGGGGCCCTGGCTGCCCAAGGCATTGGTACAGCTGGGACCGCTGAAGCTGGGGTGGGCGCGCTGAAAGTTTACACCGGCTCCGTGGTCGCTGGGGGGAGCGGCGGCGCGCTGACATGGGGAGCCGTAGGGCAGAACCCGGGTACGGGAGCACTGGTTTGCGCCGAACTCGGGTTTGGCACGGCCCGCATCCTGTACGCGGGGGACTTCGATGGCGCGAAGCAGTTCTTCGGGGCACTTCTGCGAGCCAGCGCAGTGCCCGCCGCTGTTGGGAGCGCAGCAGCCATATCCGAATACATCGGTCGAGGGGAAGAAGCAGACCCGTTGCGCGCCTTTGGCGCGGGCTTCCTCAGTCAGTATGGAGCACAAGGGTTCCTGCCCCTGGCACCATGGCTCAAACCCCAGCATCTCGCCGCTGGAATGGCGGGAATGAGCGCTGTGCAGCAGTCAATCATGAACGGAGACCCCGCGGTAGTAGTCTCAATAAGGGGCCTCCTTGCTGCCGGCGCCGGGTGGGGGATTGGCTACGGGGAGTTGGGGGTCGGAGCGGAATTCGCAGCCGGTGCCAGCGCCGCTCTCGGCGACATTGTCTATGGTTTTTCGCAGCGCATGACCGGCGCGGCATCGAGATTCCGCCACCCGGCAGCATCCTCCACTATTCCGAGCGCCAGTTTGCGGCAACATCAGGCCCCGCCTCAAGTTCTCCAACTCACGTTTCTCCACCCGCGCCGCTGTGTCGACGAGGATCTAACTCAAGAACAGATTCTGGAGGAGACGGAGATCGAGCATGAACCATTGTTGAACTACATTGACCGCGCAGCTACGCACTATGCGAAGCTGGCTGCGAGTACCGGCCGCCGGCGCTGAAAGCCCTGGAAGGCGACCCCAATGCGGAGAAGCCATGGAAATGACGGTCGAGAAGTTGCCTGTCATCACAGTTCTGTCAGGCAGTCGTGGATTCAGGCTCCTCTTCCCAGCCATCTGGTGGCTTTGCGCGTCCGTGTACCTGGGTGTGCTCCATTGGCCCAGCACGTACGTTAGCTTGTGCACGGGGCAACCATCTGCTCTGTTGGGTGCAGATATCGTGCTCTTGTGGGGCACACTTGTGTGCGCGAGGCCCGTATACTCCTGGTTGTTGAGACACCACGTGACACTGGCGGGGCTTCTTACCCCTGGGGTCTCTGTCGCTATGCTTGTGTGCGTTGCTGCTCACCCGCGTGGTTTTTACTTTCTGATGGTTCTGGACGGGGCAATTGTTGTGGGTTGCCTGCTGGGAGGGCTTGCCATCGTGTGGGACTGCACGAAGCGCCTACCGCACCGGTTGTGCGTGCACGATGCCGGGCTGGAATTCCATCGAGGGCAGTTGGTCGAATGGCGCCTATCATGGCCAGATGTTCGCGCGGTTCATGTTGATGGCCCGAAGCCAGAGAGCGACTTTGGCCGAAAGGTCTTCGTGGAAACGCAGAATGGCGCGCTCTTGGAGGTCCCGACTGATCTTGTTCTGCTGGCGGGAGGCCCGGACAGGCTGATCGAAGTGTTGTCGGCGTACAGGATGCGGTTCGGATCCAGTCAGCGCAGCGCTCTATCGGCAAGCAGTGCTGAGTGATGCCCCCAGGGTGTTCGCGTCCTCGGAGAGCGCCTGTCAGCTGGCGTGGAGCAGCGGATGAGAAGGTCGCATGGTGAAGGCTTAGCGAGCCACACCGGCCCCAGTCGTGCGCCCGTGCCCACAAGGGCAGGGCCGAAGCGTCGGCCAATGGGGACGTGCAGGCAGGGTATTGAGCCGCGAAAGCGACTTTGGCGGCGCGCGGGGCTGGGTCGGCTCCTGTCGGAGACGGATACGGTTGGGAAGAGGAAGTACTACGCCTACGATGCCGTGTGAATCTGGGGACACCATACTTAATTGCGGGTCTTGGCTGGCGGAGAGCAGAGGCTATTGACAAGCGTCTTGGGACGCGATAGCGCTTCCGTGCCTGACACCCATAAGGACGGTGGTACCAGGATGTTAGGCTCAGATCTGAGGGGCGGCTTCAGCATTCATTGTTGGCGTTCATTGTGGGTCAACGTGGGGGCGCGCGGTTGACCCACAATGGGTGGAATGGCGAGAATCGGCGGTTCTCGGCGTTCCGGCATTGTGTGGGATGGCGGTCAGGGTTTGGAGCGGAACTCGATCTGGTCGAGGATGACGGAGCCGGCTTGCTGGACGGGGTAGAGGAGGAGGACGAAGCGTCGGACGGCGGCGAGGTTTGCGGGGCGGCGCGAGTATTCGCTCTGGCCTTCGGGGACTGGTTCGCCGGTCTTCCAGGCCTCCGCGCGGAGGTCGAAGAAGACGCGTTGGCGCCCGGGCTTGATGAAGGCGGGCCGGCTCTCGAAGTACTTCCAGTCGGGCATGGTGATGAGTGCGAGGGCGAGTCGTGCGCCGCCCTCGAGGCGGCTCTCGATGTCAATGTAGCAGCGCTCGTGGCCGGTGAGGTCGGCCTCCTGGGGGAGGTCGCGGATGAGGACGGCCTTGGCGTCGCCCTTGCGGAGTTGGTAGCTGACGGCGAGGCGCTTGCCGTCGGCGTTCGGGTGCCCGTTGCCGGCAACGGGCGCGGCGCGGCGCATGTAGCGGAGGTTGGCGGGGGCGGCCTGCTGCCACTCGGTTTCGACGGCCCAGCGGTCTTCGGCGAAGTTGTCGAAGAGGGTGGCGGGCGCCTTGTCGTAGGGGTCGCCCTGTGCCTGTGCGGCGTCGCGCTGGCGGCGGAGGGAGGCGGCGGCGCGGCCCGCCATGCCGCGGTCGGAGGTCCCCCGCCCGCCGGTGAGGGCGTAGATGACGATGTTGCTGGCCATGAGGAAGGACGATTCCTGCATCTCGGCGGGGGAGAGGCTGCTGAGGGAGACCTTGCCGGGATGGGTGTCGGGCTTGATTTCGAGGCCGCAGCCGTAGTCGTTGCGGGTGTAGATGACGGCGAGGCGGTTGTCGAGCTCGATGCCCTCGATGTAGCTCTGGCGGAACTTGTCGCCGGGCGGCGGGAAGTAGCCCTTGTAGCCGTCGGCGAGGTCGAAGCAGGAGCGGAAGAGGGGGTGGCCGTCGTCCTTGGTGATTCGGCGGAGCTTGTGGCCGTCGGCGGGGGGGAAGACGCGGGCGATCTCGCGGCGGAAGGCGCGGTCCCAGGTCGGGTCGTCCTCGTGGGTGCAGTCCTCGGCCCAGAGGGTTCCGCCGGCGAGGACGTAGCGGCGGAGATTGGCGACCTCGGTGTCGGCGAGGCGGAAGTCCTTGTGGCCGGTCATGAACAGCCAGGGCGAGCCCATGATCTTGCCGCTGGCCAGCGGCACGTCTATCACGTCGGTCTCGAGGTTGAAGCCGACCCGTTCGCGGAGCTGCCAGGCGAGGAAGGGCATGGCGGTGCGGTGGACGTCCCAGTCGGCCTCCGCGCCGCCGTACTTGGCGGTGGTGAGGACGATGGTCTTCGCGGTGCCCGAGGCGTCGCCGACGAGCGCGCCGGCCTGCCCGCCGCGCGCGGCCAGCTCGGGCAGGAGCAGGCGCGGCCCGGTGCGCCCTTGCGCCGAGTCGGGCGGGGTGGGACGGGGGGCGTGATGCGTGACGCGTGATGCGTGACCAGAGGAAGAAAGAGCGGGCCGCTCGATGTCCGCGAGGGGCTGTTCCCTGCTGCCCTCGATCGCTCGGGGGCCAAGAAGCTCGGAGGCCCGAGGCGAGGGGGCGGCGGTTCTTGCGCCAGGGCTCACTGCTTCGGCGACCGGAGCCTCGGGGATGGGAGCTGTGGTTTGGGGGGTCTGGCCAGGCATGACGCGTGACGCGTGACGCGTGACAAGATCGGAAACGGGGCGGTCAGGCACGGGGGAGGCGGGACGGGGGACGTGATGCGTGATGCGCGATGCGTGACCAGGAGAAGAAGGAGCGGCTCTCTCGATGCCTGCGAGGGACTCCTGACGACGGCCCTCAGTTGTCCGGGGCGCGGGAGGCCCTGAGGCGTGGGCGGCAGGGGCGGCGCCCCTTGGCCCGCCTCCCACGGTCTCGCCAATCTCGGCATCGGGGAGGGGAACGGTGGCTTGTGGGCCTTGGGCGAGCGTGACGCGTGACGCGTGACGCGTGAGAGGATCGGGGGCGGGACGCTCCAGCGCCACGCCTCTGGGAGCCGACTGGTCAGCGGCCGCGGCACGGGCAACGCGAGGCGGCAGGGCGGAGCGGGCGTCGCCAGGCGGGGCGGGATGCCGCTGGGCGGCGACTGGTTGGGGGCCGGCCTTGCCGCCGCTCGCGGGCGCGGCCTGCCGCGCCGCGACGAGCGGCCCTTCGGCCACGGCCACAGCGTCGAGCCCCGGCGCGGCCCTGGCGCTCGGCCTGGCGGCGGGCGGCGATGGCTCGGGCAGGCCAATGGCGGCCGCCGGCCGCTCCAGCGCGACGCGCGCGGGCTCGGTGCCGCGCGGCTCGGCGGCACGCGACGCCGGGGCCTGGGCGGGGGCCGCCCGCTCAGCGCCGCGCACCGGCGCTCCGTGGTAGGCGATTGCCACGGCGGCAGGCGCCAGCTCCGGGCCGCCACGCCGCGGCGTTCCAGGCAGCTCGACCAGGGGGTCCGTTGAAACGTGCTCGGCGGGGGTGGCCGCGGAGACGGGGGCGGGCCGGGGATTTCGGATTTCGGATTGCCGATTGCGGATTTCAGAGAGGCCAGGCTCGGCGCTGGCTCTATCCACCACCGGGTGGCCGAGGTCGGGGGTGATGCGTGGGGCGTGGGTGGGGGCGGTCCGTGCGGCACCAAGGCCGGGACGCTCGATGGAGGCTTCGCTCTCAAGCCTCCACGCGGCAGCCTGGCTGGGGGCGGCGCTGCCAGGCGCGGCGGTGGGTGCGGGCGCGGCGCGGCCAGCGCCCAAGGGGGTGGCTACCTGCTCTTGAGGGAGGTCGGCGGCGAGGGGGGCTTCCTGGAGATTTCGGATTTCGGATTGCGGATTTCGGATTTCAGAGAGGCCAGGCTCGGCGGGTCGCCTGTCAGCGATGGCAGAGCCGGGGTCTGGGGTTGGGCGCGGGGCTTCGGCGATGGCGGAGCGCTCGGCTGGGCCTGGGGCGCGCTCGAGGGCGGGGCCTTGGACGGCTCGGCTGGCCTGGACTTCGCCCGCGGCGGGGACGGCAGGCCCCTTTGCGACGGCTTCGGCCCGGCCGAGCTCGCCCTTGAGGGCCTCCATCGCGGGGATGAGGGCGTCGGGGGCAAGGGTCGTCTTCTCGGTGGCTCGCGCCTCGGCGAGGCCGGGGAGGTCGGGCGGGGCAGCCGTCTTCTCAACGGCGGCGGCCTTCGGCTGAATGGCGTCGCGGACCAGGCGCTCGAGCTGCTCGCGGGTGAGGTCGCGGAGGTCGGGCACACGGGTAGGGAGCACGGGCGCGGCGTCGCTGGCTTCGGGCTTCGCGGCCTCCTTGGGCGGGGCGGCGGCGCGGATTTCCTCCATGACCTGAGCAATGTCCTCCAGGGTGAGCTTCTTCGCCTCGGGCTCGCGGGGGGTGAGGTCGAGCCTCTCCTCCGCCCTCGGCTTTTCGAGTCGCGCCAGGGTGGGGTCCAGCTTGCGGCGTTCGCTCTCGAGGAGCTCGCGGGCGAGGCGAGCCGCCTCCTGCTGGCGGCGGACGGCCTCGAGGCGGCGCTCGCGTTCGGCGAGCGCCCGCAGCTCATCGGCGGCGCTGGACAGTTGGCTCGAGAAGTCGCCCGACCCCGCGGCGGTCAGGCCGACGCCGACAAGAGCCCCTTTCTCCTGTCCCCAGGTGCGGAGCGTGTAGAATGCTTCGGTGGGCAGGAACATGAGCGCGCAACAGACCAGCGTGGAGGCCACGAAGTATGCGGTCATCCGCGGCACGCGGGGCGAGCGGAAGAGCCGCCGGGTCAGCCAGTAGCTCGCAGCCACGATGGCCAGGAGAAGGAGCAGGACGAGGAAGAGCGCGAGGCCGTCGAGCCACCAGATATACTGTGGCTTGAGGAAGCCGATGCTGGTTCCGAAGGCGGGGGCCTGGTGCGGGACGACCTCCACCCGCACCTCAAAGGTCGCGGGGTCGCCTGGCCCGCGGACCTCCCACGCGAAGCGCCTCTCCCCCGGCGTGGCGTCGGTGGCAACGCTCACCTCGATGCCAATCGGGTGCATGACCCCTGGCAGGAGCAACGCGCCGGACCGCTCGGCCGAAAGCTCCACGCCCTCGCCGATGGGTGGGCCTGCGAGCGAGACTCTCTGCTCGCGCTGCCAGACGGACTGGATGCATAGGGCGAGCTCGGCCCGCTGGCCCGGCGTCATCGGGCCGAAGTCGAGCACAGGCCCCAGGAGGACGAACGTGGTGCGCGGCGGGGTGAAGACCATGCCTCGGATGCGCAGCGTGGCGGGCAGGGAACGGCCGCGGGCCGTCAGGGTGGCCTCGAAGGGGGCTTCGGGTGGGCCGGCCAGGGGGGTGATTGTCAGGACGACGGGTTGCGACCCATCCGATTTCGGATTTCGGATTTCGGATTGCGGATTGGCAGACAGATCAAACCGGATCGGGTCCGCGTGTACAGCCACCAGGTCGGCGGGGGCGGCGGGGGGCTCGATGGTGACGGTCTGCGGCTCATCAACGAGCGACCTCACGAGGACGCGGAACTGCTCGGGGATGCCGGCCTGGAGGCGGCCGGCGTCGAGCTCGGGGGGGTCGAAGGCGAGGGATGCGTGTGGCGGGCGGAAGATGAGCGCGCGAGCCTCGAGCGAGGCGCCGCGCGACGGGCCGCGGAAGCTCACCGCGGCGCTGCGCGGCCCGGGCTTCGCGGAGGGCGAGGCTGTGAGCCGGAAGGCCACGCTGGCCTTCCCACGCGGCGGGAGGGTGAGTGCCGCCGGCTCCGCCGCAAGCTGCCAGTCGGCCACAGGCGGGACGCCTGTGCCACCGGCCACAGGAACGCTCAGCTCTACCTTCTGCTCGGCGTCAACGAGCGAGGCCACTTCGGCCTGAAGCTCCTTCGTCGTGCCCACGGCCACCTGGCCGAAGTCGAGGGCGGCGGCGACCTGGAATGTGTTGGCCGCGCCCACCGTTGCCGTGCAGCTCACCTTGTGCTCGCCCAGCGGCGTGCGAGCGACAAGCTCGCCCTTGTAGGTTCCCGGCGGCTGGGCCGGCGGCACGCGGAGGCGGAGCTGGACGGCGGCTGGCTCATCGGGCTTGACCTCGAGCTTCCGCGGCGCATCGAGAGCCAAGGCGGGGACGCCGGGGAAGGCACCCTCACCCTGCCCTCTCCCCGGGGGAGAGGGGATGAGGGGCGAGGCGCTGAGGGCGGCCTCGCGCGGCGCCAGGCCCTGAATGCTCAGCGTGAGCTGCCGCTCGACCGCCTGGCCGGGGCTGACCTCGCCGAAGTCAAGGGCCGCGGGGGCGATGGCGAAGCTGGGGCGCACGACGCGCAAGGCAACGGGCACTTCCACCAAAATGTGGGCGGGGCCTCCGTGCCCCGCGCGGGGCAGAGACGCCCCGCCCACAGGAGCTTCCACGACGACCTTCGCCTTCACCTGCTCAGTCGCCTGGCCGGGTGGTGAGGCGAAGGCCACGCGCACACTCGATGGCTTCGCGGTGAGGTCGAGCGTTCCAGGCGTTAGCGCGAACCGTGTGTCGGAGGCGGTGAGCCGGGCGGGCAGTGCGCCGCGCGGCTCGAGTCTCAGTTCGAAGGCGGCGTCGGCCTTCCCACCGCTCTCGATGGCGCCGAGGTCGAGAGCCGTCTTGTCAATCACCAGCTTCGGGTGCCGTACCTCCGCGACGAGCGGGAGCGACAGCCTGTCGTGCTTGCTGATGAGCTGGAGCTGGCCGGCAAAGCGTCCGGGCGCCTGGCCGGGCGGGATGCGGACGGCCAGGGTGACGGGGACGGTGCGGCCCGGTTCGAGATTTCGGATTTCGGATTTCGGATTTCGGATTTCAATCGGCAATCCGAAATCCGCAATCCGCAATTGCACATCCTCGGGGGTGGGGAGTGGGGAGATGAGCTTGAGGTCGAAGGACCGCTCTGCGCGCTCGCCGCTGTAGAGCAGCCCGAAGTCAAGCTCCGAGGCCGAGGCCCAGAGCTTGCTGACCTCCTCCGCTTGCACCGTGGTGGTGAGGCGGAGCTCGCGTTCGAAGGGGTGTCCCGCAGCCGTGGCGCCCGTGGCGACGACGACGATGGCACACTGGCCAGGCCGGTCCGCGCCGGGAAAGACGCCCGCGAAGACTCCGTCGCCGCTCGCCGTGTCGAGGTGCCGGCCGTCGTCGTAGAGGGTCACAGGCGGGGAGCCGGTGCCGCCTGGCCCTTCGATGCGGGCCTCCACGCGTGCGCCCGGCAGCACGGCATCGCGGTCGGCGAGGCTCACGGCAATCTCGATGGGCTCGCCTCGGTTGGGGGCGGTCTTGACGGGGAATGCCCGCAGGAGAAGGGTGGTAGCCGCGGTTGCGGCCAGGGTGGCCTCGGCGTCCTTCGCCGCGGCGAGGCGGCTCGTCCAGCGGCCTGGGCCGGGCTCCAAGAGGTCGTAGTGCTGGTGGTTGGCCTTGCAGCCGTAGGCCGCGCCCCGCTGGTCCTTCACCGATTCGGGCGTCAGCAGCCGCCCGGCCGGGTCGGCCAGAGCGAACGCAATGTCGGGCTGGCGGCCGTCGAGGCGCACGGTCAACGCCGAAACCGTGTCGTCCACGGCCAGCGGGTCCTCCAGCGGTTTGCCGCCCGCCAGGCGCAGGCTGCGGGAGCGTATCGTGACCTTCTTCTGGAGGGCGAGGCAGATGCGGCCGAAGATGTCCTGGAGCTGGGCGCTCGTGGGCGCCTGGTGGAACTCGCCCCCGGTGTCGCTGGCGATGCGGGCAAGCGTCTCGGCGTCGGCCCGCGCGGAGAGGCCGACGGTGTAGACGGGCCAGCGTCGCTGTGCGAAGGCGCGGTGGGCCTCCTGGTAGCGCTGCGGCTCGTCCTTGCCATCGGAGAGGAGGAGCGCGACCTTGGCCGGCCCCGACGACTTGCCGAGGAGCGCCATGCCCAGGGCGAGGGCGCCGTCCATGTCCGTCTGCCCCGTGGCCCGCACTTTGTCAATGGCCTGGTAAAGCGCGTCGGCCTCGGCGGGCGGGGTCAGGGGCGCCAGGGTGCGCGCCTCCTCGTTGAAGGCCATGGCTGCGATGTGGGCGATGCGCGGGCTGCGGCGGGCGAGGTCCACGAACGTCTTCGCCGCCTCGACGCGCAGCCGCCCGGGGTCCGTCTCGCGCATCGAATACGATTCGTCAATCAGCAGCGCCACGTCGAGGTGCTCGGCGGGCGCGTCGAGGAAGCCTGCGACGTGGTGCGAGGCGAGCTGCTCGCCTCGGCGCGTCACGCGGACCACGAGCTGGCAAGCGCCGGCGCCGGCGCCGGGCGGAAGCCGCCGCAGGTCGAGGAAGTAGCTGTTGCCCAGGCGCTTGAGGAAGATGCGCCGCACGCGGAACTTCTCGGCGGCGGCCTCGGACGCGGGCAGGTCCGTGGGGGCGATGAAGACCGCGAAGTCGTCTGGCCCGAGTTCCTCTGCCTCCCCTGCCGGAGCCTCGATGCGCAGGAGGACATCCAGGCTGGCGCCCTGGGCCTCGGCCCTGAGCACCTCCAGCCTCAGCGTCCCCTCGCCCCCCGTGGCCCACGCCGCTGCCAGCGTGAGCGATAGGCCTATGGCGACTGCGCGGCTCAGTCTGTGTTGGGAACGCCCTTGCGCCATCCAACGCCTCTTATCTTGCTCACGCGTCACGGGTCACGCGTCACTTGGGCGCCTCGAACGCCGTGGCGATCAGGTACTTCTTGACGTTCGCCTTCACACAGGCATTCAGCACCTCCACCACCCGCTTGTGGTAGGTGTGCTTGTCCCCGCGAATGATCACCACCAGGTTCGGGTTGTCCTTGACGCCTTGGACGAGGCGGTCCGTGACCTGTTCGAGTGAGAGGATTCTATCGGTGATGACGAAGAGGCCGCCGTCGGCCTCGCCGCGGATGTTCACGGTGAGCTCGCGCGGGGCCTGGGGCGTGGCGCGTCCCTCGCTCGCCTTGGGCGGGTCAACCTTGATGTCCTTCTCGATCTTGTGGAAGCTCGTGGCCGTGAGGAAGAACAGGAGGAGCTGGAAGACGACGTCGATGAGCGGCGTCATCGGCAGCCCCTCCTCCTCCTCACGACGGCGATGAATGCGCATGGCCAGGGCCTCTCATTCGCAAGGTGGCCGCGCGGCGAAGGCCGCAGGGCCGATTCGATCGATTCGATCGATTCGATCGATCCGACCGATCATCCCCCCCTCTTCTCCGCCCCAGGCGCCGCGCCTTTCAGGGCATCCACCAGGTGCGAGGCGGCGTCTTCGATCTGGACGATCATCCGGTCCGTCTTGTCCCGGTAGTAGTGGTAGAAGCAGTAGCAGGGGATGGCCACGGTGAGGCCGGCGAAGGTGGTGAGGAGGGCGGTGGCGACGCCGGCCGCGAGCTGGCGCGGGTCGCCCATCGCGCCCTTCTGGGCCACGATGTCGAAGGCCATGATCATGCCCTGGACGGTTCCGAGCAGGCCGAGGAGGGGCGCGACGCTGGTGACGATGCTCAGCGGGCGGTTGAAGCGGTCCATGTGCCACTGCTCGCGCTCGCCGGCCTCCTGCATGGCGGTCTCGACCTCCTCGCGGGAGCGGTCGGCGACGGCGAGGCCTGCGGCGAGGACGCGGGTGAGCGCGGAGGGCCGCCCGTTGCAGACGCCCTGTGCCGCCGCCGCGCCCCCGCTCCGCGCCGCGTCCGCCACCGCCTTGCCCACGCCCGGCGGCACCAGCGCCCGCTGCCGCAGGGAGACGGCGCGCTCGAAGATGAAGGCCAGCCCCACAATCGAGCAGGCCAGGATCGGCCACATCAGGATGCCGCCGGCCAGAAACGTCTCCCAGAGGTTCTTCCCGATGATGCTGCCGCGCTCCTGGTCCGCCTCGCCGCCGGCCGCGCCCGCACCACACACCAGCAGGATGAACGCCACGCGAGTCCAAGCTTTCCACATCGTCGGTCGCACGCTCCTCACGCAAAGGGCCACATGCCCGCGCGGGCCACGCCGCCTCCGCGCGGCGCCGGAGCAGCCGCTTACATTACACTGTAGCACTTTCACCCCCATAAGCAAGACTTTCTTACAAATGCTTACAGCGCCGCGCGAGACGTGACAAGGAAGCGTGGCCCGCAGTCCTCGCGTCAGCCCCGCGGTCATTGTTGTGGGCCGGGGACCCTCAACTATGAGGAGGGAGAGACCGGCGAGCGCGGGCGGAGCGCTTCATAAGGCATTGACAGCACGAGACATGCGTCGCTCGGTCCCATGGGACACCCGCCGCCCGGCGCGTGTGTGTGTGTGCGCGTGTGAGCCTCAACAATGGTAGGAATGGCTGAAATGGCCACCGGAGGCCGCTCCACCCATTGTTGAGGCTGTTTTTTCAGACCCTCAACAATGGCGCAGGGGCGCCACACGGGGCGAGCCGGGGAACCGGGCAAGGGTCACCGGAATCAGGGGCCAGACACGTGACAAGGCGAGTGTGGCCCCCAATTCTGGTAACGTTCTTCGGCGCCGAAGCTCCAAACGGAGCGTACTATACCAGCCCAGGGCGAAGCCCTGGGAAAGGGCGACCGGTAAGGTCAGCCCTGACAGGGCGTACTATGTGGTCCCGGCGCCACATCCTGCCTACGGCGGCTAGTACGCCCCTACAGGGCTGAATCTGGCCCCTCCCCTTTCCCAGGGCTTCGCCCTGGGCTGTTATAGTACGCCCCTATCGGGGCTGCGGAGTAGTTCACCAGAATTGGGGGCCATGCTCTGACAAGGCGGGCTGTTTGACTCACCGCGGAGCCGCCTCTATAATGAGAGTTCCTCAGCAATTCCCCGTCCTGCCCCGCGCGGAGACCAACCGATGGCGCGTGCCACGCCAACGATGGAGATGTTTGCGGTCGGCGCTTACCTCCAGCTCGTCGAGGGCTGCGGAAGCGTCACCTACTACTCCGAGCTGCCCAATCCCAAGGAGTTCTGGCTCGAGGTCGCAGGCCGAAACGAGGCGGGCCAGTGCGTCTTCTACGCCGACTTTCCCGAGAAGTTCGACTGGTTCCCGCCCGAGATGCGCCCCGACACCCTGGTGAAGAAGCTGGTGAGGCGCTACGTGGAGATCGCCAAGGAGGGGAGCGACCTCGACTACGCGCCCGAGCACGTCCACTGCCAGGTGTGGGTGCCCAGGCTGCCCGCGCGCCGCGTGGCCGAGGCGCTTCCCAAGGTCGTCCAGCGCCTCAAAGACCAGCACGGCATCACCCTCGAGGTGATCGAGCCCGCCGAGTTCGCGCGCCGCATCCCCCTCGTCGTCGAGCGGGCACTCAAGGCGAACTTCGACTACGACAACCTCTTCCTCCGCGCCCTGCTCCTCGCCAACGGCCGCCTCGACTACCAGGTGGGCGCGCCCATGGACCAGGACCAGATCGAGGCCATGTACCGCTTCCCCAGGACCCTCAGCTCCGCAGCAGACATCCCGGCCTTCGTCTACCACTTCCTCACCAGCTCCGAGATCGTCAACTGGATGGGCTTCTACGCCCCCACCTTCGACGACCTTGCGACCTGGCTGGCCGACAACCCGCACGGCGACGAGCTCCGCGAGCTCGAAGACGCCCTCCACGACGCCGGCGAGCAGGACCAGGAGGACTCTGAAGACTACGAAGAAGACGTGGAGCCCTACCGCGCGCGCCGCTACACGGCGGACGAGCTGGCCGAGCTCACCCGCCTCTACCTCGCCCACGCCGAGCCCCTCCGCGCCGAGGCCGCCAGCCAGCGCTGGTACGGCCCGCTACACATCGAGATCGAATTCATGCTCCCCTTCCTCACCCGCGCCTGCGAGCGGATCGAGCCGAGCCAGCTCGAACGCGAAATCCTGCGCTACGGCGGCAACCGCGACGAGGTGAACGCCCACTTCGCCAACGACTACCCGGACAAGCGCCCCTACCGCGCGATCCTGCGGGTCGAGTGCTTCGAGCCGGGCGGCAAGCGCGCCCCGGCCTATCCCAGCGGCAAGTCCATGGAAGTCCCCATCGCCGAGCCCGTGGTCGCCGACGGCATCCGCTGCGCCGTGACCATCAACTACGTGGAGGACTTCACCGGCTACTTCGTCCTCACCGCCCAGCGCCTCGCCGCCCAGCTCGGCGCCTGACCCCGCGCGCCGGGCGCGAGAGACCCCAGGCCGCCTCTGCGGAGCCGAAGGACAGCAGTCTTCGCCGCGTGACTGGTTGCCCAGGAGCGCCTCAGAGTATGGTCCCCAGTCCCGGTAAAGTGCTCCGGAGCCCCGACAGGGGCGTACTATAACAGCCCAGGGCGAAGCCCTGGGGAAACGGCGACCAGCAAAGTCAGCCCTGACAGGGCGTACTATGTGGTCCTGGCGCCACACCTGCCCACGACGGCTAGTACGCCCCTACAGGGCTGAATCTGGCCCCTCCCTTTTCCCAGGGCTTCGCCCTGGGCTGCTATAGGACGCTCCTTTCGGAGCTTCCGAGCCGAAGAGAACCACCAGGACTGGGGGCGTACGCAACGCCTCATCGGGACTTCCGCTTTCCCGCCCGTTCTGGTAGAATGCCTCTCTATCCAGGCACTCGCTTGGTTGTTGCCAACAGCCGCTTTGACAGAGGAGAATGTGCGTGATCCGGGCCATCGCGTCCACGCTGTTCGCCATCCTGAGCGTCGGGCTGCTCGCCGCGGAGCCCGCGCCCGAGAAGGCTCGGCCCAAGGGGGATGGCCCCAAGGCCGAAGCGCCCGAGGAGGAGAAGCTGGCCCCTGGGACCTACGCGCGCCTGAAGACGGCCAAGGGCGAGATCGTCTTCCGCCTCCTGGCCGACAAGGCGCCGAAGACCGTGGCGAACTTCGTGGAGCTTGCCAGGGGGGAGCGCCCCTGGAAGACGGCCGACGGGCGTTGGGTGGCCAAGCCCTTCTACGACGGCCTGACCTTCCACCGCGTCGAGAACGACGTGCTGAAGCTCATCCAGGGCGGCTGCCCCAAGGGCGATGGCACGGGTGGGCCGGGCTATCAGTTCAGCGACGAGACCGACAAGGATGTGAAGTTCGACAAGCCCGGCGTGGTGGCGATGGCGAACTCCGGGCGGAACACGAACGGCAGCCAGTTCTTCATCACCCTCGCCCCCGCCCCCTCCCTGGACGGGCGGTTCAGCATCTTTGGCGAGGTGGTGAGGGGCCTGGAGGTCGCCGAGGCCATCAGCAAGATGCCCGCCACGGCGAAGGGAACGGGCGACGAGGCCGTCCACATGGCCAAGGACCCGGTCGCCATCCAATCTGTCGCGATTGACGAGGTGAAAGCCCCGCCCCCGCCGGCCGGGAAGTGACGGCCCCAAGCCCCCCATCTGCCAGAACCGAGGCCTGCTCCCGAAGGGAGCACGGTGGGTAGCCGGCGGCTTCAGCCGCCGGACTCCGACGCTGCAATCAACGAAGTCCCGAAGGGACGGCAGACCAGAGGGCCGCCCTGCCGCGCAGCTCTGCCGTCCCTTCGGGACTGGGCCGCGGGTTCGTCCCGGTCCGGCGGCTGAAGCCGCCGGCTACCCACTGCCGTCCCTTCGGGACTGGGCCGCGGGTTCGTCCCGGTCCGGCGGCTGAAGCCGCCGGCTACCCACTGCCGTCCCTTCGGGACTGGGCCGCGGGTTCGTCCCGGTCCGGCGGCTGAAGCCGCCGGCTACCCACTGCCGTCCCTTCGGGACTGGGCCGCGGGTTCGTCCCGGTCCGGCGGCTGAAGCCGCCGGCTACCCACTGCCGTCCCTTTGGGACTGGGCCCGCTGGTGCCCCAAAGTCAGTGCCATTCAATGATGAATGCTGAATGTCGAATGACGAACTGAGAAGAGCAGAGCGCGCTCTTGGCCTCACTCATCATTCAGCATTCGGCGTTCGACATTCAACATTCCGTCTTCCGCTCAGCCGTCGAGGGTCCAGCCCTCGCGGTATTTGCGGCTGAGGAAGGCGTTGGCCTCGGGCACGTCGGTCACGACGCCCTTGTCGGGGTCGTAGGCGATCTTCTTGCCGGCGCGGTAGGCGACGTGGCCGAGGAGCATGGTCTCGATCATCGTGCCGCTGTAGTCGAAGTCGCAGTGGGTCTTCTTGTTCTTCGGGTCGCGGCAGGCGACGAGCCACTCGCGCTGGAAGCCGGCCACGCGCGGCTGGATTTGCTCTTTCGTGCGCGGCTTGTAGTAGGTCATGTCGTCCGCGTCGCCGAACGGGATGAGGATGCGGGAGCCGAAGTCGCAGACGAGGAAGCCGTTCTTGCCCTTGAACATGGCGCCGTGGTCAATGCGGTTGAGGTCAATGTAGCCCCTGGGCGAGCGCGGCATCATGCCGCCCTGCCACCAGTTCACCTTGATGGCGGGCCGCCAGTTGTTGGCGGGCATGTCGAAGGTGCTGTGGAGTTCGACCGGTGTGACCTCGGGATGGGGCGGGATGGGGTCCGCCGGCTTGCCCTTCTCGTTGCCGGCCTGCTGCGAGCCGAAGGGATAGGACTCGCCCTGGGCGCTGGTGGGGAGCACGGGGTCAATGGCGTTCCACACGAGGTCCATCGTGTGGCTGCCCATGTCGCCGATCTGGCCGCTGCCGAAGTCCCAGTACATGTTCCAGCAGAGGCAGTTGGCCCCCGGGCCGCCCCTGAAGTAGTCGGGGCTGTATGGGTGGAAGGGCGCCGGGCCGAGCCAGAGGTCGTAGTGGAGGTGTTTCGGCGGCTCGCCTTCGCCGGGCGGGTGACCCTTGCGGCGTATCTGGCGGTTGCCCCAGGCGTGGGCCTGCTGAAGCTCGCCGACGGCGCCGTCGCGGACAAGCTCGGCCACGCGGTTGAAGTTGTCTATCTCGTGGCGCTGGGTGCCCACCTGGGTGGCCACCTTGTCGCGGCGCTTGAGCCAGTTGGCGCGCACGATGCGGGCCTCTTCGACGGTGTTGGCGAGGGGCTTCTCGCAGTAGCAGTGGAGGTTGCGGTTCATCGCCCAGTTGGCCACGAAGGCGTGGGTGAAGTCGGTGGTGCAGCAGACGACGGCGTCGAGGCCCTTCTGGTCGAGGCACTTGCGCCAGTCAACGTAGGTCTTGGCATTCGGGAAGCGCTTGGCGCCGAACTCCAGGTGGTTCTCGTCAACGTCGCAGAGGGCGGCGATGGTCTCGCTCGACATCGCGCCGAAGTGGTCGGCGGCCCGCCCCCAGGTGCCGACCATGGCGATGTTGAGCTTGTTGCTGGGCGCCTCGGCGCCCAGGAGGCCGCTGGGGAGGACCAGCAGCCCTGCGCCCGCCGCGCCCTTGAGAAACTGACGCCTCCCGCACACGCGCTTCGCGGTCTTCTCCATCACTGACAACTCCTACCAGAGATTGGTTCCGCGAGACGCAGAGAGTATAGCAGATTTTCGCCGCGTGTCCACTCCTACTGAGCGTGACTCCCGGTCCTGGCGAACCGCGGATTCCGGGATCGTCGTCGCTGTCGTCGTCGTCCTCGTCGTCGAGTGTCCCTCTCTTGGCTGCGGTGAGAGGCACCGGATTCGACGACGACGACGAGGACGACGACGAGCACGAGAAGAGGCCGCAAGGAACGTTTGCCAAAACCGGAAGTCATGCTCGAGTATGGCCCCCAGTTCTGGTGAACTACTCCGGAGCCCCGATAGGGGCGCACTATAGCAGCCCAGGGCGAAGCCCTGGGAAAGGGGCGATGGGTAGGTCAGCCCTGAGAGGGCGTACTATGTGGTA